>JAYUBY010000124.1:0-2816 GCA_043740635.1 Alphaproteobacteria bacterium
ATTGCCGGACATCGGCCAGATCGCGCGCGGCTTCGGCCGGGACTATCCGGAGGCCCTGGCCGATCTGGAGGGGCCCGCATTGGCCGCATTCGGAAACGCCTACATTGAAACGACGCAGGTCCACCGACATCTCGAGCGGCCCTTCTTCGTCGACAAGATGCCCAATAACTTCCAGCACGTTGGCCTGATCCATCTGATCTTGCCCCACGCCCGGATCATCGACGTGCGCCGCCATCCACTAGGCGTTTGTTTTTCCGCGTTCAAACAGCACTTCGCGCAGGGCCAATCCTTTTCCTACGATCTCACCGATTTGGGCCGCTACTACAGCGACTATGTGGAACTGATGGCTCACTTCGACGCCGTCCTGCCAGGCCGGGTGCACCGGGTGATCTATGAGGACTTGGTCGAGGACCCCGAGGCTGCGGTCCGGCGCCTCCTTGACGATTGCAGCCTACCCTTTGAGGAGGCCTGTCTGAGGTTCTATGAGAACGCGCGCGCGGTTCGCACGGTGAGCTCCGAACAGGTGCGCCGTCCAATTTTCCGGGGCGGCCTTGAGCAATGGCGCGCTTATGAACCTTGGCTGGGTCCGCTGAAGATCGCCCTCGGCTCGACGCTGGAAACCTGGCGCGGCGACGAGCCGAAAATCTCCTAAGGAACCGGCTTACCCAATTGCTGCGGCTGCGCTACCCATTCGCGCAAGTGCGGGGCGACTCCGCGCAACCACCCTGGGGGACTCTTCATGACCGCAGCCGCCGGCGCAGCGCCCGTCAAGATCAACATCGTTAAGGTCGCTATGACCTCGCTCGCGGCCTCCAGCATCGAGTGGTACGACTTTTTCATCTACGGGACCGCCGCGGCGCTGGTCTTCCCAAAGCTGTTCTTCGCCTCGACCCTGCCGCCCGCAGTGGCTCAGCTGGCGGCATTCTCAACGTTTGCGGTTGGCTTCATCGCGCGGCCCGTGGGCGGCGTCATTTTCGGACACTTCGGCGACCAGTTCGGTCGCAAGCGCGCGCTCGTCACTGCGCTGCTAATGATGGGTTTGGCGACCACAGCGGTCGGCCTACTCCCCTCCTATGCCACCGCGGGAGTCCTTGCTCCGCTGCTTCTAATCGCGTTGCGTTTTGTCCAGGGCCTGGCGGTCGGTGGCCAATGGGGTGGAGCCATGTTGCTCGCCTTCGAGAACGCGCCGCCCAAGCAGCGCGGCCTCTTCGGGAGCTTCGCCCAGATGGGCGTGCCGGCGGGCGTGGTGCTGGCGAACCTGATTTTCCTGGTGATGGGCGCCACCGTCGCGCCCGAGAGTTTCCTGATCTGGGCGTGGCGGATTCCGTTCCTGCTCTCCATCCTGCTCGTGGCGTTGGGCCTCTATGTGCAGCTCAAGCTTGAGGACACCGCGGAATTCCAGGCCCTGCAGGCGTTGGAGGCCCAGCAACAAGAGGTCGCCGCCAAGGCGCTAGCAGCCGAGAAAGGTGTCAGCTTCGACAAGGCCAAGGCCATGCTTCGCGCGGCCAAGGGCTCGCCGATCCTCAAGGTGATCGCGAAACGTCCCAAGGAGATCCTGCTGGCTGCCGGTTCCTTCGTCGCAGCCAACGGCACCTTCTACGTGATGATCAACTACGCACTGGCTTATGCCACTGACGCCCACCACGCGCCTCACGTGCCACGGCAGACCATCCTGCTGGCGGTGATGCTCGGCAGCCTGATCTCGGCGCCTTTCCTGCCGCTGATGGCATGGGTGTCCGACAAGATCGGAAGGCGCACCGTGTTCATGGCCGGCGCTGTCCTCATGGGCCTCTGGGCGGTGCCCTTCTTCCGTCTGCTAGATACCGGAGCATTTCCGTTGATGCTGCTGGCGATCACTGTGGGCTCAATCTTCAACGACTTCATGTACGGCCCCCAGGCCGCGCTGATGGCAGAGCTCTTCGACACAGAATTCCGCTATTCTGGCGCTTCGTTGGGCTACCAGATTGGCGCCATCTTTGGCGGCGCCTTCGCCCCCATCATCGCCACCGCCCTCTTCGCCCGCTATGGCAGCGGCATGGCGGTTTCCGCCTACATGGTGGTGTTGTGCGCCATCTCGCTGATCTCGGTATCCCTCCTCGCCGAGACCCACAGCCGCGAGCATCGGCGCGCCATGAACGCGTCCTAGGACGGCTACTGTGGCCGGTGGCGGCGCACGTCGGGCACGCTGATGCCCCGGCCGGGGGTACGCCGCCGGCGAGCCCAATCACTTTGATTTCAATGTCACCGCACCACGACATACTATTATGTCATCGTTCGATTACACATACGGGAAAGTCGCGTAAAAATCACAATTGGCATTGTTATCGAACGCTGACTTTGTAAGATGTCGTTGAACGCTGACATGGTGCCCATATGCTTATTCGTACCCCCACCGACCTAGGAGCTGTTGTTCGTGACCGACGCAAGCAGCTCGGCCTAGTCCAAGCCGAGCTCGCGTTGAGCATCGGGGTCAGCCGCCAATGGGTCATTAACATCGAGCAAGGGCGCAGCCGCGCTGAACTTGGACTCGTTCTGCGAACGCTGGACGCTCTCGGTGTCCGTCTCGACGCACAAACAAAGGAGGACAAGAGCACGCCGCGGACAACACCTGACATCGACGCTATCATATCGGCGGCGCGGAAAGACCGACCATGAGTGTCGTCCCGTATCGACCTCCATTCCGTGCAGATGATGTTGATCACTGCCCCCAGCGCTTCCTTAATCCGGTCTCTAGGTCGGCCAGCCTGAATGCGGGGCTCGGCTCAGCGCCAAAGTGAGCCGAGGTCGCAAAGCGTACTGTCCAGGAGAGTTCTGGC
>JAYUBY010000125.1:0-2775 GCA_043740635.1 Alphaproteobacteria bacterium
GATGCCTTTCGAACCCCGGCGCGAATGTCATCGTGATGGTCACGAAGCCGGAAATCACGGGGATCAGCCAGAGCGCCGTGCGCGATATCGTGTGATGGCGTACGCCATCGAGACCCAGATAGTTGAGCGGCACACCGGCTCCGGCAGGCAGGCTGTACCAAGCCCAAAGCGCCGCGGCGACGGCGGCTGTAACGAGGGCGGCGGCAATCCAGGTAGCGTTGGTGATGCGCATTACGCTTCTCCCTTGCGAGACTTGGCCGTGGAGGCCTGCGGTTGTGCGCCGAGGAATTTGAACGCGCCCATCAGGGCCATCAGCGCCTCTTCCAGCACCGAGACGTTGAGGCGGTAGATAATCGTCGTGCCGGTCTTTTCCGGACTCACCAGGCCGGCCTCGCGCAGCACCGCGAAGTGGCCGCTCAACGTGGGCTTGGCGAGCTTGAAATGCTCGGAGATCTCGCCGGCGCTCATCTCACGCTCCCGAAGGAGTTCCAGGATGCGGCGTCGCGTGGGATCTGCCAGGGCTTTGTAGACTTCGGACATGGAACATTCCGTATTTCGCTAAATACCAAACTATAGGTTCGCAAAAGCGACGCAAGTTGCATTTCGGCCGGAAACGGAGACTTGCGTCTCCAACACCTGCCGGTTTCGCACCGTCGAAACGGCCTCGTCCCAACCTAGAGGGACGATATGCAAACCGCACATTCGAGCGAATGGCGGCCGGGCGAGAGCATCGCCCGCGTCGCCGCCGCCGGTGCTCAAGGGCACGCCGATGCTGACGACGCCGCACCGCCTGACGCTGTACGTCGAGCACCTGAACGACGACCGTCTTGAGCAGGACATCGCCTGCGTCTGGCCTTCGACCGGCCTGATCGCCGAGTACCTCGGCTGCAGCGAGAGCCAGGCCCGCACCAACCGGCGGGGCCTAGAGGCGGCCGGCTTCATGGTCCGCGACTACAATCGCGCTAACCGCCCGGCCGGCCTGGAGGCCTACGACCTTCGCCCGCTGATGGCCCACCTCGACGAGCTAGAGGCCGTCGATGCGGCGATCCGGCAGGCCTCCGCCGCCCGGCGCGCGCGCTATCAGGAGGCCGTGGCCTTCCCGACAAAATGTAGCGCCCAGGCACCTGGATTCACTCACCTAGAACAGTCCCAAAAGAACTTTAACTATCCTGTACGAGAGACGGACGCGGCTACGCCGCGACGTAACTCAAGCCTTCGGCCCGCTACGCGGCCCGAGCGCGGCCAAATCAACAAATCCTCGGGCCAACCCCAGCGCACCGGAACGGTCCGCGCCCTTGGCTCTCCAGGGGGAGCCAGCGGTTTCGCCGGCGCGAACCCTGGACCCTCGGTGCATGCGGAAATGGTCCGTCAGGAACTTCAAAGCGCCGTGCGTATCTGTCCGAGGCTGGCCCCGCTGGTCCCGGACCACGTCCTGAAAGACCCATCCGCGGCCACGCCGGAGGACGCCGCCCGCATCGCCGCCGCCGCGCTACTGCCGGACCCGGAACGGAACAACAGCCTGTCGGTGCAGTGGGGATGGGCCCGCCACGGCATCCGCGTGGTCACCATCGCGCTGGAGGACCCCGAGGTCCGCAGCCCCTGCGCCTACTTCGGCGCCTTCGCCACCAAGCCGTCCGGCGGCGTGCCGGACCTGCGGCTCAACCTGTCCAGAATCCTGAAGCAGAAGGGGGAGATACCGCCGATCGAGTCCCCAGCAGAGAAAGAGGCGGAGGCGGTGCCTACGCCGCACCCGCTGATGTTCGCGCCGGGCACCGAAAAGGCGCCCTGGCCTGAGATCAACGCCGAGCTCTTCAAGCTGATCAAGATGGGTGCCCACGGCAGCTGGTTTGGCGGCGTCGGCTTCCACGGAATCGCCGATGGCGTCATCACCTTGTCGACGCCAACCGGCATCGCCGCCGACCGGATCAAGCGCGACTACGTAGAGGCGATCAAGCTGGCCACCGAAGCCGCGGGCGTGGCGATTGACCGGGTTGTGCTGACGGTGCGCAAGCGATGACTGGATACACCTCATGGCCTACAAGCCATAGACTGAACGGTAATATATAGCCTATAGGGTGTGTTTCAACGAATGAAAAACAGCCTTTAGGGTATATTGTGGACCGGCGAAAATCGGCCGCCGAAGCGCGGCGCTCGCTCGACCGGGTGCTCACGCCCTTCCAGGCGCTTACCCGTCGGCGCCCTTCGCGGGGCTGGATCCGCGCCATCCGCGACGCCTTCGGGATGACCGCGGGCCAACTTGGCGCCAGAATGGGGGTCACCCAGCCGACGGTCCAGAAGCTGGAGCGATCCGAACAGGAGGACACGATCCAGCTCAGCAGCCTGCGGCGTGTGGCCGAAGCGCTGGACTGCGAGCTGGTCTACATCTTCCTGCCGCGCAAGCCCCTCGAGCAGATCTACGACCAGGCCGCGCGGCAGGTCGCGCGCCGTGAGCTTCAGGCGATCAGCCACTCCATGGCGTTGGAAGACCAAGCCGTGGTCGATGACGACGAGGATGAGCGCCTGCGGCGCTTCATTGAGGACGAGCTCGATCCCCGCGAAATCTGGGCGGCGGGGCCTTGAGCGGCGAGGACCTGTATGGCGGCGATGACGCCGCCACCAACCTCACGGCCGAGGAGCGGATTGGGCTGATCCCAACCTGGATCGTCACCCGCGACGACCTAAACCGCGCCGAGCGCGCCAATATCACCGCCGGCCTGCGCTGGGCCCGCCGAGGCCGCTTTGACGTGCTCGATCCCGACAGCCTCTTCACCCTGC
>JAYUBY010000126.1:0-1915 GCA_043740635.1 Alphaproteobacteria bacterium
CGCCTCTTGGGCATTGCGTCCATCCAACAGCTGGTCCAGCAGTTCATCAGCTATCTTAGGCTTATTGCCTGCAGGCATCGGGATGCTCCTTCGTTCCCATTATGCCCGGCCACACACGAAATTCCTGACAGTCCCGCGCACGCCCATCAACATCAACGCAGCCTGCTGCTCAGCCGTTTTCACCGGCACGAAACGCATCGTCGGGCGGCTCATCGCCTCGCACAGCGCCTCAGCATCAGCCGCATCATTCTTACCTCGCTTTACATACGGCTTCGCCAACTGCGGGGCGATCAGCTTCACCTCGTGACCGAACCCGCCTAAGAGCCGCGCCCAGTGGTGGGAGGCCCCGCAAGCCTCGATGGCAATTACCGTCGGTGGCAGCCGCTCGAAAAACGACACCATTTCCTTGCGGCGCAGCTTTCTTTTCAGCACCACCTCTTCAGCGGCGTTCACCCCATGCAGCTGAAAAACAGCCTTCGACGTATCCATTCCAATTCTGATAATCTGTCCCACGGATGGCTCCCTTGTGTGAATGTCTAACAACCTCAATCTGGCACAACTGATGCCGTCGGGGGTCGTCCACTCCAACACTACGGCCTCTTCGCCAATACCGCCCGCGCCGCCAACCTGGCCAAGGCCCGCGCACTGTTCGACGTCCCGCCAGCGCCCGTGGTCGAGCCCAGCGGCGAGTCCGAGGCCGACGCCAAGACTGCGGGCGCTTGCCCCTGCTGCGGCGGCCGCATGGTCCTCATCGAGATCTTCGAGCGCGGATCCTCGCCTCGGACCGCGCCCGCGCCGCCAGCCTTCAGGATCGACAGCTCATGAGGATCGCCGCCGGCTCCAACGCTGAAATGCTCTCCCGCGCCCGGCCACGCGCCGGATGCGACAGCGGCTGCGTCCTCGTCACGCCCGAGACCGCCCAACCACATCTGACGGGGCTTCCAGCGGCCGCGCCGACGCCACGACATCGGCTTCAGCCCCTCGTCAGCCAGCTCGATTCGCCGACAACAAGCGCCGACTTGACCGCCGCCCGCACCCAGATCCCACCCAATCCCCATAGGCCGTGACCGGCATCCCGCGGGTCAGACTTCGAGCTTTCTCAGACACCCGCCATCGGGGTCAATCGCACCGCTGTGCCCGGCGGGCGTCCAAGAAACCTGAACATTTTCGCGCATTGCATCGTGGCCACTAAGCGGACGGATGGCTCCGGCGCTGACGGCGCCTGCAACGGCCCCGCGGATCTTATGCTGACCTACGACAGGGCTGAAACCAGCTGTCGCGAGGTTCGCGGGCCCCCCACGCGGCATAATCCAGACTACGGCATCATGCCTGCACGCGGGCACGGCATCACGCGCGGCTTGCGCCTCATCGTCACTCAAGCCGACCGGAACTTTTTTGATGGCCTTCCGGAACTTGTCCGGCAGTTTCAGCGCGAGGATGGGTTCCCCGTCATCGCCTTCAGCAGCCTCGTCTTCATCGTGAGGAGCAGGTCGATAGAGGCGGTCCGACAGATCACCGCGGCGCTCCCGTGTCCAAAGATCCTCGCAATAGGCGCCGAGTTCGATCCGCTGCATGAAGGTGAGGACCCGCTTGCGACCAGCCCCTGCTCGGGCGCCGCCTCGTTGGCCTGAAGCTGGATCACTCATCGTTAGCCTTTTCGGCACGCCCCATGCGGCGCCCAGCGCGCTCCGCGAGATCATCAAGCGCGTCGCCCTGCAGGTGGGCATACCGCTCGGTGACGCGGGTGTCGGAGTGTCCGAGCGCCTTGCCGACCATGAACAGGCTGGCGCCGTCCGCGATGGCGAAGCTGGCGAAGCTGTGGCGCAGATCGTGGATGCGGAGACCCGGCAGGCCAGCCGCGACTCGCACAGCGGCCCAGGATTTCTGCAGGCCTATAATAGGGCCCTCACCGCGA
>JAYUBY010000127.1:0-4988 GCA_043740635.1 Alphaproteobacteria bacterium
AGGCATACGGCATCCATATGGACCTGGCCACGCAGATGACGATGATGCTGGTATTGATGGTGACGTCGAAAGGCATCGCCGGCGTACCGCGCGCCTCGCTGGTCGTCATTGCCGCGACGCTCGGCCAGTTCAACATTCCGGAAGCCGGCCTGCTGCTGCTGCTCGGGATCGACCACTTCCTCGACATGGCGCGCTCGGCCACCAACGTGATCGGCAACGGCATCGCCACGGCGGTGGTGGCGAAATGGGAGGGGACGCTCGGCGCGCCGGAGGAACCCGAGATCGAACCACCCCATGCGCCGCATTCGCCGCATGGGGTCGTTTGAAGGAGAAGAATTCACGCGAAGGCCGCGAAGAGAAGAAAAGGGAGCGAAGTCGAAATTGGCGCGGAAGCGTCCTTAGTCGGCTATCGCATATCGCCCGATCCTCTTATCGTTTCAACCTCGACGGCACCATGATGTACTGCACCTTTGCAACTCTCTTCGTAGCCCAGGCCTATGGGATCGAGCTGTCGATTTCCCAGCAGATCACCATGCTGCTGCTCTTGATGATCACGTCGAAGGGGGTCGCCGGCGTGCCGCGGGCCTCGCTGGTCGTGATCTCCGCAACCCTCATCTACTTCCATCTGCCGGAGGCGGGTCTGCTGCTCATCCTGGCCGTTGACAACCTCCTCGACATGGGCCGCTCGGCCACCAACGTGGTCGGCAACTCCGTCGCCGCCGCCGTCGTCGCCAGATGGGAAAACCAGATCACTGTCCCCGCACCCGAGGCGGAACCTGCTGCGGCGTAAGCGCTTTTTCGGCTGACAACGTCAGCCGATCAGGACGCACGCGCCTTGCGGGCCATCGTCTGTTAGGCATGTCGTTCAATTGGGCGTTCACTTAGCTGGCGCTAACTCACCGGAAGTATCGTCTTCCGGTTGAGGCCTTCCACCACCGTGCCCGACAGCGCCCATCAGCTTAACGAACTCCTGGCGCGCGTTACGCAGCTTGAGTCTGAGCGGGAACTCACCTTGCGCCTTGCGCAAACCGATTCCCTGACCGGCCTGGTCAACAGAGGCGCCTTTACAGCCTCCCTCTGTGAGCGGCTCGAGGCCGCCGCGGCCGACGGCAGTCAGGTCAGTCTCTTCGTCGTCGATCTCGACCGTTTCAAGCACCTCAACGATACCTTGGGACACCACGCTGGCGATCTGTTCCTGGCCGAAGTCGGCGAGCGCCTGCGCCGCGATGCGCGTGCCGATGAACTGGTGGCCCGGCTGGGTGGCGACGAGTTCGCCTTGATCTCAAGCGGCCCGGGCGCGGCCGATCGCGCGCGCCGGCTTGTCGAGCTCCTGACTCAACCGCACCTGATTTACGGCCGCCAAGTCGCGCCGGGCGCATCGGTGGGCGTCGCAGTCTATCCTGACGATGTGGCCGAGGCCGGAGATCTGCAGCGATTCGCCGATATGGCGCTCTATCGCGCAAAGATGCAGGGCGGCCGCCGCTGGTCGGCCTTTGACGCCGAACTACGCGATGAGAACCGCCGCCGCCGCACACTGGAAGAAGAGCTTCGGCGCGCTATTCCTGCAGGCGAGATCGAGCCCTGGTTCCAACCGGTGGTCGACGCCAAGGATGGCCAGATCGTCGGCGTGGAAGTGCTGGCCCGTTGGCGCCACCCGGAACAAGGCTTGCTGCTGCCCGGAGCCTTTGTGCCCATGGCCGAGGAACTGGGCTTGATCGGCCGCATTGACGAGGCGGTTTTCGAGGCGGGCTGCCAGCGTGCTGCCCCCTGGGTCGAAGCCGGTCTTATCGAAGGCGTCGCCTTTAACGTCTCACCCCGCGATCTGCTCGACCCTGCCTTCTCGCGCAAACTTATCGGGCGGCTCGCCCAGACCGCGTTGCCAGCTACTGCGCTAACGGTGGAGATCACCGAGACCTTTCTGCTGCAAGACCTGGCGCTCTCACGCCGACACATCGAGCGGCTGAATTCCAAGGGTGTGCGCATCGCGCTCGACGATTTCGGCACCGGCTATTCGAACCTCCGCGCCTTGATGCACCTTCCGATCCAGACCGTGAAGCTCGACCGCTCGCTGATCTGCGACGTCGCCAAGGACGGTCGGGTCGCCAAGCTGGTGGCGTCCATGCTGCACGCCGCCCATGCCCTGGGCGTTCGCATCGTGGCTGAAGGTGTCGAGGAAGAGGCTCAAGCAATCATCCTGCGCGCTTCAGGCTGCGACCGCATGCAAGGCTATTGGTTCGCCCGCCCGATGCCGGCCGACCAGATGGAAACGGCCCTTCGCGAGTCTCACGCCGCTGGCCCGCGCACCTTTGTCCAGGAGCCCAGCCGCCGCCACGCGCACGGCTGAGGCGTTAGATGACAAGCGGGTTTTGTAGGCCTTGGCGCAAGTCCGCGCGAAGTCTTCCAGTTCGGCAAACCGATTGGGATCGATCGTCCTGAAATTGAAGCGGGCCTTACCTTGCGTGCGCCCCTTCAATCCTGGCGGAGCGCGGGCCTGCAAGGCCGGGTTCATATAGAGCGGCATCAGGTGAACGCTGAAATAGGCCTTCCCGGGCCGAACGGCTCCAAACCTCATGGGCGTGTTACGCGGATGGGCCCACGGCGCGAGCAACTCCAGGCCGGTTGGCCCGTCCTTCGACACAACCATGTATGGCGTGGCGCGCAGCACCAGGCCGCGCAGTTCGGCGTAGACTGGCGCGAAGTCGGCCGTCATGGCCGCGCCTAGACCTCGATCACCATCTTGCCGACCGGCGTCAGCGACAGCATCGCGAGCTTGACATGCTGCCAGGCGAACGGAATCCCGATGATCGTAACGCCCAGCGCCATCGCCAGCACGATGTGGTGCAGGGCCAGCCACCAGCCGGCAAAGATCAGCCACAGAACGTTTAGTAATGCGCTCTCCGGCCCCGCAGGCCCATCGACCACCATCTTGCCGAACGGGAAATAGCTGAAGCCTGCGATGCGGAACGCAGCCGGCGTCCAGGGCAGGCCAATGATGGTGATCGCAAGGATCACGCCGGCCAGCAGCCACAAGCTGCCAGAAATCCAACCGCCCAGAACAAACCAAAGCACATTAAGCAGCAGCCGCATGGAGCCCTCCGCGGATCGCCGAACCTTTATCTCCCCCAATCCGAGGGCGAGCGTCGCATTGTGGACAAGCTTCGAGGGTTGGTCGCCCTCGAAATGATCCCAGCTCTTCGCAAGCTCGCTGCCGCGCCAGCCGGCGCCGCTCTGATCTGTGCCATCGTGGCTGCGCCGCAGGCGACAGCCGCCGGGTTCTACGCCCGTCCGGCGCCTCACGCCCGGGCTCATCCCAGAGCCCAGGCTGACAGCAAGGATACGGGAAACCTGCAGGGCTATTCGCCCGCCGCCAAACGTGTGCTGGCTCAGGCTCGGGCGGCCTCGGGCGGCGCTGGCTGGAGCTTGCTTCGCGGCTGGCATGAGACCGGCCATCAGGGCGGCGCGAAGTACGAAAGCTGGTCCGACACGCTGCGCTACGGCATGCGCGTCGAAACCCGTGACGCCGCCGGGCTCAGCGCGCGAGGCTTCAATGGCCAGGGCGCCTGGCGGATTCAGCCCAGCGGCGCTGCGGCTGGCGTTGAAGAACGAGCCCTGGTCGCCCAAGCACGCACGGAAGCCTTCCTGGGAGCGTACGGCTTCTTCTATTCCGGCCGTTTCGACGCCCACGGCGAGTACCTCGGCGTACGCCAGCTCCGCGGCCGCAGCTTCGATGTGATCACCGTCCACCCCTGGGACGGAACCCCGCGCGAACTCTGGTTCGATGGCGCCAGCCACCTCTTAGCCCGCATCGTTGACCGCAGCGGCCCTCAGGCGGTCACGACGGAACTCTCCGATTACCGAAAGGTCGGCCCGATCAAGGCCGCATTCCACGTGACGATCGAGGGGGCAACTCCCGGAGGCGCACAGGACATCAAGGTCGATAGCATCGTGTTCACAAGCGCAGAGCGCGAGATGTTCAGCCTGCCGAGGCCTGGCGCTCCAGCGCAACCCTGATCGCTCGCGGCAGATAGACGTAAGTCCAGACCGTCAGTAACCCGAGCATCCCGTAGCTGATCGGTCCGTTGAGAAGAAGGTACTGCTTGATCGAGAGCATGAAGACGAGTCCGCAGCTCGCAGCACAAAGCGCCACCAGGCCAAACCCCCAGACAAGGGTCGCAACTGTCGTGGCGCGGCGGAACCCGGGGTTGGCGCCCACGGCCTCGAATGCTGCGGCTCTCTCTGCCGAGCCGCGCCGCGTGGCTGCTTGCGCAAGTAAGTAGATCAGCGGCTGGCCGATCGCGGCCGAGCCCAGGAAAGCAAAGCCGACCAGACCTGCCACCAGGTTCTCCCGAAGCTGCAGGACCTTTATCCCGCCCCCGCCTGCGAAAGCCAGCAGTGAAAGCACAATCCCGCCAAGCACTAAGATCGAAAGGGCGTCGACCTTCCGTTCACGGATGAACTCTCCAATCGACCAGAGGATGGGCGGCGCTGACGCCACCATCAGCGCACGAACGTCGCCCAGCCGGCCGCTCGCGCAGCTGTAGATGGCGAAGGGTAGGAGGAAATTGATCAGCACTTCCAACGCCAGCTTGGTCCCGTGCGCACGGGCGAAGTCGGCTAGGTTTGTCATGCGCAAGTCGGCGACGGGCATTGTCTTGGAAGTTCTCGCAATTGAACGTACCGTACCGTTCGGTTCGGTTCGGTTCGCTTCGGCAATATGCCAGGAATAACACGGATGCAATACGCTTCGACTGCAGCCAGGGGTGCAATCGATTGAACGTCATAGGCGATCGCTCTGACAAGGACACCAGACGCCGGGAGATTCTCGACGCTGCATTCGAGGAGTTTTCAGCCAAGGGTTACGTCGGAGCGAGCATGGCGGCGATCGCCCGCCGCGCGAGCGCCTCGAAAGAAACCCTCTACGCTTGGTTCCAGGACAAAGAGTCCCTTTTCAATACCCTCTTCGAGTCACGCCTCGACAGCATGGCAAG
>JAYUBY010000128.1:0-9611 GCA_043740635.1 Alphaproteobacteria bacterium
AGCCAGTCTCTATCGAGGATTTCTCCCTAGAGCTCGACCGAAACGGCGGTCTTGAAGAGGCGCGTTTCGAATTCGCCTACACGCCCGCCCCGGGACGACAGCGGCGCCATAGCCGGTTTGTTCGGCTCGTGTATTGAGACGACCGCAAGGGTGATGGCCGAACGTCGGCAGGCGGCGGCAAGTCATAGGCAAAGACTGCAGTTTCAAAGCGCCCCGGGGTTCATCGCCATCATGGGCGGACCCGATCACGTCTACGAGTTCTTGAATGATGCCTACGTGCGTCTTCTGGGCGAACGGGAGTTTATCGGCCGGCGGGTCATAGAGGTGGCGCCTGAAGTGGTCGACCAAGGCTTCATCGAAGCTACTCGACCGAGTCTATCGCACCGGCGAGCGATATGTGGCCGAAGAACGCCCGGTCACGCTGAAACGCTTTTCCGGTGAAGCCCCGCGGGAATACGCAAAACCCAACCATTCTCCTCGGCGAGAGCATTGACGAAAGTCGTCTCCACGTAATCGCCTGTCCATGTTTGACGGGCTAAGGCGAAGTCTATGCGAGCGCGGCGTCAGCGCTCAGATTCAGGGCTTCCAGCACAGCCTCGACCAGCTGTTCTCGGTCGATTGGCTTTACGATGTGATTGTCCGCACCCCCCTTGAGCGACATCGATTGATGGTCGCTAGACGAGTTCGCCGTGAGCATGATGACCGGGGTTCTCTGCCGTCCATTGGATTGCTCGAATTCGCGGATCGCCATGGTCGCAGCGACGCCGTCCATGACCGGCATGAGCATATCCATAAGCACGAGGTCGAAGTGTTGCTGCTGGAACAGCGTCAGGCCCTCTTGACCGTCCCCAGCCTCAACAACATCAAGTCCCAGAGGGTCCAGGATGAGGCGAACGACCCGTCGGTTGATCGCATGATCTTCGACGACCAGCACGCACGGACGCGTGGCGTCCTGGTCCCAAGGCGTAGATGAGCCCCAAGCGTCACCCGGTTTTGCCAGACTATTGGCGACGCCTGGCCCATTCGCGGCCTCTTCGCCGTGGTAGCGCTCAGGATCACTCACGAGGCCCGCGGAAGGCGGATTGCTCTTAGGCCTGGGTAAGGCCGCTCGTTGCGTCGCGGAGCGCCTGTTCGCGCATGAGCGAGCGCCCCACGTCCTGTGCTTCCACCACGATCGCGTTGAGAATGGGGGAGTAGCGTGACGATGGAACCATCGTGGCCGCAAACACGGCTTCCTGCGTCCAATCGACGTTAAGTCGAACCAGCTCGCCCGCCTCAATGTAGGGCGCAAGCGTGAAGGCTGGCGCGACCAGAATGGTGAGACCGGCTACCGCTAATGGTATGAGACACAGGGTGTTATTCGACGTGTAGAGATGTTCGAATTCAGATTCGAGACCGAGGTAGTATTTGGGTCGCTCAGGCGACCTAAACCTCAGACTGAAGCCGCCAGCACATTTGTGGTTCGCCAGCTCTGAGATCGTCACCTGCGACTGTGCCGCGAGCGGGTGGGTTGGCGCTGCGACCACAATGTGTTCCGCACGCAAGACTTCCGTGGTCACAAATCGTCCGTCTGGATCGCGTGGGACACAGAAGACAAGGTCAAGTTCGCGTGCGACCAAGGACGCCACGAGCCGGTTGCGCTCATTGGTTTCGACGTGAAGCTCTAAATCAGGATGCGATTTCGCGATTCTGACCATGAGGGCCTGAACGAAGCCGAAGGAAAGCGAAGGCGCAAACCCGAGCCGCACAAATCCAGATTCACCGCCTGAAACCAGCGCCGCGTCTCGCCTCAGGCTTTCGCTTTCTTCGATCACCCGCGTGGCGCGTTCGGCGATCATTTCGCCGACGGGAGTGAGCACCGAGCCTGAGGAAGAACGATCAATCAGCCTGACACCCAGCTCATCTTCGAGCCGCGCAACGCCCATTGAGCGCGCGGGCTGGGAAATGTTCAGGAGGCGCGCCGCGCCCGCGATGCTTCCCGCTGCTCGAACCGCCAGCAACTGGCGCATGTGACGCAAGTCCAAACGACCCTATAAGCTGCGCTTATGGTTGCGCGCAATTAGTCAAAGTTCCGTGGCGCCATGCCTTACGGCATGTTGACCCCGCCATTCCAAGGCGCTGCGCTGGGGATCAAAAGTCGTGAGCAAGAAGTCGGGAGAGCGAGGTGGCGATCATCGGCCTCACGCGGAGGACGATGCTCACCTTGTTGAACGCGTCCAGCTCGCCATCATTGCGGCTGCCCAAAACCTCCAAATGACGGACGAACACGCCGACCAAGTCGAGCGAGAGTGAACGTGCGCGCTGCGAGGCAGCCAAGCCGCCTAGTCGCGCCTGGGGCGCTGCAGGGTAAAGGTCTCGAACGGCGCGAGCTGACCGTCGCTTCCGATCACGTCGTAGTAGGTGACCTTGATCGTGGTGAGGCCGCCGGGACGCGAGCCCGGATCGAGTGCGAAGGCCGCGAAACCATAGGAATGAGCAGCGTTGCGCACGGCAGACCAGGGCGCGTTTTCGTTCACGTAGACCGCCGGACGCCTGCCGGTTGTCGGGTTCGGCGCGCCGACGCCGGTGATCACCCGGCACTGCGGCGGGTTGAAGAATAGGCCGTCCGAGGGGACGGACGTCCCGCCACCGCCGATGACCATGTGTACTGTGCCCTTGGTGGTATCGATCACGTCGGTGGAAGTGGCCGTGGGGACCGGCGTCAGGGTCTCATTCGGCTCGTGGCCGCGGAGCGGGTGGGAGCGCTCGTAGTGGTGCTCGTGTCCGCAGACCACGAGGTCGACACCGTATCTGTCGAACAGGGGAGACCATTCTTGCCTAACCCCAAGATCGGCGCCGTTGAACTTGTCCGCCGTGGAGATCGCGACCTGATGCATACACACGACGATCCAGTCGATGTCCCGGTTTCCTCGGGACGCGGCCAGCTCGCGTTCCAACCAGGCCTTTTGGGCGCCCTTTGAATATCCCCGGACGTAGGAGTCGCCGCCGTCCTGGTAGGAAATGTCGTCGTTGGCGATGCTGATCACTCGCACCGAGCCGGCGGTGAATGCGTACCAAAGCCCGCGGGTCACCTCTGTCTGGCCAGGCGCCTCCGGCACGCAGAAGTAGGTCTGATAAGCCTGATAGCCGATCGGCCCGTTGCCTAGCTCGTTCTCGTGATTGCCGGGCGACGGCATCCAGGGTCGATTGCGGGCGCTCCGACTGTTGTTGGCCCAGAAATCCCACCAGGTCCGCACGCGGTCCTCGGCCAGGTTCGCATAGCAGAGGTCGCCGTTGAATAGGTGGAACAGTGGCCGAAGTCGCTCCACGCCAAGCGTAGTGCTGGCCGCTGCTGGCGAGCCCAAATTGTCATTCACAAAGGGCGGATCTGCGATCGTGACGCCGGGCGGCGGCTTGTATTTCTTGCCGAGGGTTGGCGTCCCCTGGTCGCCAAAGCTGGTGAACGTGAACCGCGCCCGGCCCCGGGGCGAGGTGCGAAAGGTTCCGAACTCCGGGTCGGCGCCGTCATGGACAGCGCCATAGAGATAGGCGGCGTCGGCCCTAAGGCCGCCGATCTTCGCATGATAGGCGTAGACAACCTTCTTGGACTTGGCGTCGGTGTAGCTGGTGGCCTTGGCCTCAACGACCTTGTCGAGCCTTCCATCTAGATTTCCGAGTATGATCCGGGGACGACGCACCGGCTCCAATGCGTGCCAAGACACCACCACCTCCGATGACGCGTCTGCGCCGAACTGTAGGTGGAGCCCGGCGATGGAGGGGCCTCCGGCAAGGCCGAGCGAGTTGTCAGCCGCCGCGGCGATGTCGGTCTCGCCCAAACCGGCTGCCATAGCGACACCGCCAGCTGCGGCGAGCAGCCTGCGGCGGCTGAGCTCAAGGCCGAATTCGCGGTCTACGGGGGTCATGGGTGGCCTGCCGGATCGAAGGGGTAAAGCGCCCCCTGTATCCCAACCCCGCGACACTTCAGCAAACCGTTCGGCCAGGGAGAATGCGCTTTGCCTCGTTGCAATATTCCTTCGCTGGTCCCGGGCTCGCAGATTGTGCACACATGGGCGCGAGATTCCGCCTGGGGGAACAAGTGATGCGTGCAAGCCGGCTGGCATGTCTGACCTTGGTGGGACTGGCCCTCACATTCGCCCCCGCCCGCGCCGCGCCCAGCGACGTCGATGCGAAATTCCAGGCGATCTACAAGACCGAATGGGCCTGGCGGAAAATGGAATTCCCCGGCTCGGAGCGAGGCCAGGCGCCGTTGCCGGACCACCATCCGCGGGTGGATGCCGCTGACCAGGCGCGGCGGCTGGCCTACTGGCAGGACGTCCGCAGGAAGCTGGACGGAATCTCCGAGGCCGACCTCTCCGCCAACGAAGCGGTGAACTTTGAGGTCTATCGCGACCAGCTCAACACTCTGATAAACCAGCAGAAATTCCGGGAATACGAGAAGCCCTTCAATTCGGACTCCTCTTTTTGGTCGAACCTGGGGTTTGGCTCGTCGCGGGCTTTTCACACGACCCAGGACTACAAGAACTACATCGCTCAGCTGAACGACATCCCCCGCTACTTTGGCGAGGAGACGGTGAACATGCAGGCGGGCTTGGCGAGGGGTTTCACCTCGCCCAAGGCCACATTGGTCGGGCGCGACGTCTCGGTTTCTAACATCGCCGAGGCCAATGGCGCCGAGGCGACACAGTTCTGGAAACCGTTCAAGGATATGCCGGCGTCGGTCTCGCCGGCCGACCAGGCGGCGCTGCGCGAGCAAGCTCGAGCAGCGATCGAGGGCAAGGTGCAGCCCGCTTATCGGTCGCTGCTCACGTTCCTTCGAAACGACTATATCCCGCACGCCACCGATCGCCTGGCGGCCGAGGATCTACCGGACGGGAAGGCTTACTACCGGGCGCAGATCAAGGAATTCACGACGTCGGACATGGATCCGGAAGCGATCCACCAGCTGGGTCTCTCAGAAGTGGCCAAGATCCACGCGCAGATGTTGACGGTCATGAAGGAGACCGGCTTCAAGGGCGACTTCCCGGCCTTCCTGACGTTCCTGAGGACCGACCCGCAGTTCTATGCGAAGGACCCACAGGAGCTGCTGAACCGCGCGGCCTGGATCGCAAAGCGCGTGGACGGCAAGCTGCCCACCTATTTTGGCTGGCTGCCCAGGAGCCGCTTCGGCATCGAGCCGGTGTCGCCAGACATCGCGCCCTTCTACACTTCGGCGCGCGGAGGAACTCGAACCTACCTTCTGAATACCTACGACCTACCGTCACGGCCGCTCTACAATTTGACCGCGCTCACCTTGCATGAATCTGCGCCGGGTCACTCCCTTCAGGGTGGATTAGCGGAGGAGCAGGACCGCCTGCCGGACTTTCGCCGCGAGGTCTACATTTCGGCCTACGGCGAGGGCTGGGCACTCTATTGCGAGCGACTGGGCCTCGAGATGGGGATGTACGACACCTCCTATGACCGCTTCGGAATGCTGACCTTTCAGATGTGGCGCGCCGCGCGCCTGGTGGTCGACACGGGCATCCATCACAAGGGTTGGACGCGGGCCCAGGCGATCCAGTACCTGCACGACAACACCGCGCTCGCAGACCACGATATCGAGATCGAAGTCGACCGCTACATATCCTGGCCGGGCCAGGCGCTCAGCTACTATCTGGGGATGTTGGAGATCACCGATGTCAGGGCCAAGGCGGAGGCTGCGCTGGGTCCGAAGTTCGACATCCGCGCCTTCCACGACACCGTGCTTTCCATGGGCAGCGTACCCCTACCCGTCCTGCGCGCCCGCATCGATCGCTTCATTGCGGAAGGTGGGCGAGATCCAATGCCGGTAACTTGGCAGAAGTCGAAAAATGCTGAGACGACCGCCCCATGACATACATGCCCCAGATCCTCGTCACCGGTTCATCGCGCGGGATCGGCGCGGCCATCGCTGACACTCTGAGCGAGCGCGGCGTCCGGTTCATTGGACATGGGCGCTCCGACGGCGACCTCGTGCTGGGAGCGGACCTGGCTGAGGTGGGCTCAGCCGATCGGCTTTGGGACCGGGCATTGGAGCGACTGGACGGGCGGATCGATGTGCTGGTGAACAACGCCGGGGTATTCGAGCCGGTCGCGGTCGATGCGTCGGACGCCGAATGGCAGGCAGGCTGGGCGCGGACAATGCAGATCAATCTGCAGGCCTCTGCGGATCTTTGCCGCCGCGCGGTGCTGCATTGGCGCGAGCGCAAGGTGGGCGGACGGATCGTCAATGTAGCAAGTCGGGCGGCCTATCGCGGGGACAGTCCGGCCCACTGGCACTATGCGGCGTCGAAGGCCGGTATGGTCGGCATGACCAAATCGATCGCTCGGGGATACGCAGGAGAAGGCATCCTGGCGTTCGGGGTTTGCCCCGGCTTCACCATGACCGGTATGGCCGAGGACTATCTGGCGAGCCGCGGCGGTGAAAAGCTGCTGGCCGACATCCCGCTCGGCAAGGTAGCCGACCCCGAAGAAGTCGCTAATGCGGTGGTCTATCTGGCGCTCGAAGCCCCGCCGTCGATGACCGGCGCGGTGCTGGACGTCAACGGCGCGAGCTACGTGCGCTAACCTAGCCGCCGGAACGTTTCAGCAGGTCAGCCATGTCGTTCTGCCAGAAGACCGCCCAGGTGTGGGTGCCGTGGCCGTGTGTATCGGGACGGAATGGGATCAGCACGAACTTGCCGCCTTTGACTCGCTTGATCTCAACCTGGGCCAGGCCCAGCTCTGGCGGGTTGATGAAGTCGTCGGAGGAATTCACCCAGGTCAGCGGCGCTTTGATTTTCTCCAGGTCCGGCGAAGGGTCGTAGGTACGCGACGCCTCAAGCTGGTAGATCAAATCATTGGCCTCGGCGTTCTTGAGACGGTCAGCGATCTGCACGGGATACCAGGCGTCGACTTGTTCGCCCTTGGGCATGGCGATCTGCATCGGCCAGGCCGACTGACCGGCCAGGATCAGCAGGTTCTCGGCGCCACGCAGGCCAAGCTGCGGCTCAGCCGAGTAGTCGCCGCCCTGCCAGGCGGGATCAGATCTGATTGAGGTGACGGCCATCTCACGCCACAGGCGGTTGCGACCGCCTAGCGCCAGGGCCTGGCAAGCGAGCGGCATCGCGGCTTTGGCGCCGTCTGGATACATCTCGGCGTATATGAAGGTGTGCATGCAGCCCATTGACGTGCCCATCACCAGGCGCAGCTCCTGGACGCCCAGAGCTTGAACGACAGCGTGATCGCCTTCGACCATGTCGGCGTAGTCGTAGTGCGGGAAGCGCATGTGCAGCCCGTCGGATGGCTTGGACGAGGCGCCATGGCCGATCTCGTCTGGCATGATCAGGAAGTACTTGGCGGGATCCAACAAACCACCCGGCACAAACAGCACGTCGGCGAACTGCGGCGCGGCGAACTGGCGTCCAGACCCGCCCGTGCCGTGCAGGATCAGCACCGCATTGATGATGTGTCCTGCAGCGTCCTTCTTGGGCTGGCCAAGCGTGTAGAAGTGCAGCTTCAGCTCCGGCAGGGTCTCGCCTGAGCGGAAGTGAAAGTCACGAATCGTGAAGTCGTGCGGTTGCAGCGGCGGCGGCGTGGCGAGCGCAGCGGCCGAAGCCAAAAGACTGGCAAAAATGCCCGCAACAAGTCCACGCATGCGTCACTCCTTTGATCACGAAAACTCTAGTCGCGTATGGCCTCGTCTGGAACCTCTGGGCCGCGGCCTACGTTATGAGGGTCTATCGAGAAGCCCGAACATCGTGTCTCCCAAGGAGATTTCCATGCGTAAGCACATTTTGGCCGCTGGCATCGCTGCCGTGGTCCTTCTGCCTTCCTTGGCCATGGCTCAGGAAACTTGCGAGCAACGCAGCGCAAACCGTACGACCGGAACCGTGCTGGGCGCGATTGGCGGCGCCCTGCTGGGCAATGCCGTGTCCGGCCATGGCGGCAAGACCGGCGGCACGATCATTGGTGGCGTCGCTGGCGCCGCGGTCGGGAGCAACCTTGCCAAGGGCCCCCGCGATTGCCAACATGCTTACGGCTACTATGACAACGATGGGCGCTGGCATGACAATGGCGTCGATCGGCAGGTGGCCTCCGGCTACTACGACCGCACCGGCGAATGGATCGACGGACAGCCCGCGAACGTCAACGGCTACTCCGCCAACGCCTCCTATGAGTCTCGCGAGCACTCGATGGACATCGACGCTCGGATCGTCCGGATCGACCAGCGCATTCAAGACGGCCGTAACGACGGGAGCCTGTCGAGGTCCGAGGCCCGTAGGGCGCTCACCAGCCTGAACGACGTCCGTCGCCAGGAGCGTTATCGCATGCACGATGGCCGTCTGCGCGATAGCGACCATGCCATGCTAAACTCAAGGCTCGATCAGATCGCCACGCAGATTCGAATGGATCGCAACAACTACTGATTTGGCTGACAAGACGTGTGGGACCCTCGGCTCATGCCGGGGGCCTTTTGTCGCCGAGGCCTTTGCCGATCCGAAGGTCTAGTGGCCGTACGGCGTGTACCCGCCGCCCGTGACCGCCCGCATGATCGCGACAAACAAACCCCGCTGGCGAACCTGCTCACTTGAGAACAACGCCACAACGAACCCAAAGGCCGCGGCAGCGCCCACAAGCATCAGAAGAACGACGAAGTTCGGGTCCATGAAGGTTAATAAACACCTTACCTTGCCCGATGCATAGCGCTGTTTTCTCCTGTCACGCGAGATGGACGTCAGCGCCCAAAGTCACGCTTTTCTGAGCGTTCTCACACAGGCGCGGAGCAATTGCGTGCGCTCGGCGCTGAGGCCGGAGGCCTTCAGTTCCTCAAGCGCGCCGGCCAGTGGCTCACCGCGATGCCGCGCGCCCAGGCTCCAAACTTCGGATCGAATGTCAGCTTCGCTGACCCCACCCGCGCCCAGCCACGAAAGAAATCCCATGTCGGCCTTTCGACGCAGCAGCGGCCTTGGGTTCAAAGTCCCCTTCGCGGCGGCGGTCCAGAGACCTTAGCACGTCCCAAGGCCGAGCGGGGGTTACGTCCGGTGGGTTTAGTACCGCTGTTCCACCGCGGCCACGCCCCATTTGGGCGGCGGCGCCACATAAGCGCGGAAGGCCTCGATCGCAGGAGCAGTAGCCTCCGCATAGATCAGCATATCGACGTACTGTTGGGCTAAGAACCCCTTGTCCGCCATCTGCTGAACAGTGGCGCGCATGAGGTCGTAGTAGCCATTGACGTTGACGAAGCCGCAGGGCTTGGAATGGAAGCCCAGGAGCGCCCAGGTCCACTGTTCGAGGATCTCCTCGAAAGTGCCGGGGCCGCCTGGCAGACAGAGGAAGCCATCCGACAGCTCTGCCATGGCCCACTTCCGCTCATGCATCGAGTTGACAACTTTGAGCTCTGTCAGACCGCTATGGCCGATCTCTTGATTGACGAGGTCGGCTGGCATCACGCCCACGACCTTGCCACCGGCAGCCAAGGCTGCATCGGCCACCGCGCCCATTAGCCCCACCTTGCCGCCGCCGTAGACCAGGGTGAGGCCCGCCTGAGCAATCAGAGTCCCCGCCGAAATCGCCTCTTTTTGGAATGCTGGATCGCTGCCAAGCGCCGATCCGCA
>JAYUBY010000129.1:0-7703 GCA_043740635.1 Alphaproteobacteria bacterium
GCGAGCGGGTCAGTGGTCATCGGATTGCCCATTGACCCAAACAGGGCGCGACCGTGCTCGTGTTCCAGCTCCCATTTGGGCGTACGGACATAGCGATTGCGATAACGGACCTTTCCGTCCTCGACATAGAAGCCATGGACCATGCCGTCGCCGCCGAACCAGTGGTATTGTTCGGGATCGCGGGGCTCGAACTGCGGGTTGGGACCGGTGCGGAAGAGCGCGCCGCGCAGACCCGCCGGAATTTCGCCCTTCACGGTCAGGTCGAAGTCGTCCTCGCTACGAACCGGTGCAAAATTGCCAGCCAAGTAGGGGTTGATGCGCACGTTGCCGTCCATCGCTCGCCTCCATGATATTTACGACGTAAATTTATTTAGTAAAAAGTGGCGCTCCGCAAGTCTTTTCGTGCAAGGCTCACGCGGTCATGCCCCGCGTCCTTTCAGATTCCGATGTCGCCGACTTCCGTGATCGCCTCTGCGAAGCTGCAGAGCGGCTCTTTGCAGAACGTGGGCCCGACGCGGTCACAATGCGCCAGCTAGCGGCCGAGCTCGGCGTATCGCCGATGACGCCCTATCGCTACTTCGAAGACAAGGACGATATTCTGGCCGCCGTGCGCGCCAACGGCTTCAATCGGTTCGCGGAGTCTTTGGAGACCGCGCGGGAGAGCACATCAGGGGCTCGGGCCCGCGGCACCGCGGTAGGAGAAGCCTACATCACCTTCGCCATCGAGCACCCTCATTCCTATAAATTGATGTTCGACTTCAATCAGCCGAACGTGGAAAAATACCCCGAGCTGGTCGCCGCCGGTCAACGCGCCCAAAAGACCATGACCGCCTACATCGAAGACGCCCTCTCCGAGGGTCTGATGGGCGGCGACGCCACAGAGATAGGCCTGATGAACTGGGCGGCGATCCATGGTGCGGTGATCCTGGAACTCGCCGGAATGTTGCCGCCAGGCGGCGCACGCAACATCTACCGGGGCTTCGACAACGCCCTGATTCGCGGCCTTCGCCCGCAGGACTGACTAGGTCACCCCGTCTTCAGTCACACCCGCAGTTAGCGCTGCCAAGGTTTCGACGATTGTCTCCTCGGTGACCTCGTCGCCCCAGCGGTCACTGGTCGAAGAGCCGTCGCGGCCGACGAGATCTGCGGCGTGAAGGTCGCGGCCGGACAGCGCGTCATGATCTCTACCGGGGTGCTGCACCGGCATCGCACGCTCTGGGACGAGCCGGAGCGTTTCGACCCGGACCGATTTTCGCCGGAGCGAAGCGAGGCCAAGCCGCGCTTCGCCTATATGCCCTTCGGGGCGGGACCGCGGATCTGTATTGGCGCGCAGCTCGCCATGACGGAGGCGGCCTTGATCCTGGCGACGCTCGCACAACGCTTCCAGCCTGGTTGAAGACGCCGCAGGAGGTCAAGCTGATCGCGCGCATTACGCTCGCGCCGGGAGATGGGACTGAAGATGCGACTTGAGCGTCGACCGCGACGCTTGACCGCCGCAGCGGCAAGCCGGAAGTGTCCTTCACGACCAGGAGGAATGCGATGTCCGAGATCAAGCCGTTCGAGGTCCGGTGGAGCGAGGCTCAGGTCCAGGCTGTGCTGGATCAGGTGCGCGCCTATCCTTGGCCGCCGATCCCGGAAGTTCCCGACGGCTGGGCCTACGGCTGTGACGGAGCCTATCTGAAATCGCTCTGCGATTACTGGAGCGGCCCCTACGACTGGCGCGCGGCCATGGCCGACCTGAACCGCTTCCCACAATTCACTGCGCGGGTCGAAGACTTCGACCTCCACTTCCTGCACGTTGTGGGCGAAGCAAGCGGCAAGCGGCCGCTCATCGTCACCCACGGGTGGCCCGGTTCGCACTACGAGTTCTGGCGCGCGATTGAGAAGCTGGCCTTTCCGAGCCGCTTTGGCGGCCTGGCCTCGGATGCCTTTGACTTGATCGTCCCGTCCCTCCCTGGCTTCGGCTTTTCCTCGAAACCTAAACGGCCGGTGGGCCAGCGCACCACGGCGAGGCTCTTCAACACTCTGATGACCGAGGTGCTTGGCTACAGGACCTATCTCGCTCAAGGCGGCGATTGGGGCGCAATGGTCA
Organism: Alphaproteobacteria bacterium; assembly: GCA_043740635.1. Lineage (GTDB taxonomy): Bacteria > Pseudomonadota > Alphaproteobacteria > Caulobacterales > Caulobacteraceae > Phenylobacterium. The sequence continues at coordinate 2,093 of JAYUBY010000129.1, forward strand.
CCTCTTGGCTAGGCCGCGACCACGGCGCCCATGCCAAGGCGATCCATCTCAACATGTTGGGCTTCCGACCGCACGGCGGGCCGCAGGACGAGGCAGAGATAGCTTGGGCGCAGAAACAGGCTGCGATGATGGACGTCATGGGAGCCTACTTCCGGCTGCAGGTCTCCAAGCCCCAGTCGATCGCCTGGATGGGTGCAGGCAATCCGGTGGGTCAGGCCGCCTGGATCGCCGAACGGTTCCACGACTGGTCGGACTTGTCGAAGAAGACGCTGGACGGAGCTTACGGCAAGGACCGTCTCCTCACCAACATCATGCTCTACGTTATGACCGACAGCTTCGCGACCGGCGCCTGGTACTATCGCGGCCTGGTGGAAGAAGGCGGGCTCGCTTTCGAGCCCGGCGAGCGTTGCGAGACGCCGACAGCGTTCGCCAATTTTCCAGGCGAGCCGCTCTACCAAGCCCCGCCCCGCTCTTTCGCCGAGCGCGCCTACAATATCGTCCGCTGGACCGACATGCCGCGAGGCGGCCATTTCGCGGCCATGGAGGAACCCGAGCTTTTCGTGGGTGAGGTCCGGGACTGGGCTCGCGAGCACTAGTGTTGAGAGATACCAGCATGCCTGCTGTCCTCACACCCGCCCGATCCATCACCCTTGCTGAAATCGAGGCCGCCCGCAGCCGCATTGCTGGAATCTGCGTGCGGACGCCGCTGGTGAAGCTCGAGATCGGCTCCGGTTTCCCCGACATCCTGCTGAAGCTCGAGAACCTGCAGCCGATCAACGCATACAAGCTGCGCGGCGCGGCCAATGCCGTGGCCATGCTCTCCGAGTCCGAACGCAGTCGTGGCGTCTGGACGATCAGCGCCGGCAACGCAGGCCAAGGCGTGGCGTATGCGGCGCGTAAGGCGGGTGTTCCCTGCACCGTCGTGGCCATCGAGACGGCCCCGACCGCCAAGCTCGAGCGGATGCGGGCGCTGGGCGCAAGCCTGGTGTTGGTCTCCTACGAGAGCGCATGGAACGCTCTTGACGATCGCGCCTATCCCGGCGTCCGGGGGACCTTCATCCACCCCTTCGATGATGACGACTTCATCGCCGGCCACGCCACCATGGGTCTGGAGATCCTTGAGGATGCTCCCGACGCGGCCGCTGTGATCTGCGGGGTCGGCGGTGGTGGCCTGATTACGGGGGTCGGCAGCGCGGTGAAGGCGCTGAAGCCAGGCATCAAACTCTTTGCCGCAGAGCCTGAGACCGCCGCGCCCTTCGCCCGGTCGCTCGCCATGGGTTCGCCGCAGAAATTCCCCGAATGGCAGGCTTCCTTCGTGGACGGCGCCGGTGGTCAGAGCGTTTTCCCGCGCATGTTCGACCGCATGAAACCCCTGGTGGACGGCTCGATCGTCGTCACCCTCGACCAGACCCGCCAAGCGATGCGCCTGATGGCCGAGAAGGCTCGCGTGATCGCAGAGGGCGCGGGCTGCCTGCCTTTGGCGGCCGCCCTCACCGGTGAGGCGGGCGATGGCCCGATCGTGTGCGTGGTCTCCGGCGGCAACATCGATCTGAAGACCTTCTGCGACATCATGCAGTCGACGGTCAGCTGATCCCGTTTTATGGCCCGCTACGACTTCACCTCCGACAACACCGCGCCCGCCGCGCCCGAGGCCATTCAGGCGCTGGTCGCGGCCAACGTCGGCTTCCAGGCGAGCTACGGCAGTGACACGATCACTGCGAAAGCTGCCGACTTGATCCGCGCACTGTTGGACGCGGACGCAGACGTCCACTTCGTCGCCTCGGGCACGGCCGCCAACGCCATTTGCACAGCCACGCTGTGCCGGCCTTTCGAGTCCGTCCTGGCCCATGGCCACGCCCATCTGACCATCGACGAGACCGGCGCGCCCGGCCACTTCGGCCATGGTATGGGCGTGATCCCGTTACCCGGCGCATCGGGCCGGATTGACGCTGCGGCGCTTGCCGATGCGCTCGGCCAGCCGGAGCACGCTCACGTGCAGTCTCCGGCGGCTTTATCGCTCACCAACGCCACCGAATACGGCGCGGTCTATTCCGTCGAGGCGCTGGGCGTGCTGATTGAACCCTCCAAGGCGAAGGGTCTGGGGGTTCATCTTGACGGCGCCCGCTTGGGCAACGCTGCCGCTGCGGGTTTCGACCTCAAGGCGGTCAAGAGGCTCGGTGTCGACTTGCTAGTGATCGGTGGCACCAAAGCCGGCATGACGCCCACCGAGGCCATTGTGATCCTGAACCCGATGCTCTCGCCGCGCTTTGGCGCACGGCTGAAGCAGTCCGGCCAGCTTCCATCCAAAGGTCGTTTCTATGCCGCACCCTTCGTCGGAATGTTGGAAGACGGCGCGATCCTGCGCCACGCTGCCCACGCCAACGCCATGGCACGGCGCCTGGCCGAAGCCATGCCGTTCAAGCTGAACCATCCTGTTGAGTCCAACGGCGTGTTCGTGGAGATGGACGAGCCTACACGGCTTCGCCTGCAAGTCGCTGGCTGGGTCACAAACCGCTTCCTCGACGACTCCGTGCGTTTCATGTGCTCATGGGCGACGACTGCTGAGACGGTCGACGCGCTGGCAGATTCGCTTATGACGGTCCGATAGGTCCGCACGCGCACCCGGTCTGCGGCTGAAAAGCCCGTGTGACCGAAAAAGCGCAGCATCGCTTCAACGGCAACTATACGATGTAAGAATTGTAACAGTCCCGCCCCCGGCTGTTGCGGTTGTTACGACCACGTGAGAGCGTTCATCGTCGCTTGACTTGTGCTCGTCACCGGAGATTCACGCAGTTTTCTTGCCGTGGTCCCGGGGATGACGCTCCGATCGGCCTCGTCGCGCTGGATATGGCTCCAGTGCGTCCTAACTGGCCCGGGGGCCCCAGAGACGAAAGTCGTTACATGTCCAGAACCACGCTCTTCGCGTCGGCGGCTATTGTTGCATGCCTGACGCTGCCAGGCCTCGCCTTAGCCCAAGAAAAATCCAGCAAGCCGGCCGCCGCCAAAGAAGTCGAGGAAATCGTTGTTACCGGTTCGCGCATCCCGCAGCAGAACATCGACCAGCCGACACCGGTCTCGATGCTCACAAATGCCGATATCCAAAAGTCGGGTGCCATCAACCTGGGCGATGTGATTTCCCAGATTCCGGCTCTAGGCTTCGTGGGATCTATTCGCGGCGGGGAAAACGGCGGCCAGGGCTCTGGGCTTGATATTCCCAACCTACGAAACCTCGGCGCCCAGCGCACCCTAACTCTGGTCGATGGCCAGCGGCACGTGCCGGGGGCCGCTGGCGCGGCTGGCGTCGACCTCAATTCCATCCCGCCGACCCTCGTGGACCACGTTGAAGTCACGACGGGCGGTTCGTCGGCCATCTACGGTTCTGACGCTGTGACTGGCGTCGTCAACATCATCACTAAGAAACACATCAACGGCGTTCAGGCAGACGTTTCTTACGGGGCCGCCTCCGGTGGTTTCGACAAGAGCGTAAACGTCGCCTTCAGCGTCGGGCGCGACTTCGCCGATGATCGGGGCAACGCCGCTTTCTCGTTGATCTGGGATCACAGCGACGCTGTGTCGTCGGACAACGTCAAAGGTCTCAAGAATGCGGGCACGATCGTCAACTTCGCCGACTGCGCGACTCCCAGAGCGCTGAGCAGCGGCTCACCTTGTACGCCCAAGCCCAACGACGGAATCCCCGATTCCATCATCGTCAATAACGTTGGCAGCGAGCTGATCGGCCGAAACGGCGTTCTGATCATCGGCGGCGCAGGTGGCGTCAATATTGGCTTCGACGCCTCGGGCAACCCGGTCGCCCAACCCTTGCGCACAGGCTACAGCAACAACGCCTTCGGCCAGCTTCCCTTCCCGTGTGGGAGCTGCTTTTTCGGCCAGGATTTCGTCAACATCCTTCCCGAGATCACGCGAAAAGGCTTCTTCAGCAACGTGAGCTATGAGCTCACGCCAGCGATTCAGTTCACACTCGACGCCAAGTACGTTCGTACCGAGAACAATTCAATTTTCCAACCGAGCTTCGTCTTCGGAAGCATTTCGCCGAACGACGGAAGCGCCAAGACCTTCTCGACGCAAATTGCGCCGGACAACGCTTTCCGCACCGCGGCGATCAACACCTTCATCAACAACGCGGTCGGAACCAACCGCAGCGCCTCATCCCTGACATATGCCGACTTTATCGGCCCGGCGCGGGGCGATACCACGACCCGCGACACCACCCGGGTTGTGGCTGGCCTGAATGGTAAATTCGACCTGCCGGCATTTGAGGTCCACTATGACACGGCCTTGAACTACGGTCAGACTGACAATAGTTTCGTCGACCACGGCCAACTTCTGGATGGAAACTTCCGCGCCTCGTTGGACTCAGTGATCGACCCGGCAACCGGCAAGCCAGCCTGTCGGATCAATGTTCCATCCGCTCAGTCCGCGGGCTATGTGGCGCCCACCGGAATCACGCAGCTCGCCAGCGCATGCGTGCCCTACAATCCGTTCGGTCAATCGAATGGCCCCGCCTTCTTCAAATGGGCGGAAGCAACTCTTTCAGAATCGCAGAAGATCACCCAGGAGGTCGCCAACGCCAACTTCCGGGTCAATACTTCTCGGTTCTTCAATCTCCCCGGCGGCCCGATCGATGCGGCATTCGGAGCGGAATACCGGCGCGAGACGAGCGTAAACACGAACGATCCGCTGGCGTTGCAAGGCTTGACCTTCCGCGCCGCGGCGCCAACCGCGCCTGGTCATTTCAGCGTCTACGAGAGTTACTTAGAACTTCGGGCGCCGATCCTGAAGCACCGCTTTCTTGCTGAAGAGCTGACGGTGGGCGGTGCGGTGAGACAGGCCAAGTATCAGCCGTTCGGTTCAGTCAACACCTGGAACGCAAACTTCGTCTACGAGCCGTTCGAACATGACCTCACGGGTTGGCGGACGCCGCTGTCAGGCTTGCGGTTCCGCGGAACCGCGTCCAGCGCCACGCGCGCGCCCAACATCGACGAAGCCTATCGGCCCATAAGCCCCGGCTTCGCCAACATCACCGACCCTTGTGATGCCCAAAATATTGGGCTGAATGTGAACCGGGTGGCCAACTGCGCCGCACTGAGCATACCCGCTATCTTCCACGCCCAGACAGCGCAGTCGATCAACACGGTCACGTCCGGTGGTCTGGTGAACGGGACGGGAGCGCTCCGCAACGAGACGGCACACACTTATACGCTAGGTCTGACCTATCAACCCGGGTGGCTGACCGGTGTCGTCTTTACAATGGACTACTACAATATCAATATCTTAAACGCGATTACGCTGCCCCCGGCGCAGACCATCATCAACAACTGCGTCGATGCAACGGCGCTGAACCCGCAGTTCTGCAATCTGGTTGCGCGTCTGCCGTCCACCGATCCGGCAAAGGCTTTCAATATTCAGTCGGTCACCGCGCAGTTCCTAAACGCTGCCGGTCTGCGGACCCATGGCGTCGACTTCCAGCTCGGCTATGCACACGACGTGTCTGACTGGACGCAGCACCTTGGGCCTTTGCAGAAACTGGATGGCCGCATCCGCGCCTCTGTGGACGCCAACTGGACACAAGCCAACCGTACGATCCCGTTCG
>JAYUBY010000130.1:0-12298 GCA_043740635.1 Alphaproteobacteria bacterium
CTGCAGGATCAGGCGTTGGCTCAGCCGAAGATCATAGGTCGCCTCGGCACGGGCCAGCAGCTCGCCCTGGGTCGACAGGAACAGGGCGCCTTCGACGTCTAACCAGTAGGGCGCCAGTCCCTCCACCCCGATCGTCGCATAGGTCCGCGCGTGTGGGCTGAAATCCTGACGCACCCCGCCCTGCACGTTGAAATAGGGACCGATGGCGTGGGAATAGAGGGCCTGCGCCTCCCCGCTGTCGAGACCGTCGCGCCGGCTGCCCTCCCCTTCGCTTTTCAGGACGAAGCGGTCGATGTCGCTGCCGAACCAAGCCTGGCCGTCCCAGCGATAGCCTCCGCCACCCCGGGACCGCGCCTGGTATTCCGCGATGGTCGCCATCAGCTTCGACAGATTCAGGCCGCCATGTTCCTGCCGCAGCGTGGCGCGCGCCGCCGCCATCGCCGCTGGATCGAAGAAGCGGTCGGCGGGATGATCCGTCGGCGGCGGCGGCGGCGGGCCGGCCGGGATTTCCGGCTCGCTGACGCCGCCCACAGCAGCATTTCCGGCCGCTTGACCGGCGGCGGGCATCGCCATGCCCTTCATGCCCGGCATGTCGGCCATTGGCGCGCCCGCTGCTGGAGGGCTGGACGGCGGTGGGGCGGACATCCGGGGCATGTCCTTCATCCCGCCGGCGCCCGCGGTCGGCATCTTCATCCCGGGCATGGACGACTTGTCGTGGGCGCCCGGCGATTGGCTCTTCGGGGCCATGCCGGGCATATCCGCCATCGCGGGTGCGGGCGCCGCGGCCGGAGCGTGACGCACCCGCATCTTTCGCGCGGAGTGCGCCTGCTTATGCGACGCCGCAGCCTTGGCAGGCTTTGCCGCAGCCTTGGCCGGCATCGGCATCGACATGCCCGGCATGGCCATGTTGCTCATGCTCTGCGCCGCGGCGGGTCCCGCGAACACCAAGGGAATCAGGCCGAGAGCCAGGACCCGTTTCATGCCGCCGCGCCTTCGAAGGGGCGGACGCTGAACACCTGAAACATGCCGGCGTGCATATGGTAGAGCATGTGGCAGTGGAACGCCCAGTCGCCGGGCTCCGCCGTGAAGTCCCACGAGACCTTCCCGCCCGGCAGCACGATGACGGTGTGCTTCCGCGGCCGGTGGCCGACTGGTCCGTGGACGAGCTCGAAGAAGTGTCCGTGCAGGTGGATGGGGTGGGCCATCATGCTGTCGTTGATCAGTGTCACCCGCACCCGCTCACCCTTGCGAAAAGCGTAGGGCTTGGTGGTCTCACTGAACTTCTGCCCGTCGAACCCCCACATGAACCGCTCCATATTGCCGGTCAGGTGGATGTCCAGGGCTCGCGTCGGGGTCCGCGTATCCGGATTGGCCTCCAAAGCCGTCAGGTCCTGGTAAACCAACACCCGATGCCCGACGCCTTCGAGCCCCTGACCGGGCTCGCCGGTGCGGTCCTTCGGGATCGGCGCAATGGTTTGCACGCCAGGGCCCATCTTCACGCCAGGCGCATTCTGCCCGTCGCGCATCGACATCTTCATGCCGCCCATGTCGCCCATCGCATCGGAGCCGCGCGGCGCCGGCGCTGCCATTCCAGGAACGGGCGCGGTCGCCGAGCCGGCGGCCGCCAGGGCCATGCCCGGCATCGCCGCCATCGCGCCCGGTGACGCCGCCCCAGGCGCGGCTTTCGCGCCGCCCAGGTTCATGGCCGACATATCCATGCCCATGTCCTTCATGGTCGCCAGCGGCCGCGCGCGAAGCGGTGGGACCAGCGCGGTCATCCCGGCGCGCGGCGCAAGCGTCGCCCGCGCCATCCCCGACCGGTCAACGGCCTCAGCCACCAGGGTGAAGGCTTTGTCCTCGGTGGGCTGCACGATGACGTCGTAGGTCTCGGCGTTGCCAATCTGGAATTCATCGACCTCGACGGGCCGGACGTCCTGTCCATCCGCCGCCACGACGCTAAGCTTGAGGCCCGGAATGCGGACGTTGAAAATCATCTGGGCGGCGGTGTTGATGAACCGCAGCCGGACGCGCTCGCCGGGCGTGAAGAGGCCCGTCCAGTTGTCCATCGGGCCGTGTCCGTTGACCACGAACGTCATGACCGCGCCGGTGACATCGGAGATGTCGGTCGGGTCCATGCGCATCTTAGCCCACTCGATGCGTTCCTGCAGCGTTTGCTCCTTCCCCGCGAGGAGCCCGGGGAAGGTTTCCTTCTGATAGTTGAACAGTCCCGACTGCTGCTTCATCCGCTTGAAGATCAGGTGGGGGTGCATGAAGCTAAAGTCCGAAAGCACGATCACGTGCTCCCGGTCATAGGCCACCGGGTCGACGCCCATCGGATCGATCACGATCGGGGCATAGTGACCCTCGGCCTCCTGGAGACCGGAATGGCTATGATACCAGTAGGTGCCCGACTGTTTGATCGGGAATTCGTAGACGAAGGTCTGGCCCGGCTTGATGCCCGGGAAGGTCACGCCGGGCACTCCGTCCATCTGGAAGGGCACGAGGATCCCGTGCCAGTGGATGGAGGTGTCCTCCTCCAGCTGGTTCTTGATCGACAGACGTACGTTTTGGCCCTCCCGTAACCGCAAGAGCGGGCCTGGCACAGTGCCGTTGATGGTGACCGCATGGCCGGCACGGCCATCCACGTTCAAGTGCGAATGGGCGATGGTCAGGTCGATGTTGGCGCCGCTAAGGGTCGGCATTGTCGGCGCCAGCCCCGGCGTGGCGCTTTGGGCCCACCCCGGGATCACCGTGCTCAACGCCGCTCCGCCGCTGAGTAGCGACGCACCCCGCAGCACTTGACGTCTGTCCAAGGTCTTCATGATGGTCGGAAATCCCACGCATTGGCCGGCGCGTCGGCCACCGGCCCGCGCGCTTCCCCTGAATACGCGCAGACGCGCCGTCCGCCCTCACTCGCTGCACAATTAAATCGCCAAGCTGGCGTGGCGGGTGGACCGCCGGCGACCCAGAACAGGCGCGGCTGGACATACTTGCCACCGGAACCTTTCCCCAATGAGGGCTCTCGCTGGGTCCGCGCGTATTCGTCAGGGAACCCATGCAGCGGCGGCGGCCCCCGCCTTGCGATTCACCCAGGAGCGTCCCGATGAAGTTGATCCTCGTTGCCGTTTCGGCCATGGCCGTCGCGGGATCGGCCTTGGCCGAGGCGGCGCATGACACGCCGGCGATGATCGCAGCGGACCACGCCGCGATGACGCCAGGTGCGCAGGGCGTTGGCGTCATCAAGAAGCTAGATTCGAAGAACGGGTCCGTGACCCTTCAGCATGGCCCCATCGCCGCGCTAAGTTGGCCCGCGATGACGATGTCCTTCAAGGCGGAGCCCGGCCTCCTGCAAGGTCTCAAGGTCGGCGAAAAGGTCAATTTCACGGTCAAGCCGGGCGCGACGCCGGAAGTGGTCGCCATCAGGGACGCGGGCTGACCTTCGGCGAAGCGACGGCTACAGCCAGCGGCGCGGTGTCCGTCGTCCGGGGGATCAGTCCGGACGCTCTTCGCTCCGGCGGTCGGCGAGACCCATCAAGGTGTCGACCATTTCCTGCATCTCGGAGATGCGGACTCGAAGGTTCGCGACGTGCCCGACCACGACGGCCTCGATGTCGGCCCGCGGGCGGTGGTTGTCGCGCCACAGCGAGAGCAAATCCGAGATCGTCTCAATGGAGAAGCCCAGGGACCTCGCACGCCGGACGAACTTGAGGTCGGTGACGTCGTGCTCACTGAAGTTGCGATAGTTGGCGTCTGTCCGGTTCGCCGGGCGGATCAGGCCGATCTGCTCATAGTAGCGGACCATCTTGGTCGAAACGCCGGACACCCGGGCGGCTTCACCAATGTTCATCGCGCGCGCCAATCCTGCGCCGCGCGCAGCGGACTTTGGCTCACTGCCACGAGGAATACGCGCGGGGCGCCGCACATCCCTCAACCGTCCTACTCGACCCTCTATTCAGCTGACGGTTCTCGAAAGCTGTACTCGGGAATTCTGCTGAAGCCTCACTTGATTGGAAGATTTATTTAGCTGTTGTTGGCGACGCCGCGAGCAACGAAGTGACTGTGGAATGGTTCTGGTCTTACTCCCTACACGGCGATGGCCCGCGTCGTTTCCCTTTTTCAGAACGGACCAAGTTTATGCGCACCCCCGCCCTCCTTCTCGCAGCCGTTTCCGCCGTGATCCTGAGCGGCGGAGCCGCCTCGGCCCAAGCCGCGCCAGGCGCCATGAAAGACATGAAAGGGATGGACCACGGAGCCATGCCCGAGAATGCCGAGGGCGGCATGAAGGGCATGAGCGACCAGAACATGATGGCCATGCACGATGACATGTCCGCCATGAAGAAGATGGACAAAGCGATGATGGCCGCCAAGAGCGCCACACCGGATGTCGCCTTCGCCCGCAAAATGCTCGCACACGACCACGGCGCCATCGATATGGCCAAGATCGAGCTGTCACACAGGACGGACGCCGAGGCGAAGCGGATGGCTCAGCAGATGATCGACGACCAGTCCAAGAGCACAGGCGAGTTGGAGGCTTGGCTGAAGACGCACGGCGGCTAACCACGACGCTGGGGCCGGCCGGACGACGCGCCATAGCGTTGACTCGGTCGAGATCGCCCTCGCTCAATCCATAGGGGATCGCCGCGTCTGGAACGTATAGTTCCATGAGAAGCGGCGTGGAGGACTTGGTCATGGGCGAACGATTGGACGACCTGGTTGCGCGGTTGACGAGCGCGCCGACCGACCGGGTCTTGGATGATCTTGAGGTCGAAGTCGGCCGCAGCATCCTGTTGCGCCGGCGCGACGCCCTCGCCGTCTCCGCCCTCGCGCCGGTGCGTTTCGCCTCGATCGGGCTGGCGCTGGCCATGGGCGTGACGGCCGGCGGGGCCGTGGCCTCCGCGTCAATGACGTGGCCGACGGCCTATGGGACGTTTTCCAGTTCGGCGCACCTTGCGCCCTCTACCCTGCTTGAGGGCCGCGAGTGAGCCTCATGCGGAGCCTCCTGCTGACGCTGGTGCTCTCCGTGATCGGCGCCGCGGTCGGCGCCTGGGGCGGGGCCGAATATGTCATGCATCGCGCGCATGCCGCCCCATCTCTGCACGACGTCGTGCATGAGAAGCTGCACCTGACAGCTGAACAGAAGGGCCGGATGGAGGGCCTCGAGCGCGATCACGCCACCCGCCGCCACGCCTTCGAGGCAGAAATGCGGGCCGCTAACGCCGACCTCGCGCAAGCCTTCCAGGAGCACCACGCCTATACCCCGCAGGTGCAGGCCGCTATCGACCGCGTCCATCACGCCATGGGAGGGCTCCAGAAGGAGACCATCGTGCACGTGCTGGCGATGCGATCGGTTTTAAAGCCGGAACAGACGGCGCAATTCGACCAGACCGTCGTCAAATCCCTTACTGAAGACGCTCGGTGAATCTGGACGCTGAGGCGTCCGACAACACGCTCGCCGGCCTGGCCGCAGCGGGCGACAACCGCGCGTTTGCGGTCCTGGTCCGACGCTATAAGGACCCGCTCTACCGGCTTCTGCGCCGATACACCGCCGACCCGGATGAGGCCTACGAGGCGGTCCACGAGGCTTTCATCGCCGCCTGGGACGCGCTCGGACGATATGATCCTGAACGTCCGTTCGGGGCATGGCTGCGCACCATCGCGATCAACAAGGCGCGGGATCGCGGGCGGCGAATGGCCGTTCGGCGGCTGATCTTCGGCGTTCGCGGCCTCGACGATGCGCGGGCCACCACGGCGGCCGATCCGGCGAAACCGGCCGACCGCATGGTCATCGAGGACGAAGCCGCCAGACGCCTCGACCAGGCCATTGGGCGGCTACCCTCCGCCCTGAAGGCGCCCCTGTTGCTCACCGCCTTCGACGGATATTCCCAAATCGAGGCGGGCAAGATCCTCGGGGTGTCGGCCAAGACGATCGAGACCCGCGTCTACCGCGCCCGCAAACTGCTGGCCGAAACGCTCGATGATGAGCTGAGACCCGGGACCCCATGAGGCTAGGACCGGCTCAACGCTTTGCGGCCGCCGTTGTGCTCGTCCGGTCATACAAAGAAGACCGGCGCGAAACCGCCGCCGGGCGTCCTGAAGTTGGTGGTCTGCCCCTGATAGACCCGCGCCGCCGTCAGAAGCGGGGAGCCCTGGTAGGTGTAGAGCCGGACATCCAGCTTCAGCGACTTCACCTCGCCATCGATCCTGATCCGGCGTTCGCTGGGCGCCGCAAGCACCTGGGCGATATACCCGCCTTGTCGTACCTCTTCCCAAACGCCGCGGGTGATCTTGTCGCCGCGATAGACCGCCTTGCCGCCGTGGCCGCCGGCCGGCTTGAAGAAATACCCCTTGCGCGCGGCCCACAGGTCATCTGCGTTCTCGGGTGTGACCAGGACGGTTGCCGGGACGGCCGCAAGACTTTGCCGCTGGGCCGGTGTCACCGCCCAACGCGCCAACGCAACGGGATCGGACAGCAGGATCAGGTTTCGCTTATCGGCCAGGAGAGCGTGGTTGCGGGGACTGGGCGTGAGGACGACTGCGCCGGCCAAATAGGCGTCCCGCAGGGCTTCATGGCCGCTGCCGCTCAGCGAGAAATCGACAAGTCGGTTGTAGACGAGATCAACCGTCTCCCCTCCAAACCGCAGCTTCCCATCGGCGAAGCGCAACTCACCGGAATCGACGATCCAGGTCTTCAGGCCATGGCGTTCGAAGAGGCGCTGCGCCAGCAGGAATTCGGGGAACAGATATTGCTCCCGGGGCTGGTCATCGACGATGGCGAGGGTTCGCGGCTGGCCCGCGCGACCCTGCGATCGCCACTCGGCCAGGAACATCTCCCAGACCGCAGGCTCAAACGCCCCTCGCGGCGCGTCCTCGGCCTCGCGGCAGCAAGCACTTTGCGCGCGCGCCAGGAAGGCGTTCAGAAAGGCGCCGCCGGCGTTCGTGTTGACCTCGATGAGCTTGGGCCCGTCGGGGCCCAGGTGGAAGTCGTAGCCCATGAAGACTCCGCGAGGACCGAAGTCCTGGCGCGCGATCGCCGGGGCCAAGCTCAGCGCGACGTCCTGATAGGCCGGATCCTCGGCTACCGCCTCGATGGCGACGACCACATCGAGCATGGCCGCGAGGTCATGCTTGGAGATGAACACCGGCCCGCGGGAGAAGAGATTGGGTCGGGCGGCCATCAGGGCCGCGATCAGGTCGGGTTCCTGCGCTTCATTCCGGATGGCGCTCTCCAGGCTAGCGCTATCCAGCGTGATGCAGAAGCATTCGCGGTTGAGCACCGCATCGCGTTCATCCATGCCGTCCCTCCCCTTGCCGTCTTGGCGGGTTCGCGCTGCTGGTGGCGCCTGCGTCCTGGCTGCTGACGACTGTCAGAACGAGACCCACCGACCACGCCAGGGCCGGCGCGATCAGCAGCCAGTGGAAGTCGGACCCCAGAACGAAGTTCACCCCGGCATCGCGCCGACCGACAGCACGCCCGCCGCGCCCAAACGCCTCGCGAGTGAGGATCGGGTGGTCGCAACTGTGCCGGCCAGGGTCATTGCTGAACCTCAGGCCAGCGCGCGTTTGAACGAGGGCCCTACCGCCACCTGCTTCAGCAGCTCGGCGCAGACGAGATAGACCACGACCAGCAGGCCGACGCCGCCGGTGATCGCCAGGGGTGGCGCCTGAAAGCCAAAAAGTCGAGCGGCGGGCGTGAAGGGCAGGACCATGGCGACGACCAAGGCGCCGAGCGACGAGGCCGCGAGCAGCGGTCGTGGGAGATCCTTCCAAGGCCGGCCATTCGTCCGAATGACGAAGATGACCAGAATCTGGGTCGCCATGGACTCCAGGAACCAGGTGGTCTGGAACGCCGCTGGCGCGGCGGCGGCGGCGCTTATGTTTGTTTTGTCGCGGTCGAGCCTGGACCGGTCGTCATAGGGCTTGGGCCACCGGCCGAAGGCGACTTCCAGTACCGCGAGCGCGCTTTCCTTCAGGAACTCCGCAAGCTCGCCAAGGCCGCAAAAAAACTGAGACCATGCGAACGTGGCGTTTCGGGACGTCCGTGAGGCATAGGGAGAACTCCTGATTGGACAGGAGCCTGCCCGCCCCCGTCCGGCATGGCCTTGATCGGCGTCAACCAATTTCACGCGCCTCACCGCCCATACGCGACCCATGTCGATGTGCTCTCCACGACCGCGCGCGCAGGCGGAGCCAGCCGCCAACGATCTCGGCACCTGGCCAGGTTCCCAGGATCGTGGCGGCGCTAACACCGTCTCGCGAGTCCGTCGCCTCCGTAGCGCTACCTAGGGGTCGCTCCGGAATGTCTCGCGCAACGCGGCACGTAGAAGCTTGAATGAATCGGAGCCTCCGCATGACGGGCAAACGGCTGGCGCCAGACGGGCGTGCGGCGACGGGTGATTGATATGTCGGGTGGCCCCGCCTATGCCTTCATCATGCCAAACCGCGCCGGGCCGTGGCCGACAGCAGCAGGTCGTTCGGCAAGCCACCGGTGGACGACCTACGGCATCGCCCTTGGGGCGGCTGCGGTGGCCGTCACCCTGCAACTTCTTCTCTATCCGATCTTCCATGATCGAACCGTGTTCGTGGCGTTCCTGCCCGCAGTTGTGGCCAGTGCGATCGTCGGGGGCGTCGGCCCATCACTTTGTGTCACCGGGCTTGGAATGCTCGCCGGTTGGGGAGCCGCCGGTCCGGACCTGGTTACCGACCGCGCAAACTTCGTGAGCGCCCTTGTGTTTCTGGGCGTTGGGATCGGCCTAGCACTGGCCGCCTGGCGCTTCGGGCGAAACGAGGCTAAGCGCACACTAGAGGTTCTGACAGAACGCGAGGCTCACCTCCGCTCGATTCTGGACACCGTTCCGGACGCCATGATCGTCATCGACCGGGAGGGCCGCATGCGCTCGTTCAGCGCGGCCGCCGAACGCCAGTTCGGCTGGACGGCCTCCGAAACGATCGGCCAAAACGTGTCCATGCTGATGCCAGAGCCGTACAGGAGCGAGCACGACGGCTATCTGGAGCGATACCTCAGGACCGGCGAGCGGCGGATCATCGGGATCGGGCGCGTCGTGGTCGGCGAGCGCAAGGACGGATCGACCTTTCCCATGGAGCTTTCAGTCGGGGAAATGAAAGGTGTTGCCCACATCTATTTCACCGGCTTCATCCGCGATCTAACTGATCGCGAGAACACGGAGCGTCGGCTGCAGGACCTGCAGTCCGAGCTCGTTCACACCTCCCGGCTCACCGCGATGGGCGAAATGGCCTCCGCTTTGGCGCACGAACTGAACCAGCCGCTGTCGGCGATCGCCAACTATATGAAGGGCGCGGAGCACCTGCTCAATGCCACGCCTCAGAACCGCGAGAAAATCAAGCGCGGCCTCAGGAGCGGCGCCGAGCAAGCCATCCGGGCCGGCGACATCATCCGCAAGCTCCGGGATTTCGTCGCCAAGCGGGACGTGGAGCGGCGGATCGAAAGCCTGCCCCAGCTACTCGAAGAAGCCTGCGCCCTGGCGATGATCGGGGCCCGGGAGCGCGGCGTCCACCTCCGCTTCAAGATTGCCAAGGGCGCGGACCTGGTTCTTGCCGACAAGACCCAAGTTCAGCAGGTCGTACTCAACCTGGTGCGCAACGCCATCGAGGCGATGGAAGATATGCCGCGTCGGGATCTCCTCGTGTCCGCCACTGTGGCCCCGGACAACATGCGGCAGGTGTCCGTCGCCGACACGGGGTCAGGTGTCGCGCCAGAGCAGGTCGAGCAGCTGTTCAAACCGTTCCACACCACCAAAACCCAGGGGATGGGCGTCGGCCTGTCGATCTCGCGGACGATCGTCGAGGCCCATGGGGGGCGCATCTGGGCCGAACCGAACCCTGGCGGCGGGACCGTTTTCCACTTCACCATGCACGGTGTGCTTGCGGATGAGTTCGTGGACCATGACTGAGCTCGTGATCCACATCATCGATGACGACGACGCCATGCGGGATTCCCTCGACTATCTGCTGGACGCCGCGTCGATGACCACGCGCACCTATGCCTCCGCCGATGCGTTCCTGGCACAACTCAGCCAGCTCGCGCCCGGCTGTATCGTGACCGACGTCCGCATGCCTGGCATGAGCGGCCTGGAGTTGGTCAGGGTGCTTACCGAGCGCGGCGTGCCACACCCGGTCATCGTCATCACCGCCCACGGCGACATCACGATGGCGGTTGAGGCCATGCGCGCGGGCGCGATCGACTTCCTTGAAAAGCCGTTCGACGATGAAGCCCTCCTGGGGTCCATCCGCCTGGCGCTTTCGAGCGGGACCCGCACGGAGCAGAACCATGCGGAGAAGGCGCGCCTCACCGCCATCTTGGAGACGCTGTCGCCAAGAGAGCAAGACGTGTTGAACGGCGTCGTGGACGGTAAGATGAACAAGAACATCGCCTTCGAGCTCAGCATCAGTCCCCGAACCGTCGAAGTCTACCGTGCGAACATGATGTCCAAGACCGGCGCGCGAGGTTTGAGCGAACTCATCCGGATGGTCACGCTTGCCCGCGGCTGATCCCGCCGTTGCGCTGAATCAAGGACATCGCCGCTTTGCTGGGGAGGATGGGGCCCGTCCAGCCTTTCCGATCAGTGGCCTGCCATGTCCAGTTCTCGTCCTTCCCGCCCAACCGTCATCGTCGTCGACGACGACGACGGACTGCGTACGGCCTTGCGGTACTCCCTGGAAATCGAAGGCTTCAACGTCGTCACCTGCGCAAGTGGCGAAAGCTTGCTCAAGCTGGCGCTGCCACAAAACTCGGCCTGTCTGGTCGTGGACCAGGTGCTACCGGGATTGAGCGGGATTGACGCGCTTGAGGCATTGCGGGCGCGGCAGGTGGACCTGCCGGCCATCGTGATCACCAGTTCGCCTGACGCGCGGCTGCGCGCCCGCACCTTGCTGGCGGACGCGTGCCTGATTGAAAAGCCGCTGTTGAACGATCTTCTAACCCGCGCCATCCGATCGCTGCTCCTTCCCTCAGGTGGGCCGGCGCGCGCTCGCGCCAAGGCCTAGCGACCGGGTTGTTCATTCGGGCGAGCGGAAGGATGAGCCGGAAACGCACGCCGTCGTCGGTGGATGAGAACGAGACGGTTGCATCCAACTGAAAGGCGCGGCCGCGGGGTAGTCCGAACAAATCGAGCTCCGGCAACGAACGAGCGGTATGCATCAGCCCGTTTTCTGGCAAGCGATTGCTTCGCCGCTACAGTGTTGCTAAGTCCCCGGCAGCGCGCCCCTGTGGTGGAATTGGTAGACGCGCCGGATTCAAAATCCGGTACCGAGAGGTGTGTCGGTTCGAGTCCGACCGGGGGCACCAATCCTGACCAGCAGATAGAGGCCCATCTCTTGTGCGGTCAATTTCAGCGGGGGAAGCGATGTGTCGCTCGGTCTCCCTGTCCTGAACATGGCGACCGCGTAAGTAGCGCGACCACGCTCATTGCACCCGCGGAATTGGTGACCCTGTGTCGCGGAGCGTCAATGCGTTAGAGTTCATTTGCGGGATAGAGCGGTGTCCCGGTGAGGCCTTAAGCCCAACGACCGCGCAGCTCCGCTTGGAGACCGCGCATTGACCAACCTTCCCCATTTTCGGCTGACCTCGCGACGCACCTTACTCATCGGCCTGCTGACAGCTCCGGCCGCGGCCATTGCGGCGACGCAATGTCGACCTCCCCGCGTTCTATTCGTTTGCCCTGCGGGCACCGTGAAGAGCGCCATAGCGCGCGAACAGCTGAAGCAGACAGCCGGCCGGCGTGGCATCGCCGTTGAAGTCCTGTCCCGTGGGGTCAGTCCGGCAGACCACCTCACTCCGGCGCTCATCGCGCAACTGATTCACGACGGGATCGACCCTCGGGCCGAACCGGTCCTGCCGCTCGCCCAAACCGACATCGCGCGCGCCAACATCGTCGTTGCCTTCGAAGAGGCTGCGAATGCGCCTGGGATGAGCCAGGCTCGTGTCTGGGATATTCCGTCCTGGACGGCCGACTACGCTGGAACTCGCGCAGCCCTCCTGACAAAAGTCGACGTGCTGCTGGACGAGATCGCGCAGCGTAAGTGCCGATCCCAGGAACGCTCGTGATATTTCTCGGTGAGGATCGCGACGTGGCGAGGCGTCTGGATAATTTGGAATAGATTGGTGTCAGCCCCCCAAGCATCGGCGCCCAGGCAGCCTGGTTCGCCAGGCAGCGCGTGAGACCGTCCAGGTCCTCCGGATTGGCCTCCGCTCTGTCGGCTTGTCCTTGTCGAGCCCGAGCCGCGACTTAGCAGCTGCGCGATTGGGAATTTGGCCGTCCGC
>JAYUBY010000131.1:0-5302 GCA_043740635.1 Alphaproteobacteria bacterium
TCAGGGGAGCCCTACGTCCTCAGAGGCGAGCCCGGCCGGGCCTCACCCCCCGCCGTTGATGTTGATCTTCTGCCCGTTGGCATAGGGGTTGGCCGACGACACCAGCCAGGCCACCGCGCTCGCCACGTCGTCCGGCGTCGAGACCCGCCCGAACGGCGAGGCGGCGTCCAGCTCGTGGATGTCCGCGATCCCCCGCGTCGCCTTGGCCAGCCGCGAGCCCATATCCGTCACCGTCAGGCTGGGCGCCACGATGTTGCACCTGATGCCATGCGCCCGTTCTTCCTTGGCGACCGTTAGGGCCAGGGCCTCCATCGCCGCCTTGCCCATGTTGTAGGGCCCGCCGCGCCCGGCCATCCCCAGGGTCGCCACAGAAGAGATCATCACGATGTCGCCGCGCCCCAGCCCGCGCATCTGGGGGATCAGCAGCTTGCAGAGGTAGTGCGGCCCAAAGGCGTGCACGCGCACCACCCGCTCCATCTCCGCCGGATCGGTATCGGCCACCGAATTGCCCCGGCTGGCGATGCCGGCGTTGTTGACCAGGATGTCGACCTTGCCGAAGTCGCCCAGCACCGCGGCGACCATCGCCGCGTCCTCGTCGAAGTTCTCCACCGAGGCGGCGTAGGCCCGAGCCTTGCGCCCCATCCCCTCGATCTGGCCCACCACCTCGGCCGCCGCCTCGGCGTTCCCCCGATAGTTCACCGCCACGTCCGCGCCGGCCTTCGCCAGCGCCAACGCAATCGCCCGCCCGATCCCCCGGCTCCCGCCGGTCACCAGCGCCGTGCGCCCGGAAAGCTCGATGTCCATGTCCTTAAGTTCCCTCGTTTTACGGCCACCCTAGCGCCCTGCCCCAAAGGCGCCCAAGCCTCACCGCTCATCTCATCGCCCATGGCGCGAGTGGGGGGCTTGGCGAAGCTTTGAGTTGAGCTACTGTGGCTCTTCCTTTGGGAAAAGGGGCGGGCGCATGCCGGGCAGGACCGACTTCATCGTCAACGGCAGCTTCGAGCGCGTGGCCGGCGGCGACACGTTGGCCTGGATCAACCAAAGTCCGCGACCGGACTCAGGCGACGCCCATTTCCAATACCGCAATGACCTGCCGCCCGATGGCTGGACCGTGACGAGCCAATTCTTCGGCGTGGAGACCCCGACCCCGCCCGCAACGCAGGTCTCGTGGGACGGCAAGGTCTGGGGCCTGCTTCACAATGGCTCGATCGCCCAGCAGGTGAGCGGCCTCACGTCGGACGTCGTCTACGACCTGACATTCATCGCCTACCGCCCTCCGGTCCGGACGGACGTGTCCGACCTGAAGGTCTTCTGGAACGGACAGCAGGTCGCCGACTTCAACAACCTGCATGACGACGTCGGCGGCATGCTGCACGTCACGGTGACCGCGGGGGCCGGGACGAACCAGCTGGAATTTCGCGCGGTCAACGTGGTGACGATGGACGATGTCCGCCTCTTCGCCGCAGGGCCGGGCGATACGGCCGACTACTCCCAGTCGACGGTCCCGGTTGGCATTAATCTCAGCGACGAGGTGTTCCGCAGCCAGTACCCCGGCATTACATCCGCCCCCTTGCCAACGCTGTCGGCCATGCACGCCTACACAGGCAGTGGCCCCCAGCCCCTGGATGGCGTCACGAACGTGATCGGCAGTCCGCTCAACGACCTGCTGGTGGCCGCGACGCGAGGCGGCACGGTCGCCGGCGGCGCGGGCGACGACGCGCTGATCGGCGGCCCGGGCGACGACACGATCAACGGCGGCCTCGGGAACGACCTGGTGGTCGGCGGCGACGGCCGCAACTATCTGCGCGGCGACGAGGGCGACGACTATATCCAGGGCGGCGCCGGCTTCGACGACATCAACGGCAACATGGGCAACGACACCTGCGTCTCCGGCGGCGGCGATGACTGGGTGGTGGGCGGCAAGGGTAACGACAGCCTGGTCGGCAGCGACGGCCAGAATCTGGTCTACGGCAACATCGGCGACGACACCTGCGACGGCGGGGCGGGCGACGACATCGTCCGCGGCGGGCAGGGCAACGACGTCCTGTTTGGCGGCGACGGCGCCGACTTCGTCTCCGGCGACAAGGGCGATGACACCATGACCGGTGGCGCCGGGGCGGACATTTTCCACACGTTCGGGGACGCCGGGATCGACCGGGTGACCGATTTCAGCCTGGCGCAAGGCGACCGGGTGCAGGTCGATCCGGGAACCGTGTTCACGGTGAGCCAGTCGGGGGCGGATACCCTGATCACCATGGTCGGCGGCGCGCAGATGACCCTCGTGGGCGTGCAGATGAGCACCCTTACCCCGGGATGGATCTTCGGCGCCTAGGCGGGTGGCTCGATCATCCTTCATCTGACCGTCATCACCGGGCTTGTCCCGGTGACCCATACACGCGGGCAAGGCGGGATGAATCTCAGCGCCGCCGAATTCGACCTGGCGATGTCGGTGCGTATGGGTTGCCGGGACAAGCCCGCGAATGACGATCGAGAGTGAGGTGACTGAGCTTTCAGCCTAGTCATCATGGTCCTCATCCATCCAAGCCTGCGTCCGCGCGATCTCAACCGCCCGCGCCGCGCGCCCCTCGTCCGACAGGTCCGCCACGTTCGGCAGCCGTCCCCACGGCCCCTCCGCGTCCAGCCGTGGCATCATGGTCTTGGGATCGGGCGTATAGCCCACCACCACCCGCTGCCCGGTCTCCGGGTGCCGCTCGATCTTGAAGTGGCGCAGCAGCACGGTCTGCACCTGCGCCGGCACATCGGCCTCCACGGGCTTGGTGCGGCCATACTTTCGCGGGGCCAGCATCCCGGCGGTCCAACGGAGTTGGCCCAGCTTCACATGGGTGGCATAGGCGGTCTTCGGCGTCACCGCGTAAGCGATCTCCCAGCCCAGTTCAAACGCGCAGGTAGGTAAGAACAAAACAGGAACCAGAACGAACCTCAGGGCCCTGAACCAACCGCCGCTTTGCGCCACAGCGGACTCTGGCCCCTCTCCCGAAGCCAACACTGAGAGCTGAATTTGATGTCCGCTCCCCGGCGGGAGCTTACGTCCGCTGTTGACCGAGGCTGTGTATAAACTCAGACGGCCCGGGGTCAGGGGCTGGTGTCGAGCCGGTCATTCGCCGTGACGATGTCCGCCGGCGGCTCTGGAAAGCTGCTCCAGGGAAGATCCTTCTTGAGGGTGCGCGACCAGCGGCTCAACCATTCGTCTCCGTCCGGCCCGGCGTAGCCATCGGCAATCCGGTAGGCCGGGTCCGCCATGGCGCGATCCAATCCGAGGACCTGCAGGTCATTGCGGCGCAGGATGTCGGACAGCTGGTCCAGGACGTCCGCGTTCAGACGGGTGGCGTGTAGCAGGAACACGAAGGAGGGGCGTCGGCCGAGGAGTCCGACCGCCGCCATCCGGTACCAGGCGACGGCCTTTGCGGTGTGGTCGAGGTAGGCGCGCTTAATCCGCAGCGCACCGGCACGGTCGTGGCGCCGGATGGCGTCGTCGTAGGGCAGCGCGAACACGTAGTCGGCATTCTCCATCGTCACGGGCGCAACGCGATAGCCGTGCGCCGCGAGCCAGCCTTCGAACGCGCGGCGGTCTTCAATCGTGAGGCCGGTTTCCAGATAGGGATGGCGGAACCATGCCAAGGGAGCGCGATCGGTGGTGACGAGGGACCGCAGGACGGTATCTGCGCGCTCGACGTCGGCGATGTATTGATCGACAGGCGTCTTGTTGAGCGAGATGTGAGAGTAGGTGTGGTTGCCGAGCACCATTCCCGCCGCCGCCCACCGCTTCACCAGCGAAGTGTGCGCCACGCCCCCCGCTCCCTCCAACCTTTCCCCTATGACAAATCCGGTCGCTGGAAAGTGATGCCGGCGCAGTCCGTGCAGCAATCTCCTGGTGGTGACGTCGGCGTAGGACGCGTCCCCGGTCAAGGCCATCGTCGGGAGATCGTCGAATGTCAGCGCTACCCCCTCAGCTCGCGCATATGAGGTCCAGGCGCAGAGGGCCATGATGGCGGCCGAGAGGATCAGGCGCGGCACGGGTGCTCCCTTAGGCGAAAAAGCCGGTGACGGCGCGAAGCGCGCCAAGGCGCCACAGGCGGCGCCGTCGGTTATGTCATAGCGGACCTTCGGCGTTTGCCGCAGGGGGTTCGTTGGGCCGTGAATTGCGAATACACAGAGGTCTGGCGCGCAACGCCGCGAACTCAGGGTAGACATCATGGGGTCAGATGAGCCTCCGAGCGACGTCGGACAGTTGCTGGAGAGTGCTGCTCTGGCAGAAGCTCTTGAGAGCGAGCAGTTCCGGCAGTTTCTGGATCAGGTCCCCGTCGCGATCGCCGTCTCAAAGCTGGAGACAGCCGAGCGGATCGTCTACGCCAACGACGCATTTGAACGCCTGACAGGCGAAACCAGCCGCGAGCTTGTCGGCGGGCGTTGGGATCGCCTGCCGGGACGGCAGAACGCGCCGGAAGACCCTCGGGCGCTTAGCGAGGTTCTGGTCGAAGAGCGCGACTACGTCGGAGCGTTCACGCTGTCTCGTGGGGAAACGCCGCGCACGGTGGACGCTTGGTCGAACATTATTGAGGATGAGGATGGCAAGCCGCTGTTCCGTCTGGTCGCCCTCGTGGAAGTGGCCGCGCGCGACGGCTCCATCCTGGACGAATTGCAGCAACAGGTCCTGGAGAAGGACACGCAGCTTCGTGAACTGCAGCATCGGGTAAAGAACAACCTGCAGATGATCACCGCCCTCATCCGGGTGGAGGCCAAGGGGGTGTCTGACCGCTCTCTGGGCGAGGGCTTTGACAGGCTCGCGGGGCGGGTCGAGGCGCTCGGCTTGCTCTATCGCGCCCTGGGCGAGTCCAGCGCCGACGGCGCCGTGGATTTAGGTATCTATCTCAGCGAAATCGCCTCAGCGGTGATGCGGGCCCACGCCCTGGAAGGCGTTCGGCTGGAACTGAAGGTGGACACCTGGCCAGTCTCGATCGACGTCGCCATGCCGGCCGGTCTGGTCGTCAACGAATTGATGACCAACGCCTTGAAACACGCCTTTGTCGGCCGCGACGGCGGCGTCATCAGCCTGGAGTGCATGAACCTGCCTTCAGGCTGCCGGGTTGTGGTGGCCGATGACGGCGTAGGTCTCCCGGTCGGCGTCACCTGGCCCAGGCCAGGCAAGCTTTCTGCCCTGATTGTCCGCTCCCTCCAGCAAAACGCCAAGGCTCACATCGAAATTCAATCTGCGCCTGGCGAAGGATCTCGGGTGACCATCGTCTTCAGCAACGCCGACGCCGCGCCGTCCTAGGACGATAGG
>JAYUBY010000132.1:0-3239 GCA_043740635.1 Alphaproteobacteria bacterium
GCCTTACTGCGAAAGGCAGCCGAGAGAACCGTCGACCGCCTCTGGGACAAAATCGGCGAAATCCTCGGCGAGTTCTCGCCCGAAGAATGCGCAAACTACCTCAGACATGCTGGATATGCGTAATTCCAAACAGAAAATGCTCTAGATGCCGGCACCGACAATGACGCCCATGCCGTAGAAAATCAACGGCCAGATGGTCAGTGTTCTGCGCAGCTTGGGTAAAGTCATACGGCATATTCCTCGCTTTGCTCGGGATGGTCGGTGCGAAAGCAGGCGGCGCAAACGTAATCAAGCCCATGATCCGAGTGACCTTCTGGGGTGCCCTCGCCATGGCCATAACCACAGGAATAGGCGCCTTTTTCGGGAAGATCCTTTGACTTGACGCCTGCTGCTGGGGAGACGCATGAGCGTCTGCCTGTGGACTCCGCAGACAGTGGATTGGCCAAGAACTCCAGATTGTCATGAGGATTGAAGCCGTGAGGCATTGAACGCCGTGCCGGGTGAGCTTCCTGCTCTTACGCTGCTGTTCGCGCTAATCTTCGGGTTGAACCTGATCCCGGCATTCGCGCCGCCAACCTGGATGGCATTGGCTTTAGTTGGCTTCCAGTATCACGACTCCAGCGCCGTGCTACTGGCCGGGACCGGCGCGGTCGCGGCGACGCTTGGCAGACTCACGCTCGCAAAGCTTTCTCACCGGCTGCTGCGGAAGAAGCTGCTCAGCGACGCCCACCGGGCGAACATCGACGTCATCAAGGACCGTCTCGAGAAGCGCACGACGCTGACGGTCGGTCTGTTCCTCTTCTACGCATTCAGCCCGCTGCCCTCGAACTTCCTATTCATCGCTTATGGACTGACCGGGTTGCCGCTTCTGCGGGTCGCGCTACCATTCTTCGTCGGTAGGCTTGCCAGCTACGGCTTCTTCATCGCGAGCGGCGCTGCGGTTGGGCGGAACCTCAAAATCGACACGATGGTGTCCGGCGCTTACGCAGCCGCGTGGTTCATCGGCACTCAGCTTCTGGTCCTGGGTGGGCTGTATTGTTTTGCGCGCGTGGACTGGAAGGTCCTGTTCGACCAACGCAAGCTTATCTGGCTGCCTAAGAGGGCGCCGACGAGGCCGTGAGGGTGGGTAGCGGTCATTCTGCGGCCTCCGCCGGTTGCACGGCCTGATTCCCCCACGCGTCCCATCCAGCACGCGGAGCGCCCCGACAATTCAACTCTATCTTCGGCACGTTGGGGTAGTGTCTTTCGATCATCTCAAGGAAGATTTCCGGCTTTGCCGAATGCTCGCCGACCGGCGCCTCGATGGCGCTGGCGAACTGATCGCCCATCGCGGGCGCCGGGACCGCGCCGCGCGTGCCCAGCAACAGCAACTCGTGCTTGTTGCGATTCCAGTAGCCGGTGCCGATCCTGTCCTTGATCCAGACGAAATTCGTTTTGTAGCCGAAGCCCCACGCCGCCATCGTGCCCAGCGCCTTCTCCAGCATGGGCACGGTCGCCCACAGGAACAGCACGCAATCGGGCGCGGCGATAGCCTCGACGTCGCGCGCGTTGATCGCCTCGTAATCGCTGGTCGGATAGTGATTTTCAGCCGACCGATCCATGCCGGTTTCGCGGCTGTAGACCTCAAAGCGCCATTCCGGGTCCGCGACGATCACCCCGTATTTCTTGTCCGGCAGCGCGGTGATGCGCCCGCCTAGTTCAACCTTGCGGGCTTCGCGCCGGTCGCGCTTGGCCTCCTGCTTCTCGTCGCGCGTCATTTCGACCGACGCCACCGCCCGGCGGGTCGCCTCCGCCTTGCGGGCCTTGAATTGCTCGTCGTCCATCGCGGCCAGCGCCTGCCAGCGCGAGGACTGCATCTTGGTGACGCCGAGGTCGGCGAGGGTTTCTACCGGTAACACGGTGTTACCAGTAGGATCGCCCTGATACGGCTGGCCGCCCTTCGCCATGTCGCGCTCGCGTAGCAGCGCGCCGGCACGCCGGACCTTTCGCCGCGCCTCAGCGTTCCGCCTTCACAGGAGGCGCGCCATGAGATTCATGCTTCATGACAACTATTTTCGTGACGCTTCCGCCCAGCATTGGCTTGGCGAGTTTCTTGAGGTCGAGGAGGGCGCCGAGCTTAGCCTTCTGGCGCCGGACGGATCGACGCGCGTCGTCCGCATCGAGATTGACCAGGGCGACGTGCGGCTGCGATTGTGGAACGACGCCAGCGTTAGCGACGCCCCCGCCGGGGAAATGGTGCTGAAACCCGGCTACGCGACCGCGACTTTGGAAGCTGTCGAATAGCGGACTGCCCCGCGCGGCCACAGCGGAGCCTGCTGGCGGGCTTCGGCGCTTGGAGGCATACCTATTGCGGGCGGGCCTCGCCCTGCCCTGCGCCTGCGCTGGGGCGTGGGGTCGGCGGACCGGCGCGCCTGGGGGGTGGGGTGGAGCGCCGCTGCGTCGGGCTTTGGTTTAAGTCCAATCGCGCGCAGGGCGGCCTCGGACAAGACGATAGGAGGCCTCTGCGCCTGTTTGGCGTCGGCCTCCGCAGCGTCAAGGCTGGCCTGCGTCGCCTCTGGCGTCGCGTTGAAACGCGCCTTGAAGGCGGCGACCGTCGCGCGGCGCTGCTCGGGCGTAGGGCCGGGCGGCTTGGGCAACGCCTCTTGCTGTTGGCGCTCACGCTCACGATTGAGTCGAGCCTCATGCTCAACCAGAGGTCGCATCTTGTTTTCGCAATCCCTTCGGATTTCGGCCAGCGTTGGCGGGTACGAAATCGTGCCGGGAACGCCGGTCAACGGATTGGTCACGTGCTTGACCACGGATTCCGGGTAGGCGCGGAACAGCGTGCGCAGGCCATCCATGAAGATTTCCGGCTCGGGATAATCGCCGCGCCGATAGCAGCCCATCAGCGCAATGGCCGCGCCGCTGGCGTATCGCTCAGAGCAGGGCATTAGAGCCTCCGGTGTCGAAGTAGCTAAACGTTGGTTCGCCACGCTCAAGCTTTTCAAGATGCTCGCGCCCAACGTCACAAACGGTTCGCGGTCGTCCACTTTGATTGCTCCTGCGATTGTCGGGCGGCCCGCCCGGACTGATCGGCGCGGGTTGGTCCAGCCAACGGCGTTCGGCGAGGAAGGTGCTGGGGTTCAGCCATTGGCGGTCGGGCGGAACGTGTCAACGATTATGAGACGGCGGGATTTGGAGTTTAAGCTCTGATTTGGACCTTGCGTTCCAGTTTTTGGACGGGTGTGTTGATCCACACG
>JAYUBY010000133.1:0-2382 GCA_043740635.1 Alphaproteobacteria bacterium
AACGTCGACTATGCGACCAAGAACACCAAATTCTACGAGTGGCCGGGGGGCTACGACAATCCGGACTCAGGCGAGCGGCGATCCAAGTTTGGCATTCAACTGGCCGAGGCCGCCTCGGTCTTGATGTCGGGGTCTGGCACTTACATGTGCTTTTTGCCCGCCGCGCGGTTTTCGATCACCGACAAGCGGCTGACGCCGGGCGAGCGCCAGATTGCTATCCGCTCCGTCAACCACACGTCTCACAATCCCTACAGCGCTGAAGAGGGAGAGTTTATTTACGCTCAGACGTTCACCGCTATTCCAAGTTTCGACCCATATCACCCCCCCAGGATCACGCCGCGCGCGGTTGTCCGCGGACCCCAGACGGCTGTCGTTCTGGACCAGGTCGATCCCGAAGGCTTTGGTCGGATCAAGGTCCGCTTCCACTGGGATCATCTGGCGACATCGACCTGCTGGTTGCGTGTCGCTCAACAGTGGGCGGGAGACCAGATTGGCGCCCAATGGATCCCGCGCGTCGGCATGGAAGTTATGGTCGCGTTCTTAGAAGGCGACCCGGACCGACCACTGGTCACGGGCTGCCTCTACAACGGTGACAACAAGCATCCCTTCGATGTCCCGCCGCACCTATCGCAGGCTGGCTGGCGAACCCGCAGTTACCCGTCTGGCAGCGTAACCAACGAGTTCATCTTCGAGGACAAAGCCGGTGGCGAGGAGATCTACACCTACGCCGGACGCAACTATCGCCGCCAGGTCATCAAGGACGAGGACGTCGACATCGGCGAGTACCGCCGCACCAAGATCGGCAAGGATGAGACCCGCGAGGTCGTGGGTCAGCGAAGCACCAAGATCGACAAGGATGAACTGCTGGAGGTGGGCGGCCAGCAGACCTCGAAGATCGCCAAGGATCAGACCACCAAGGTCGGCGGGAAGTCTGAGACGACGGTCGCCGACAACGCGCACCTGAAGGTGGATGGCGGCCTTTGGGTGGAGGTCGCCAACGACATCAAGATCGACAGCTCCTCCGCGACGCGAATGGTCACGACAGGTAGCTTCACCCTGGAATCGAAGACCGAGCTGGTCTTCATGGTTGGAGGGAGCCGGATAGAGATCACTGCTGCAGGGATTACCATCAAGGCGCCCGTGGTGAAGATCAATTGAGCCCGCAACCCGCCATATCGCCGTCAGCCGCCGGAATTGACGCGGCCTTCTCTGGCCTACGGCCTTTCGTGCCCGACGCCTTGCCCTGGCCGTCGAGTTTGAAGGCTGAGATCCTCAGCCAACAACCGGAGCCGAGCTGGCAGGCCACTGTCGATCAGCTGACCTCGAGTCCCGGTGGGCCACCCCCGCTGCTCAGCGCCTTGGCCTGGGGGCTGTCCGCCGACGCGCTTCTGCGGTGGATGTGTTTGGCCGCGCGTCTAGAGGAGGTCGTCAGTGGGCGCAAACCCAGATCGGCGGCGCTGGTTATTGCTGAGCAGTGGCTTCGCGAACGCGATGATCACCTCAGGTACGAGGCCTACCGGTTGGGCCAAGCGGAGGACTTCGCGACACCTGCGGCAATGGCGGCGATGGCGACCTACGTTTCGGGGCCATCCCTCGCGCCAGAGGAGGCGCCCGCCGAACCTCCTTCGCCGGGACTGGGGCGCTCGACGGCGACGTCGGTCCTGGTTTCGGCGGCAGGCTCCGAAGCGCTCGCCTCGAGCGGATTCATCCGCGTCAACATGATTGGCCTGGATTTGGCGAGGGGTGGGGATGGGAGGTCGGGGGCTCGTGACGCCCTGGCCGGACTTGAGGCCAGAGGGTGATGGGGACGAGACCGCGATGTATCTTCTGAGACTCTTCCATCAAAGCGACCCCACACGCCAGGTCGACTCGAGAACCCTTGAGGAGGGGGAGCTGGTGATCGGGCGCGATCCGCCCGTCGGCTGGCGGATCGACGATCCAGACCGACAGCTCTCGCGCACGCACTGCACCTTACGCGTCCGCAGTGGGGACCTGCTCATCCGCGACACCAGCGCCAACGGGGTGACTCTGGGGCGCTCGCAGACCCGCCTTCCGCGCGATGAGTTCGTGCCCCTCGATCCGGGCGAGAGCCTGAGTTTGGGAAAATTCATCCTGACGGTTGAACGGACCACGGACGACGTCTTTGCCTCCGATCCCACCCCGTCCGCGCTGGACGTCGATTCCTCGCCCTTCGCGCCTCCGAGCGGGGGCGACATGCGCGGCCTTTCGACCCCGCGAGCACCCGACCCTTTCGCCAGCGAGCTGCACAGAAGCCCGCTTGACGCTGACCCCTTCAGTTCCGGGCCTTTCGAGTCTCGCTCCCGACCGGAGCGCGGAGTCCTCCCCCAAAGCGCCGAAGACGTCTGGGATCGTCACGACGCG
>JAYUBY010000134.1:0-4404 GCA_043740635.1 Alphaproteobacteria bacterium
AAAACCTTGCCCATGCCCCCGCCGATGCCCTTCAGCACGGGCACGGAATTGGAGATGAGCACCGCAGCCACACCGGCGCCGCCGATCGTCATCATCTCAGACGGCAACGCGCCCAGAATCACGGCGATGTTCCCGCCGGTCATGATGAAGCTGCCGAACACAAGGCCGAACAGCAGGACGATGCCGATAATCTGGAACATAGGGGCTCCCAAGAGGACCCGCACCATCGGCGTTATTGCTTAATTTCGCATGAGCAGGCCTCGGGATTTGCGCGGAGGGACTATGCGGCCTAATCCGCATCTATGCCTGCGCACAACACCTCCAGCACTCTGCCAAAGCGCGCATTTGCGATCATCTTTTGCTCATCCGTTGCGACCGCCATCGGAAACACTGGACTGATCTCGGTGTTGCCGTTGATCGGCCGGTCGCTGGCTATCCCTGACGAGATGGTCGTGGCGATCTTCTCGCTGTCAGCGATCCTGTGGGCCGTCTCGTCGCCGTTCTGGGCCAAGGCGTCGGACCGCTACGGCCGGAAGCCGCTGATGATGGTGGGGCTTTCGGGCTTCATGGTCTCGATGACCGTCTGCGGTGCGGTCGTGAGCGCGGGCCTGCGCCACATGGCTGCGCCGATGGTCATTTTCGGGATGCTCTTGCTTGGCCGCGCGCTGTTCGGCCTGTTTGGCGCAGCTTCGAACCCCGCCAACCAGGCCTATGTGGCCGACCATACGCCGCGGGAGGAGCGCACCCAGGCGATGGCGAGCCTCGCCGGCGCGTTCGGCCTCGGTACTGTCTTCGGGCCCTGGCTCGCGCCCTATTTCATCTATCCAGTACTCGGTATTGCTGGCCCGCTTTTCACTTTCGCCGGCATAGCCGCGCTGATGTTGTTCGTGGTCTGGCGCTTCCTGCCGGAGAGCCGACGTCGCGTGGAAGCGCCCACCGACGAGGTCGAGGTCTCCGATGAGGAAGCCACGAAAAAGGTTCGTCCCATGTGGCAGGACCCGCGCGTCGTCCCCTTCGCACTCTATGGTTTCGTGGTCGCCACCTGCCAAACGGCCCAACAGCAGACCATTGGGTTTCTGGTGATAGACAAGCTTGGCGTCTCGCCGATGGCGGCGAAAGACAGCATCGCCATGGCCATGGCCTTCGGCGCGATTGCAGGCCTGCTCGCGCAATGGGGTCTGATCCGCATGTTCCAGATGACGCCCCGGCAGCTCTTGCGCTGGGGCGTGATTTGCGCGGCCGGTGGCAACCTGCTGGTCGCGGTCGCTCCCGACTATCATACCGTCGTGGCTGGCTATGCCCTGGCTAGCCTGGGGTTTGGGTTTGCTCGGCCCGGCTTTACGGCCGGATCATCCTTGGCAGTTGGCTGGAAAGACCAGGCGCGGGTGGCGGGCGCCATCGCGGCGGTCAACGGGATCAACGCGGTCTTTGCGCCGGCCTTCATGGCGCTTTATCGGACGAATCATGCCGCGCCCTTCTTCCTAAACATGGGGCTTATGCTCTGTTTGCTCGCCTACGCGCTGGTCAGCAAGCCGCTGCGCAATGCCGATCCTACCGCGGTCACCCGCGAAGAGGCCACCATGGCCACGATCGAGCGGAGCGATGAAGGCGGAGCCTAAACACGACCTCACCCTTGCCCCCAGACACGACAAGGCCCTAGCTATTCGTAAGACGGCTTCGCGCTGCGCAAGTGCCATGGGAGGGCGGAATGTTCAGGAATTTGATCGCAGGGGTCGCGTTGACACTGGCCGTGACAACGTCGGTTCAGGCCCAGGCTCCGGACCCGGCCGTCGCCCATGCGGACTACGCCAATCCCTCGCTGTGGCTCTGCCGTCCGGATCTCAGGGACAACAAGTGCAAGGTCGACCTGGATGCGACGGTGATCGCGCTCAACGGTAAGACAACGCTGGAAAAGTTCGTCCCAGCCAAGGATCCCAAAATCGACTGCTTCTTCGTCTATCCGACGGTCTCTCTAGATCCCGGCTGGCAGTCCGACTTTGTCGCCGATCACATGGAATGGGACGACATTAGGCTCCAATTCGCCCGCTTCGCCTCGGTGTGCCGTACCTTCGCGCCGATCTATCGGCAGACCACGCTGACGGCGCTTCGTGTCGCCAGCGGCGGTGCCCCCCCGGCCGGCGAGCGGCCCGCCGCGGGCTTCGGCGGCTACGCCGACGTGCTCGACGCTTGGACCTACTACCTTCAGCATCAAAACCATGGGCGCGGGGTCGTCCTGATCGGCCACAGCCAGGGCGCGGGGCTCATTGCACGCTTAGTGGCCAACGAGATCGACGGCAAACCGATCCAGAAGCAGTTCATCTCAGCGCTGGTGCTGGGCTCGCCGGTGCTCGTGCCCCCGGGCAAAGATGTGGGCGGTGTGTTCAAGACCATCCCTCTTTGCCGGGCTGAAGAGCAGCTCGGCTGCGTCATCAACTACTCGACCTTTCGCGACACCAACCCCCCGCCCGCCAACTCGCGGTTTGGTCGCGGGCGCGACGGCATGCAGGCGGCCTGTACCAATCCCGCCGACCTCAAGGGCGGCCGTGGCCAGCCCGAGGCCTATTTCTTGACCACGGGCTTCCTGAACGGCTCGGGCGGCACCACCCAACCCGCCTGGGCCAAGGCGCGGGTCGAAATCAAGACGCCGTTTGTGAAGGTCCCTGGTCTGATCACCACTGAGTGCAAGTCGCGCGGTGATTTCACCTACCTGGCCATGCATGTGAACGCAGACCCAAAGAGCGTACGAACCAACGAACTGGCCGGTGAGATCATCCGCCCGACCGGGCCGGACTGGTCCTGGGGGCTGCACTTGATCGATGTCGACCACTCCATGGGCGATCTGTTGCGCATCGTTGGCAAACAGGCGGCGGCCTATGGCAAGACGCACTGAACCCTAGGCGGCGCTAGGGTGTGGGCCCGCCGCCCGCTTCAGTTTTCAGTCGATCGACCATTGCCGGTGAGAGATAGCCGTCGGCGGTGAGACCGCGCGCTTTCTGCCATGCCCGAAGCGCGTTCCGCGTACCCATGCCGACGACGCCGTCCGGGGTACCCGGGTTGAAGCCAACCGCAGACAACGCCCGCTGGGCGGTCATTCGGTCGGCGAGCGACATTGGGGTCTCGGCGGGCCAAGGCTTTACCAGCGGCCCCTCGCCCGCGATCCGGTCTGCCAGCAGGCCGACAGCCAGCGCATAGGCCAGCGAATTGTTGTATTTTCGGATCGCGAAGTGGTTCGGGAATAACAGGAACACCGGCCCGCTCGCGCCAGCGGGCGCCAGGAGTTGCGCAGGCGCGGCTTTATCGGCGTCGGTCCAGGGAAGGCCGTCGGCGCGTGCCACGCCGAGCGCCGCCCAAGCTTCCGGCGTCAGCTTTGGACCCTCGCTCATGGCGAAGTCGAAGTCGCTCGCGACGGTCACCTCCCGCGCCCAACTCTCTCCGCGCGCCCAGCCACCCTTGGAGAGCAGGCTGGCGGCTGAGGCCAGCGCGTCGGCTGGCGAGGTCCAGATATCGCGCTTGCCGTCCCCGTCGCCGTCCACGGCCGTGGAGAGGTAGGCGGACGGAATGAACTGGGTCTGGCCCATCGCGCCAGCCCAGGAACCCTTGAGTTGGCCCCGCGTCGCCTCACCAGAGCCGATGATCCGGAGCGCGGCGATCAGCTCGCCCTCGGCCCAGTCTCGCCTACGGCCTTGAGCTGCCAGGGAAGCCATGGACCTGATCACGTCGAAGTCACCCTGGATAGCGCCAAAGCCGCTCTCGCGCGCCCAGATGGCAATCAAGATCTCGCGGCGGACGCCAAAGCGCTGCTCGATGGCGTCAAACTGCGTGACTTCAGTGCGCTTGCGCAGGCCCACAGTGACGGAGCCTTCGGTGACGGCGCCCCTGATGTAGGCGGAAATCGGCTGGGAGAATTCCGGCTGGCGACTGTCGCGCGAGGTGACCCGCGGATCGGGGGTCAGCCCGGCCATTTCGCGGTCCAGCAGGTCGCGAGGAATGCCGGCCTTGATGGCCCGACCGTAGAATTCCGCGGCCCAGGCGTCGAAGATCATGTCGCCGGAGACCGCTGGCGGCGTCACCGGCGTCACGGGTGGGACCTCGACGGCAGGCGCAGGTGCAGCGGGAGCAGGTTGCACGGGTTGTGCAGGCGCGACGGGCGCCAGCGACGGGGTTTTGGCGCCCGGACTGGCGCAGGCCGCCACCAGGGCGAGCAGGACGAATGAGACGTGGCGCGCGCGCATCTCCGAGAGTCTATCGAGCGTCGAGTCCGGGCTCAATGAGAACTGGTCTCGCGCAACATTGACTTGGCTCCACCCTTTCCGTATATCCGCCCGCTCCTTGTGAAACCCCCGGACGCCTACGTCCGCGCGCCCGAGATTAGGTCAATGAAGGTCAGAAGCTCGCTGAAGTCGC
>JAYUBY010000135.1:0-12369 GCA_043740635.1 Alphaproteobacteria bacterium
AAGCCAACGCTGCTCTATGCGCCCAACCCACGCGAAGCGCTGGAAGGCTCGAGCTCCACCCACGGCAAGCTGCTGCTCTCGGTGCTCGATAACGTCAGGGGCCGCGTCTACGTCTACACGCCGACGGCCGCCGGCTTCTCACGCAACAAGCTGGACCTCCCGGACAATGCTTCCGTGCGAGTTACAGCGACGGACGACAACAGCGATCGCGCCTTTGTCAGCGTTTCGAGTTTTCTGACACCGTCCAGCCTGTGGTTCGCCGACACCGCGTCTGGCTCTTTAACCAAGATCAAGGCTCTGCCCGCGAAGTTCAACGCCTCGGCCGACGTCGTCGAGCAGTTCGAGGCAGCGTCGAAAGATGGAACTAAGATCCCCTACTTCGTCGTCCACCGGCGTGACATCAAATACGACGGCTCCAACCCGACCCTAATGACGGCCTATGGCGGGTTCCAGGTGAGTTCGACGCCAAACTACAGCGCGGTCACAGGCAAACTGTGGCTTGAGCGCGGAGGGGTTTATGTCCTGGCCAATATCCGCGGCGGCGGAGAGTTCGGGCCGAAGTGGCACGAAGCCGGCCTCGTGGAGAAGCGCCAGGTGATTTACGACGACTTCGCTGGCGTCGCCGAGGACTTGATCCGCCGCAAGATCACTTCACCACGCCGGCTCGGCATCGAGGGTGGCTCCAACGGCGGCCTCTTGATGGGTGTGGAGTTCACCCAGCGGCCCGACCTTTGGAACGCCGTAGTGATCGAAGTGCCGCTCCTGGACATGATCCGGATTTCGAAGATCGCGGCCGGCGCGAGCTGGCAGGGCGAATACGGCGACGTGAACGCCAATCCGACGGCCATGGCATTCTGGATGAAGACCTCGCCCTACCAGAACCTGCGGGCTGATGCGAAATACCCGGAGCCCTTCATCTTCACCACCACCAAGGACGACCGGGTGGGCCCGCAGCACGCGCGCAAGTTCGCGGCGCGGATGGAGGAGATGCATCTTCCATATCTGTTCTACGAGAATACGGAGGGCGGCCACGGCTCTGGCGCTGACCTAAAGCAGCAGGCTCACACCCAGGCCATGACCATGACCTACCTGCAAATGAAGCTTATGAACTAGGGCCGCGCCTGAGCTTCAGGCCGCTGCCACGTCCGGCGCCACTGTTGCCTTCGGCTCTTCGACCTTCTTCGGTCGTTTGGAGAGGCCGGAGACTCCGCCAGATGACAGCAGGCCAACGTCGGCCATCAGCCAGGGGATCGACCACTTGTGGGGCGCTGCGCAATAGCGCGGCTGCCAAAGCGGGTCGTACTTGTCTTTGTACCGGCGCACGCCCTGGAAGTTGTAGATTTCCTCGCCACGTTCGAAGAGCAAGCGTCCAACGCGCGACATGATCGGGGCGAGCGGGCGGTCGTCGAGGCCGGCCAGGGGCGCGATGCCGAACTCGAAGGCCTGGTAGTGCTGCTCGCGTCCCCAGTTGATTAGCTCGACAAACAGATAGTCCATGATGTTGTTCGGCGCATCGTCGGCGTAGCGCATCAGGTCCATGGAAAAGGCGCTGCGGCTGGCCGTGGTCCAGAGCGTGGCAAATGCTACCGGCTTGCCTTCGAACCGCACCAACGCCACCGGGAACTCCTGCACATAGCCCGGCCAGAAGCCGCCCATTGAGAATCCCTTTTCGCCACCTGCGTGGTGAGAAAGCCATTCCTCGGAGATGGCCTGCAGGGTCGGAAGCATGGCGGTGACCGCCTCACCCTCAAATACCTCGAAGGTTGCACCAGCCTCGCCGAGCTTTCGCCAGGCTCGCCGCGCGGTGCCGCGCTTGCGGCCTTCCATGGAGAAGTTCTCCAAGGGCACCGCGGCAGTCTCGCCGACTTTTTGAATCGCAAAGCCGAGCTCCACGATCTCCGGGAGGTCTTCGGCGTTGAGGCCGTGCACGCCCGGCCGGGCGGCGTGGCTATCGGCCAGCTCGCGGAACTGCCAGAGAAGTTCCTGCCGCTCATCCCGGCGACCGACCGGCGCGCCCAGCGCCACCCAAGCTCGACCGCGGACTCCAAACATCAGGAAGCTATTGCCCGAGGCCGAGAACAGGAACCGCTTGTCGCCCAGAAGCGCCAAGTTGGAGCCGGGCTCGGCGCATTCAGCCTTGGCCAAGATCGCGCGCACCCGCTCGTAGTCCGGGTCATGCTCGCCCACCACCGGCGGGGTCGCGGCTGAGACGAAGAGCCGCCAAAGTCCGAAAGCAAAGAGCACCACCGCGGCCCCCGCCCAGGCGCGCACAGCCCGTTCGGCGTCGGCGTCGGCCATCACCCGCCACCAGGGTCGGTCGGCGTAGTCCGAGTGCTGGAAGGTCCAAAGGCCGAGCGCGCCCACGCCCACTAGGGCGCAAGCCGCCGAGAACAACCAGCCAGGGGTAATCTCCATGCGCGTCAGGCGCGAGCTGCGCGGGAAGGCGCCGTGGAAAGGCGACATCAGGACCGCGAGCGCCACCAAGGCGGCCGTCTCTTCCCAGTTAAACCCCTTGAGCAGGGCCAACGTCGCCCCCAGGAGCAGGGTCCCCAGCGAAGCATACCAAGCTGCATCCAGCCTCGCGCGCAGACCAAAGGCCAAAAGCACGAGGGCCAGGCCTAGGATGCTGGAGAGGAAGTGGGCGGCTTCGATCAGGTAGACTGGCGTGATCTGGATCAGCCGCATGAACCGCGCAGGCTCAGACGGCGTCGCTCCGGAAGCTAGCAGCATGACGCCCGCGGCCGCCGTCAGGATTGCCGCCGTCCACGGCGCCAGGGCGAACGCCGCCGGGCGAAGGTCTCTCAGAAACTGCATTCAACCCCATGGGTCCGTTGAGAGTGAGGCTCTATAGCCGATTTGCCGCGAATGAGCGCGTCAAACGCCTGTTTCACTGCGCAAGACCCGGCGCTAAGGTGGGCGTGCTTTCGCATGTTATAAGAGGGTTGAGCCCCTATGGCCGACTTCGGCGCCTCCGAACTGGACGCCTTCCGCGCAGAGGTCCGCGGCTGGCTGGAGGCTGAGTATCCGGTCGAGCTGCGCGATCCAAACGCCAAGACGGACCCCGAGGCCGTTTGGGGCGGTCGAGCGTTTGGAGGCTGCGATGATCCGCAATCTGTCTGGATGCGTCGTGTCGCCGAAAAAGGCTGGACCACGCCCACCTGGCCGGCGGCCTTCGGGGGCGCAGGCCTGACGTCACAGCAGGCTCGGGTGATCGACGAGGAGCTGGCGGCTGGCCGTTATCGCCCACCCCTACTCTCCTTCGGCATCTGGATGCTGGGACCGGTGCTGCTGGAATACGGCAATGAGGCTCAGAAGGCCGAGCACATGCCGCGGATCGTCCGCGGCGAGGTTCGCTGGTGCCAGGGCTACTCCGAGCCGGGCGCAGGGTCCGACCTCGCGAGCCTCGCCACCAAGTGCGAGGACAAGGGCGATCACTGGCAGATCGACGGCCAAAAGGTGTGGACGAGCTACGCCGACAAGGCGGACTGGTGCTTCTGCCTCGTGCGTACCGACGCCACCAAGAAGCATGAGGGCATCTCTTTCGTCCTGATCGATATGCGTTCGCCGGGCGTCGAGACACGGCCGATCAAGCTGATCTCAGGCGAAAGCCCGTTCTGTGAGACCTTCTTCACTGGCGTGAAGATCCCGAAGGGCAATCTGGTCGGCAAGCTGAACGGTGGCTGGGAGATCGCCAAGCGTCTGCTGCAATACGAGCGTCAGAATATATCGGCGGGTTTCGGCGAGGGTGGGACGGCCGGCGGTGCGTCGGGCGACCTGGGCGAGGTGGCCAAGACCTATGTCGGCCTCGAGGACGGCAAACTGGCGGACCTAGACCTTCGTCAGCGGATCACGCTCAACAAGATGAACTTCCAGGCCTTGCGGCAAACCATTGTCCGCACGGCGGCGGAGTCGCGCGCGGCGAACGGACCCAGTGCTGCAACTTCGATCATCAAATATGCGGCGGCAGAGTTCGCCAAGGAGCGGTCGGAACTGATGGTGGAAGCCATGGGCGATCAGGGCCTGGGCTGGGATGGCGAAGGCTTCAGCACGCCTGAGATCACTGCGGTCCATGGCTGGCTCCGGACCAAGGCCAACTCGATCGAGGGCGGCACCTCAGAGGTCAATCTGAACGTCGTTTCCAAACGGGTGTTGGGCCTTCCCGACCCGAAATAGGCAAAACGCCGGCGCTCTATTTCGGGCGGCGACGAGACTTTGATTTCTTAGGATTGAGATTTCGATGGCGGATTTTGGTGGCGACGTTGAGGTCTTCCGGGCCGAGGCTCGGGCATGGCTGGAAGCGAATTTCCCCGAAGAGTTTAAGCGCGATCCCTCGCGCCAATTGGCAATGGCCGCTGTCTTTGCCGATGACGAGAGCGCGGAGGCCAAAACTTGGCGCACCGCCATGGGCGAAAAAGGTTGGGGCACGCCCACCTGGCCCGCTGAATACGGCGGTGGCGGCCTGAGCCGACAGGAAGCCCGCGTCTTGCACGAAGAGATGGCCAAGATCGGCGCGCGCAATCCGATCGGTGGAATGGGCGTGATGATGTTCGGCCCGACGCTGATCGAAAACGGCACGCCAGAACTGAAGGCCCAGCACCTTCCGGGGATCATCAAGGGCGAGGTCCGTTGGTGCCAAGGTTATTCAGAACCAGGGTCGGGATCGGACCTTGCGAGCCTGCAGACTAAGGCCGAAGACAAGGGTGACCATTGGCTGGTGAACGGCTCCAAGATCTGGACGAGCGGGGCGAACCTGGCCGACCGCTGCTTCTGCCTGGTGCGTACCGATCAGGCGAAGAAGCATGAGGGCATCAGCTTCCTGCTGATCGATATGAAGGCGCCCGGCGTCGAGGTCAGGCCGATCAAGCTGATTAACGGGACGTCCCCCTTCTGCGAGACCTTCTTCACCGATGTGAAGGTGCCGAAGAACCAGCTGTTCGGCCCGCTGAACGGCGGCTGGACGGTGGCCAAGCGGCTACTGCAGTTCGAGCGCGACAACATCTCTGCAGGCCTGGGCGGCGGCAACATTGGCCAAGCGACGCCGCTGCCCACGGTGATCGAAGCAGCGCGCAGCTATGTCGGCTTGGACGAAGCGGGCCGGATCGCAGACGCGGACCTGCGCCGGCGGATCACCGACCACCTGATGGAGGCGCGCAGCTTCCAGCTAACGGTGCGGCGCGCGGCGGACGAGGCGAAGTCGAACCAGGGGCCGTCGGCGGCCACCTCGATCATGAAATATGCCGGCGCGAAGATCGCTCAGGAGCGCAACGAATTGCTCTGCGAAGCCATGGGGACTCAGTCCCTGGGTTGGGAAGGCGAGGCCTATTCGCCAGCCGAGATCACGGCCTTCCGCACCATGCTGCGGTCCAAGGCCAACTCCATTGAAGGCGGCACTTCGGAGATCAATCTCAATGTCGTTTCTAAACGGGTCCTGGGCCTACCGGATCCCAAATAGAGCGTGACTCCAAACCTACGCATTTCCGTGCTAGGCTTGTATCTAACTTATTGAAAATATAAGATATTAAGGAGATTTATAGATGGCCGACTTTGGCGGTTCCGATCTGGACACCTTCCGCGCCGAGGCGCGTGAGTGGCTCGAGGCCAATTTCCCCATTTCGCTGGCGAACCAGCAAACGGCGATGATCCCGGGCGACGAGCATCTCACAGCGGACGGGAAGCTTTGGAAGCAGCGCATGGCCGACAAGGGTTGGGGCGCTCCGACGTGGCCGACCGAATACGGCGGCGGCGGCCTTTCCGGCGCCCAGGCGCGCGTGCTGCTGCAGGAGATGGCCCGGATCGGAGCTGAGAACCCGGTGGCGGGCATGGGCACCTCAATGTTTGGACCGACACTGCTTGAATACGGAACCGAGGCGCAGAAACGCCGACACATTCCGCCGATCGTTCGCGGCGAGCTCCGCTGGTGCCAGGGCTACTCCGAACCGGGCGCCGGATCGGACCTGGCGAGCTTGCAGACCAAATGCATTGACGCTGGAGATCATTGGCAAATTGACGGTCAAAAAATCTGGACAAGCGGGGCCCAGTACGCCGACTGGTGCTTCTGCCTTGTGCGTACGGACACCTCGAAAAAGCATGAAGGCATCAGCTTCGTGCTGATCAACATGCGTCAGCCGGGGGTCGAAACACG
Organism: Alphaproteobacteria bacterium; assembly: GCA_043740635.1. Taxonomy (GTDB): domain Bacteria; phylum Pseudomonadota; class Alphaproteobacteria; order Caulobacterales; family Caulobacteraceae; genus Phenylobacterium. The sequence continues at coordinate 6,143 of JAYUBY010000135.1, forward strand.
GCCGATCAAATTGATCGCCGGCTCCTCGCCTTTCTGCGAGACGTTCTTCACAGCCGCGCGCGCCGAGAAGGACGACATGGTCGGTCCAATGAACGGCGGCTGGACCATCGGCAAGCGCCTGTTGCAGCATGAACGTTCCGGCCAGGGCGGCGGACGGATGATGGCCGGCGCCAATGTCGTCGAACTCGCCAGGAAGTACGTGGGCCTCGACGAAAAGGGCCGGATCGCCGACAGCGACCTGCGTACCCGCATCGCCAAGCACATGATGGACGCCAAGGCGCACGGCCTAACGCTGCAGCGTGCTGCAGAAGAGGCGAGGGGCAACATCAATCCGTCGGCTACCACTTCGGTGATGAAGAATTCCGGGACCTGGATCGGTCAGGAAAAGGCGGAGCTGACATTGGAGATCATGGGCAGCCAGGGCCTCGGCTGGGAGGGCGAGGAATACGCCCGCGAGGAACGCGACGCTGTTCGTAACTGGCTCTCTGGGAAAGCCACCACAATCTTCGGCGGAAGCCAGGAAATCCAGTCGAACATCGTCTCCAAGCGTATCCTGGGCCTGCCCGACACGACCCAGAACGCCTGATCGGAGGGCCCTGCGATGGCTGACTTCGGCGGTGCTGAACTCGAAGGTTTCCGGGCGGAAGCTCGCGAATGGCTGGAGGCAAACTTTCCCGCCTCGCTCAGACGCGATGCAAGCGCAGTGGCCGAAACTGAGACCTCGGGCGAAAATCCCTCCGGCGACGTGGCACTCTGGAGGGAAAGGGTGGGCGCCAAGGGCTACGGCACGCCAACCTGGCCCAAAGCCTATGGCGGCGCAGGGCTCAGCCGTGCTGAAGCCAAGGTTCTGAGCGAAGAGATGGCGCACATCGGCGCGCCCAATCCGATCGGCGGCATGGGCGTGATCATGTTCGGCCCGACGCTCCTGGAATACGGCAACGAGGAGCAGCTTCGCCGGCACATACCGCCTATCGTCAAAGGCGAGTTGCGCTGGTGTCAGGGATTTTCCGAACCGGGCGCCGGATCGGACCTAGCGGGCCTGCAGACTAAGGCCGTCGACATGGGCGACCACTGGCTCGTCTCGGGGTCCAAAATCTGGACGAGTGGGGCGCATCTGGCCGACTGGTGCTTCTGTCTGGTGCGCACGGACCAAACCAAGAAGCATGAGGGTATCAGTTTCCTGCTGATCGACATGAGGAGCCCAGGCGTCGAGGCGCGACCGATCCTGCTCATCAACGGGACGACGCCCTTCTGCGAGACCTTCTTCACCGATGTGAAGGTGCCGAAGGAAAACCTGATGGGGCCGTTGAACGGCGGCTGGACCATCGCCAAGAGGCTGTTGCAGCACGAACGCCAGGGCATCTCTGGGGTCAACGCGCAGCCGGGGGCGGCGGGACCTGGCACTGTGCCGGGACCCAGCCTGGAGGCCCTCGCGCGGGTCTATTTGGGCCTGGACGAGGACGGGCGGCTAGCCGACCAGGACCTGCGGGCGCGCCTGACCAAACATCTGATGGAGGCCCAGGCCTTCCAGCTCACGGGCCAGCGGGCGGCGGCAGAGACGCGGTCGAATTCGGGGCCGAGCGCGGTGTCCTCAGTGCTGAAAAACGTCGGCTCGCAGGTTCGCCAGGAGCGTGCCGAGCTTGCCGTCGAGATCCTGGGCGCCCAGGGCCTGGGATGGACGGGTGAGACCTTTAGCGACGACGAGATCATGACCACTCGGGCATGGCTGCGCGGCAAGTCCGGGACGATCGCCGGTGGGTCTCAGGAGATCCAGTACAACATAATCTCCAAGCGCATCCTGGGTTTGCCGGAGGTGACGAAGGCGCGCTAAGAGATCAATGATTACCTAGACCCATGCCTCATCTTCGTTTTCACCCGACTTGTCCGGGTGATCCAGGCGGAGTTGGATGATTTGGCGAGTCAGCTTGGGTCCCACGGATCGACCTTAGGCCGACTGTGAGAAGACGAATAATTCTTGAGACCGAAAATTTTGTGGAGCGGATTTGATGGCTGATTTTGGCGGTACAGACCTTGAGGGCTTTCGCGCCGAGGCAAAGGGCTGGATCGAGGCGAATTTCCCTGCCTCGCTGAAGGGCAAGCCCAACCCGATGATGCGGGAGGAGCGCACCAAGCCCTCCGCAGACCAGGAAGCCTGGCGCAAAGCGATGGGCGAAAAAGGCTGGGGCGTTCCGACCTGGCCCGCGGCCTATGGCGGCGGTGGCCTGTCGGGCGCGGAAGCGCGTGTCGTCCAGCAGGAACTGAACAAGGCCGGCGCCTACAACCCGATCGGCGGCATGGGCGTGATGATGTTTGGCCCGACGCTTTTGGAGTACGGCACCGAGGCGCAGAAGCAGGAGCACATCCCACCGATCGTGAAGGGCGAGATCCAGTGGTGCCAGGGCTTCTCCGAGCCAGGTGCGGGTTCCGATCTGGCGAGCCTTCAGACCAAGGCTGAAGACAAGGGGGATCACTTCCTTATCAATGGCCAAAAGATTTGGACGTCAGGAGCCCAATACGCGGACTGGTGCTTCTGCCTCGTGCGGACAGATACTTCGAAGAAACACGAAGGTATTTCGTTCGTCCTGTTCACGATGCATCAGCCCGGCGTCGAAGTACGCCCGATTCCATTGATCGCGGGCAACTCACCTTTCTGCGAAACTTTCTTCACTGACGCGACTGCCAAGAAGTCAAATCTGGTCGGTCCGCTGAATGGCGGTTGGAGCATTGCCAAGCGCCTTCTCCAGCACGAGCGCTCAGGCCTCTCCGGCGCGGGCGGCGGCGGCTTCTACGGCATGCAGAAGTCGTTGGACGCTCTGGCCAAGGAATACGTTGGGATGGATGGCCTAGGCCGCATCGCCGACAGCGACCTGCGCACCCGGATCATAAACAACCTGATCGATACGCGCGCCTTTCAGCAGACGGCGGTCCGGGCGATGATGGAGGCCAAGGGAAATTCTGGCCCGTCCGCCGCCACTTCGATCATGAAGAACGCTGGCACCCGCGTGATGCAGGACCGCGCGGAGCTGACGCTCGAGATCATGGGAAGCCAAGGTCTCGGCTGGGAAGGCGAAGGCTTCACGAGCGAAGAACTCACCGCCGTCCGCACCTGGCTCGGCGGCAAGGCCACGACGATCTACGGCGGGTCCCAAGAGGTGCAGAACAACATCATCTCCAAGCGGATTCTGGGTCTGCCCGACCTCACCAACAATCACTGATTTTCAAGAACACGCGAATTTCGAGAGGAAATAGAACATGGCCGTTCTGAGCGAAGAACAGAGCATGCTGCGTGACGCAGCCAAGAGCTGGGTCCAGGAAAAAAGCCCCGTCACTGCCTTCCGCAAGATGCGCGATTCAGGCGCTGAGCTGGGCTACGACGCAGCCGCCTGGAACGAGATGGCGGAGATGGGCTGGGCTGGTGTCATCATTCCGGAGGAATATGGCGGCTCCAACTTCGGCTACCTGAGCCTGGGCCTCATCCTGGAGGAGCTCGGCCGTACGCTCACGGCCTCCCCGCTCCTGTCGTCGGGCCTGGCCGCAGCCTCGGCCCTGATCCTTGGCGGGTCGGACGCGCAGAAGTCGGCTTGGCTTCCGAAAATCGCTGAAGGCACGGCTGTCGGCGCGCTCGCCATTGACGAAGGCGCTCACCACGCGCCGGACAAGGTCGCGGCCACCGTCTCGGGCGGCAAGCTCAGCGGCAAGAAGACCTTCGTATTGGAAGGCATGGCGGCCGACATCCTGATCGTCTCGGCCAAGGGCCCAGACGGCGTCGGCCTCTTCCTGGTCAAAGCCGACGACGCGGGCGTCAAGCGCACCCGCCTGTCGCTGGCAGACAGCCGCGGCGCCGCCAACATCGAGTTCAATGGCGCGGCCGCTGAGGCGCTCTCGGGCGGCGCGGCCCTGATCGACAAGGTCCTCGACCGCGCCCGAGCCGGCGTCGCCGCCGAAATGCTGGGCTCCGCCGTCCAGGCCTTCGAAACCACACTCGACTACCTAAAGGTCCGCGTGCAGTTCGGCCAGGTGATCGGCTCCTTCCAGGCCCTGCAGCACCGCGCGGCCAAGATGTTCACCGACCTGGAACTTGCCCGCTCAACCGTCGAAGCAGCGCTCGCAGCCATCGACGCGGACAGCCCCGAGGTGCCGGAGCTGGTGTCGTTGGCAAAGGCGAAGATGGGTGACACCTTCCACCTGGTCTCCAACGAGATGGTCCAGATGCATGGCGGCATCGGCATGACCGACGCCCACGACGCCGGGTTCTATCTGAAGCGCGCAAGGGCGGCGGAAGCGGCGTTTGGTAACCAAGCGTTCCACCGGGATCGATACGCCAAGATCCAAGGGTACTGATGTCCACCCGCGCGATGCGCGGCTTGGGCTGGTTTTGAGTTAGCGCAACCCCTTCGACGCAGCGCGGCGGAGGGGTTTTTCTATGGAACAAACCAGAACCCTCCTTACTGGGTCTGCGCATTGATTCTGACATCATCGATGTCATATCTGATGTCTAAGATGAGAATTTCCCATGCGCACGACACTAGCTCTCGATGACGACCTAGTGGCGGTGGCCAGCGAGCTCACCGGCCTTCGCGAGAAGCCAGCCTTGATGCGCGAGGCCCTTAGAGCCTTGATCGAGCGGGAAAGTGCTCGCCGTCTGGCACGGCTAGGTGGCAGCGCACCGAACCTGAAATCCACGCCCCGGCGGCGCCCGACTTTCGACGAATGATCCTCGTAGACACCTCCGTCTGGATCGATCATCTACGCGCCGGCGACCAGAAACTTAGCGACCTTCTGAACTCTAGCGAAATTCTGTGCCATCCATTTGTGACTGCAGAACTTTCGCTCGGGAACCTGCCACGGCGGGTGGAAATACTGGGGGCTCTGGGCCACCTTCCCCAGGCGATCACCGCCAGCCACGTCGAACTCACGGCCTTTATCAATGCCCATCGCATGTGGGGACAGGGCATTAGTCTGGTTGACGCCCATCTTCTGGCCGCCACTGCGCTCACATCCGATGCCAAACTCTGGACACGCGATCGCCACCTGGAAGCGGTAGCCGCAGCGATGGGATTAGCGGCCGCTCAAAAGAACTGAACGTCAGCTCTACAATCTAGGTTGAGACGCCGCTAACGGCGCATTCAGTGAGCATTCAAGGCCCGGAGCCGACTCTGGCGATGTGACCCGCCGCTGGAGACAAGGGCTATGAACAACACTGGCGATCCGACACCGTCTCCCCCCTCGCCCTGGGCGGTTGCGCTATTCGCCGCCAGTAGCGCGTTCGCCCTGATCGCGGCGATCCTGCTTTCGGTGGAGTTCCGGCCGCACTGGTAAGGCGGCTTGATCCGACGGCCGAGGCATCGGATGCTTCCGGTCTTGTCGCAATCGGAAGGAACCTTCTATGCGCACTGTCATCATGGCCCTGGGCGCTCTCGCGCTTGCTGCGACGTCCGCGCCGGCCCTGGCCGACACCATGACCGAAATGACCACCCACGGGATCATCCTTATACTGGGCGATATGGAGATTCCGGTGACCTACACGCCGGACGGCAAGTTCACCGCCATGGATGGCGCGGTGACCGGCACCTGGCGGATCGACGGCGACAAGATGTGTACGATCTCCAGCGCGGATCCGAACGAGACCTGTGTCGTCTATCCGAAGGACAAGAAGAGCGGCGGCACCTTCACCTTGGATACGCCGCAAGGGTCAGTTCAGATCAAGATCCGCTAGGCGGGCGGCGAGCTCCCCGCCCTAGTCCGACAGGAATTTGTGGGCGTCAATCGCCTGGAGGCTGACGTTGCCGTCAGGGACGCCGAACAAGGTGAAGCTCAGGGTCTCGGTGACAAGGCCGGTCGGGCGCAATTGAGAGCGGAAGGTCTTGGTTTCCGGGAATTCCGAGGCGCGGTCGACGCTGAGCAGCGACTTGCAGTCCTCCGCGAGCGCGGGGCCCACGGCGTATTGGATGCGATAGCTGCCATCCGGCAGTGGGCCGACCGTGGCGCGGCCACCTTTGTTGACGAAGAACGAGAAGCGGACGTGGTCGGTAATCGGGTCGCGCACCTTAACGATCGCCGGGCCGTCCGCGCCGTTGCTGATTTCCAGGTGGTGCCCGGGCTTGCCGGGGTCGAGGCGTCCGTCGATGACGCCGCCGTTTTCTGGCGGCTTGGCGCAGGTGGGCGGTGCAGGCGTGGTCTCGGTCTTCAGCGTCATGCGGCTGGCGATATTCCGTGCCGCGGCGGTG
>JAYUBY010000136.1:0-1636 GCA_043740635.1 Alphaproteobacteria bacterium
CCTTTCGCTCGTCCAGCCACGCGCCGTAGGCCTCGCCCGCCGCCCCGCCGAAGCCCAGTCCGGCATCGTTCCGGGCTTGCGCGGCGTGCAGCACCCGCGCGCCGAGCGCAGCGAACAGGCGCCTGCAATAGCGGACGCCAACGTCGTCGCCGAATTCCACGACCGTGATCCCGGCCAGCAAATCGCTGGACAATCCACCACGGTGCGGCTCCGCCATTGTCCCGTCCTCGCCAAGCTACACCGGATTGTCGACAAAATACCTCAGGAGGGCAATCCGTGACCGAAATCATGACCGACCCCGAAAAAACTGACCGCCAACGCAAAGGAATGGCAGGCCCACCGGCATGTGTCCCCATTCCGAAGCCTTGAAATACCGACGACGAGCAGGGTCTCAGGGCTATGGGGTCGCTAGGGTCGCAAGATGGGCACGGACGGGGGAGTACGATGCAAGCACAGGCCGTCCGACTATGATGGCCCGCCTAGACGGCAAGGTGACGATCGTCGCGGGCGCGGGCGGGAACGTCGGCGCGGAGCGCGGCCTTGATGCTGAAGCGTGGGGCGTCGGTGGTGGCGCGGACTCGGCCAGACGGATGACCTCGGCTAACAGGCCGGAGCCTTCGGTTCAGATCATGACCTGGGCGCCTACTATGGTTTGCGACATCACGGCAGAACATAGACAGAAGATCGGGGTCGCCACACCGCTCGCTCAACGGCCGGACCTGACGTTCCCCATACCTGTGAAGAGCGGCTTCAGATAGTAGTCGGTGACCGTGGCAGCGCCTATTCCCGGTACCCAAAAATGCAGCTCGGCGGCCGCGTTGACAGCCGCCGTGATCATCTCTGCGGCCACCGAAGCATCGACAGGACGCACCGAGCCGTCTGCCATCCCGTCGCAGACTATTGAGGATATCCGGAACGTGATCCGCGCCAGCTTGTCGATGAGGCCGGCCCGGATGGATTCGGGCACCGTCGTTAGCGCTGACGTCCTCAAGAGCGGCGCATCGCCGACCATTTGGTGCTCAAGCAGCGCCGAGGTGATCGCGACCAGTGTCTGTAGGCCCGAGCCGCGATGCGCCTCGGCCTCGCGAACCGCCAGCCACAAGAGATCTACGGTGCGCTGAAAACAGGCGACTACCAGTTGGTCCTTGGTTTCGTTGTGATGGTAGAAGGCGCCTTTGGAGACATTAAGCTTCGCCGCGATCCGTTCAACGGACGCACCGTGATAGCCCTCATCGTTGATCAGCTGGGTCGCGGCCCTCAGGTAGAGTTCCGATGATGGGCTCGCCTTCGCATCGGCCCCGGTTTCCAGATTGAGCCGGGCGACATTCGGCCATATTCCACGAGACGCAGCGATGCCGTCCAACAGGATGCGCGTGACGCGATCAGCCACCCTTGAATAGTCCTCCGGCTGCCAATTGCCCAGCCAGGCAGGGATCCAGAAAAGCTGTGAAAGAAGCAGGTGGGTGCGGGCGTTAAGGTGCTCGCGCGGCAGGTCATGATCGCAAGATATCAGGCGCCGCGTCCGACGGAACATCGCCACGTAGGCCTCGTTCACAGAGGGCATGTTCAAGGCGCGCACGTCATTGAACACCACGATAGGCTCAGCGTTTCCGGTGGTGACATCGTGGCAGAATGC
>JAYUBY010000137.1:0-2389 GCA_043740635.1 Alphaproteobacteria bacterium
GCCCAGATCAGCTCGTAGTAGCGCGGGTGGTTGTCGATGAAGAAGGCCACCGCATCGCCGGTCTGCAGGCCCAGGCTGCGGAACAGCTGCGCGCCCTGGTTCGAGCGCGCGTCCAGCTCGCCATAGGTCACCGTCTCGCCCGAGTAGGCCATGATGTAGGCCGGCTTGTCGGGATTGGTCTTGGCGTGAAGGCTCGGATGCATGGTCTCGCTCCCGTGACGCGTGACGAAGCCCGCCCGCACCAACTTATCTTTGTTCAGTCGCCATTGCGGGCCTTGACCTACCGTCCGTCAAGCGGACTTGGCGGGTTGCATGCGACAATGTGTTCGTGTTTTGTTCTTGTCGTTGCAGCTCAGCTATGGCATCCTGTCTCGCTAGGATGCGGGGGATTGCATGGCGCGAATGATAGATCCGTCCGAGCTTGAGGGCGACGAATTGGCCAATTGGTATCGGCGCTCGCCGGCGGACGTAGAGGCCCAGCGGGAAGCGGCGCGCCAGGAGCAGTACGACAAGTTCGTGAAGAGTATCGGCGCCCCGTCTGAGTCTCAGGATCACTCGGACGAAGACGGTCGGGAGCGAAGCGCCGACGCGGGCGACGACAGTTTCGACCATGGCGACACCGGTCTGATCAAAGCCAGGTTTCCGCAACCGTCAGCGTCACCGATGATGATGACGCCGCCATCTGGTCTGCGCGTCGGACCGCCCGTGGATGCCCAAGCCGGGCCGCCGACCGGCGCCGCCAGGTCGGGCTTCTTTGGCTCGCAATACTACTCATCATCGCTAGGCGGGTATTTCACGGACATGCCGGTCCCGCTGAACACCGTCACCTCACCGGTGCCCGGTTGGTGGGAGATCGGCGACGGACGTCGCGTGCGGACGGACGAGGTCGAACGGATCTACGCGGAGCAGCAACGGAGGCTGAGAGGTCAGGATGACGTCGCGCCAGCGGCGCGCATCCGCGTAGTCGATCGACGGACGGACGGCCAGATTCCGCTCGCCAGCCAAGTGGCAAATGATGAGCGCGAACTCGATCCTACCTGTGCGCCGAATGGAGGCTGGGAGCGCGATCCTGGTTTTTCCAACTACCCCGAACTCTCAAAGCGATACGAAGCACAAATCACGCGCGCGCCTGGATTGGACTACGTAGTTCGCAATCCCGGGCAGGGAGCGGTGAGGTTCGACGGCTGCGCCGTCTGGGACCCGCGACACCCTTTGCTCGAAGCGAAGGGGCCTGGATATGAGGCGCTGCTGCCGAAGGCGCAAAGGTATCAATTCTACGGGAAGATGTTTGAGAAAGCGCAGGACCAAGCCGGTCGCCAAGCGGCCGCGGCGGGCGCTCATCCTATCGAGTGGCACGTCGCGGAGCAGGGCGCCTTTCCCTACTTCGAAAGTGCGACCGACATGCTGAGTCCGCCCATCGCGCCAAAGCTGACCCCGGCCCGCTAAAATGTTTGCGGACGAACCCACCAGCTATTCCGGCCGCCGTTTCGACTGCGGATGGGGGGAGCGACAGCAGACAGCCGCTGATATTGCTGTGCGGGTGCAGGACCTGGCGCGACGGCTTGGAGCCATAGACCCAGCCTTCGGGCTTATCCGTCCTGATCCTGGGATGCGGAAGTTCCGCGAGGGTGACCTCGGTCCGATCGTTGATGCGCCGCCAGCCGAATTGGCCGACCGGATCGAGCGGCGTGGGCGGTTTGATCCGCCGAGGTTTCCTGCGGCGGTCAGTTCGCAGGGATACAGCCTGCTCTACCGCAACGACCGCCTCGACTCGTCGCATGTCTCAGTCAACGTCAAGGCTGGGGTCACTGAATACGGTGCGAACAGAAACGAGGCCTGGGTCTGGCCGGCTGTCGGTCATCCGATCTGGCGCGAGCCTGAACGCGGCATCGAGGTCGTCGAGGCAATGGTGGAGGTCTTGGACGCCGAGTGGGCGATCGCCTTCGCATACCCCGAGAGGCGGTCCATGGAGGGGCCGTCCCCGATCCGCCCTTGGCTTGCATGGACGGCCAAGCCGCTGCAGCCTCGACCCAATCCGCCATACCTTCGGCCCTATCCGTCCTACTTCCCGCTGGATTTCGCCGGGCCACCGGCTGAGACGAGGCCCTTGCGCGGCGGCGAGCTGCGCGTCTGGCCCTAAGCCCCCGACGGTCGGGCCTTGACCGCCGTACCGTCATGCAGGGGCAACTGGTCGCGACCCAATTCAAAACCAGAGGAACCGCCCCGTGGCCCAGCCGACCTTCGAGACCCTGCTCTATGACGTCGCCGACGGCATCGCGACGATCACGCTCAACCGCCCCGACAAGCTGAACGCCTTCAACACCCAGATGATGAAGGACATGATCGCCGCCTTCGACGCCACCGACGCCGACGACGCCGTGCGCGTGGT
>JAYUBY010000138.1:0-5013 GCA_043740635.1 Alphaproteobacteria bacterium
CGTCGATTGCGCCTTCTACCGGCGCTCGGTCTCCCGTAAATCTCGGATGTGGACGGATCGGCAACGACATCGGCAACCGGCGGGGGGAACCTCGCCAAGCAGGCCCACGCGCTGGCCCAGACCCCCGCCGGCGGCACGGTCACCATCGCCGCCAAGAAGGCCCTGGGCGAGATCCAGCTCACCGTCTCCGACACCGGCCGCGGCATCCCCTTCCACGTCCAGGCGCACATCTTCGACCGCTTCATCGGCCGCGAGCGCGGGGGGCCGGGCCTGGGTCTGGCGCTGGTCAAGTCGCTCACCGAGCTGCACGGCGGCTGGGTCGCCCTGGAGAGCGAACCCGGCGCCGGGGCCACCTTCACCTGCCACCTGCCCGAGGAAGCGCAAGGAGCGGCCGCCCAGCCGCAGCTGGGCCTGCGGGCCTGACGCCGCGGCTTTGCCGCGCCCCGCGGTGACTCCGCTTGAGAAACCGCCCGCGAGACCCTACGTTGCAGATGGCGGGTCTGCTGTGGCCCACGTCGAAGGCGACATATTCCAGCGACCTTAATTCACTCATAGGGAGCTGTCCCTGGCCGGGATCCTGGTCCCGGGCACACGGCGCCCACCTGGTCTACCAGGTCGAGGGAATGAAACAGTCCTTCACGGTTCTCACGGCGCCGCCACCTTTCCATCGCACCACGGCTCTACCTTTTGGGGCAGATTTTCCTGTAGAGTCACAGGTGTGACCCCAGGTCCTCGACAAGCCCGCGCTGCGTGAGCGCATGCGCGCCCTGCGCCGGCGCCTCGCCGAAGAGGTCCCCGACGCAGCCGAGCGCGCGGCACGGCGCGTCCCGCTCTCAAGGTTCAGTCGCTTCAGCATCATCGGCGCTTACTGCCCGCAGGGGTCAGAGCTCGATCCCGGGCCGATCCTGCATGCGATCCTCGGTTTCGATCCCGGCCGCGCTAAGGCGGCGCTGCCTGTTGTATTGGATCGAAAGTCGCCGCTGGTGTTTCGGCTCTGGCGGCCAACTGACACCCTGATCGCCGACGCATCCGGCATTCCGGCTCCGCCGCGCTCAGCGCCCGAGGTTGTCCCAAACCTGATGATCACCCCGCTACTCGCCTTCGATCGTCGGGGCGGGAGGCTGGGCCAGGGTGCCGGCCACTACGATCGCACCCTGGCCAAGTTCCGGAGGGTTCGGCCGGTCTTTGTCCTGGGCGTCGCCTTCGCAGGTCAGGAGGTTGACGCTGTCCCTACCGATGCTCGCGACCAACGGCTCGACGCCATTGTTACGGAATCGGAGTTCATAGAAGTGGCCGGGGGAATTCGTTAGAGAGACCCCATGAGAATTGCCTTTTTTGGAGACGTGGTTGGTCGCGCGGGCCGGGATGGCTTGGCCGACCACCTTCCCGACCTGCGAAAGCGTCTGGGTCTGGAGTTCGTTATCGTGAACGCTGAGAACGCCGCGGCGGGATTCGGCATCACTGAGTCAACGGCCAAGGAGCTGTTCGAGGCCGGCGCGGATGCGCTGACCCTCGGCAACCACTCCTGGGACCAGAAAGAAGCATTGACCTACATTGTGCGCGAGCCCCGGCTGATCCGGCCGCTGAACTATTCCGCCTTCTCCAATGCGCCCGGCCGCGGCGCACAGCTCTTCGAGACCGGCAGCGGCAAACAGATCTTGGTGATCAACCTGCTGGGCCGGGTCCACATGGATAGCCTCGACGACCCTTTCGCGGCGGTCGACAAGGAGCTTGAGGCTTGCCCATTGGGCGCGGTCGCCGACGCCATCGTCGTCGACATGCACGCCGAAGCGACGTCCGAAAAGATGGCGATGGGTCACTTCTGCGACGGCCGGGCGAGCCTTGTGGTGGGGACCCACACCCACGTGCCGACGGCCGACTGCCAAATCCTACTGGGAGGCACCGCCTATCAGACCGACGCAGGCGCCTGCGCCGACTACGACAGCGTCATCGGCAACCAGAAAGAAGAGCCGCTGCGCCGCTTTACGACCCGCATCTCCAGCGGCCGCTACAAGCCCGCCGAGGGGCCCGCCACCGTCTGCGGCGTCTTTGTTGAGACTGACAACGCCACGGGCCTCGCCCGCCGCGTTGAGCCGATCCGAATTGGCGGGCGGTTATCGGAAACCGTGCCCTCGATCGAGGTCGCGATGGCTTAAGGCGCCTTCGCCGCGTCCTTTGCCTTCAGCGGCGGATGCAGCAGGCTTTCTTGCGTGACCTTGCCGGTCTTCAGGTGATCCAGCTTGGCGAAGCGCCGATCGGTAATCGCCATCCACTCTACCAGCGTCACCTTGCCGTCGAGATCAGCGTCGGCCGCCGAGATCGGCTCCGGCTCGTTGATCAGCGAATAGCGCGCCGCGCCCATCCGGCCCGCGCCGGGTACACGCATATCCTGCTGCTGCGACAGATCTGGCCCAAAATTGCCACCGTCGCGCCGGCCATCCATTCCGCCGCCTGATTGGCGGCCACTGCGTCCCCCACCACCGCCGCGCCCACCGCCTCCGTCACCTCGCCGTCCGCCCCCGCCTTCAGGTCGGCCAGCCGTGGGGCCAGCGTCAAAGGTCTCGGTGGCCACCTCAGGCACGATGTCGTGCTCGTAGTGCTGCAGCTCCAGGCCGTCGATCACTCCGTCGCCGTTTGTGTCGAGCATCTTGAAGACGTGCATGGCGTCGGCGCGGAATTCCAGCAGGTTGACCGATCCGTCGTGGTCGGTGTCCGCCTGGGCGAGCCATCGCCTCAATCCGTCGTCACCGCGAAACGGCTCTCCCGAGGGGCTGATGAACAGCCGCACTGGTTGGAGTTTTTCGCCAGGGACCATTCGGCCCGCCCAGCCGGGGCCGCCTGGCCGGATAGGTGCGGGCTCCTGCGGCTTGTCCGACGCGCAGGCGCTTAAAGCGGTCAGGCAGGCGACGAGCAGAAGGCGTCGATACATCAATTGGCCCCTCAGAGAGTCCTTATCAGCCGCAGCTAGACGTGCCCGCTGCGGCCAAAATGCGCCGCGGGCGTGTCGAACGCGAAACCCTTTCCTACGACGCCCGGAGCGGCTCTAGTAGCCAAGCTTCGTAAGCCAGGAGGCCGCATGCTCACCAAACTGATCGTTCGTTTGATTTTCGGAGCCTTGGGATTGTGGATCGCCAAGGAGATCGTGCCCGGTATTTCGGTGGCTGACACCAAGGCCCTGTTTCTGGCCGCCCTGCTGCTTGGCGTCGTCAACGCTATCGTTCGCCCGATCATCGTGCTGTTGACCTTGCCGCTCACGATCCTGACGTTGGGTCTGTTCCTTCTGATTGTGAACGCGGGGATGATCCTGTTGGTCTCAGTGGTCGTGCCTGGATTCCACGTCCACGGCCTGGTGGCGGGTATCTGCGCGGCGATCATCACCGGCGTCTCCAGCTGGATCGGGGGGATGCTCCTGCGTGATGACCGTCGGGAATATCGGCGTTGAAGCGCCGGCCGGCTGACAACCAAGTCAGCCGATCGGCGAGAACGACCTATCTTCAGCTTGCCGCGCCGCTTGCGAAAAGGGCGTCTACTGCATCTCGAGCGTAGCCCGCCTCGGCGAGCACTTCGCGAGTGTGTTCGCCAAGCTTCGGCGCAGGTCCTGCCGGCCCCGTTGGAGTCGCGGGAAAGCGGACCGGTGCGGCCGGGGCCATGAAACTGCCGCCCCAGCCGTCGGGGGTCTCGACGAAGCAGCCTGCCTCGTGCGCGGTGGGGTCGGCGACCACGTCGTCCAGTGTTGCCATAGGCGCGCAAATCACGTCTACGGATTGGATCAAGTCGAGGGCCTCGGCGAGCATTAGGGTGGCGAACTTGGCGTCCAGCACGGCGCGGATCTCGCGGACGACGTCGAGGTCGGTAATCGGTGGCACGCAGCGCGGGTCGTCGATGAGGTCGGGCCGGCCGATAGCGCCCATCACGGCCGGGAAGTCGCGAGGCCCCCGCGAGGCCATGCAGAACCAGCGCTCGTCCTTGGTCCGGAAAAAGCCGCCAAGCGCTGCCGGCCTGTCGTTCCGCGGCTGAGCCGTCACCGCCTCGCCGTAACGCAAGCGGATAGAATAGTCCCAGCCCAGCGCATAGCATCCGGCTCGGATAAGCGCGGTTTCTACCTGGCGGCCCAAGCCAGTGCGGTCCCGCTCATGCACGGCGGCGAGCACGCCTGACAGTGTCGCCAATGCGGTCACGTGGTCGCCGAACCCCGGCCGGCAAGTAAAGGGCTCCTGGTCCGGTGGGATGGTGGCGTGCGCCACGCCGCTGCGCGTCCAAAATCCAGTCAGATCGAATGCGGGAACGTCAGCCTCGGGGCCGGTCAGGCCATAGCCCGTGACGTTGGCGTAGATCAGCCGCGGCAGCTCAGCCCTCAGGCTGTCGTAGTCGAGCCGCGCCCGCTTCAGCGCGCCCGGCCGTACGTTGGTTACGAAGACGTCTGCGTCCTGCAGGATGGCGATCAGGGCCGCCCGGCCCTCGGGCTTGCCCACATCCAGCACTACGCCGCGCTTGCCGCGGTTCTCGTTGGAGAAGATCGGATTGCCAGGACTCTCTGCGGTGTCGGGCCAGAACGTGCGGGTGGCGTCGCCGGTCGCGCTCTCGATCTTGACGACCTGAGCGCCCCAGTCGGCCATCACCGCCGCGCAGCCGGGCCCGGCGATCCAAGTGGACCACTCCACGACCTTTAGGTCTGAAAGCAGCATGAGCTGTGGCTCCCTTCCGCGAGACCGCCATAGTGGACGTCGTGCCGCTCAGTGAAAAGCGCGCAGCGTCCCAAGTCAGGAGATGCGGCTCGCTACCTCTGCCGCGTCCCGTCGGCCAGGTTCCTTTGTTTGAGATTTCAATCGCCAAAGAAAAAGGGCGGGACCTAGCGGTCCCGCCCTTAATCTCAAGTCGGTAGGTGCGTGGACTAGAAGTCCATGTCGCCCATTCCGCCCATTCCGCCGCCGGGCATGCCGCCGCCTTGGCCGCCCTTCTTGGGCGCCTCAACGATGGCCGCTTCGGTGGTGATCATCAGGCCGGCGACCGAGG
>JAYUBY010000139.1:0-5488 GCA_043740635.1 Alphaproteobacteria bacterium
TCGAGCCATGCAAGCTGGCCTCCATCCAGCTCACATCTTGAATCACGATCCGGCCCCAACCGGAATCATCGATTCAACCAAGGCCAAACAGGCTCTAGAAGGGCTCATAGCCAAACCCAACTGCAACTGTAATGCTAGTCTATTCATCGGATGTCCTCTCCCCGAAGGTGGCGGAAGATAACGATGGATTGTCGAAGTCGGCAACGCTTGGCTCGTCAGTGCCGGCGCTCTAGATTAGCGATATGGATGACTTGCCGCCCAACGCCGCGCCAGACAAGCCCCTGACGCCCGATGCTCGCCGCGCGCTTGAGGAAGCGGCCGCTCGCCACGCGGCGGCCGAAGCGGCTGTAGGCGCCGCCGAGCAAGGCGGCCCCAAGGGCCTTGAACCCACGCGTTTTGGCGACTGGGAGCGCAAGGGCATCGCCGTCGACTTCTAGCCCGCCTGCGCCATCTCCGCGGCCACGCGCAGCGCCGCCGCATGGGGATCATTCGCAGCCGTGATCGGGCGGCCGCAGACCACATGTGATGCGCCAGCCCTGAGCGCGTCGAGTGGGGTGGCGGCCCGGGCCTGATCGTTCTTGGCCGACCAGTCAGGCCGAACACCCGGCGTCACCACTAAGAAGTCGCGGCCGCCCAGCGCTCGTGCCAGTTCGGCCTCCCGGGGGCTGGTGATAACCCCGTCGCAACCGGCGGCGATCGCCTGGTGAATCCGCCGCTCTACCAGGGCGCGGACGGTGTCTGGAAACCCCATCTCATGCAGGTCACCGTCATCGAGGCTCGTAAGCACGGTGACTGCCAAAATCTTGAGGCCTGACGTCCCACGGCCACGCACCGCTGAGGCCATCACTTGCGGCTCACCGTGCACGGTGAGGAAATCGCCGCAGTCTGCCTGAGCGATCGCTGCCGCCGCCCGCTGCACCGTCGTGCCGATATCGTGCAGCTTCCAGTCGAGAAAGATCTGCTTACCCTGGGCCTTCAGTTCACGCGCCAGCGCCATGCCGTCGGTCGCAAGGAGTTCCAAGCCCACCTTGTAGAAGCTGACCGAGTCTCCGATCCCTGCGACCAGAACGCGTGCCTCCTCGGCGCTCGGCACGTCCAACGGGACGATGAGCCGCTTGTCGGCCTTGACGGGCGGCTGTGCGAGGGCGGTCTCGGACATGCGAGGGCTCCGGGCAAGAGAGTGCGAGCCGGGGGGTCGGCGCGCGCAGCGATTTGGGCTAAGGCCCACGGATGATCCATTGGGACTTCGCGGTCAACTTTTTCGTGGCGCTATTTGCGTTGCTGGACCCGGTAGGCAATGTCCCGGTGTTCGCCGCCTCGACCTTGGGCGCCAAAAGCCGCGAACGCGCGCAGATTGCGCTCGTGATCTCGCTGTTCGTCCTGGGTTTCCTCACGTTTTTCTACTTCTCAGGTTTGGCGCTCCTGACCTTTTTCGGCATCTCGCTGCCGGCCTTCCGCATCGCAGGCGGGGTGATCCTCTTCATCCTCGGCCTGAAGATGGTGGGCGACGACTTCACGTCAGGCTTCGCCGACGCCGCCGAGGCGAGGCCCGACGACAAGCGCACCTACGTCCGCCGGCGTGTCGAACAGATGATCGTGCCCTTCGCCATGCCTCTACTGATCGGGCCGGGCGCGATCTCGACGGTGATCATCTATGCCAGCCAGGCCAAGGAATACGGCCTGCCCGGAACGGCGCTTGGCCTTGGCGCAATCGCCGCCGTCTCTGTCGCCACCCTGCTGTCGTTCCTGGCGACGCCTCTGATCAGCAAGCTGCTTGGCAAGATCGGGCTTTCAATCATCGTGCGGGTGTTGGGGCTGATTCTTTGCGCCATGGCCGTGCAGTTCTTGCTGGCCGGCATCGCCGATTCCACCCACGGGCTGATCCGGCCTGAGGCTGCCGCGCCCTACGCCAAGTAGCTAGACCTTCCGAAACCGTGACCCTTGCGAGGCCATTAGCGCCAAGGCCCAGTCGTCGGGGATCAATTTGACCACCGCGGCGATGGCTTTGTTCGGGGCGCCCGGAACACAGATCGGGCGATTGGCCTCGACAGCCTCGTAGCCAGCCGCCGCCACCTCGTCAGCGCCGAGCCACAGCCAGGGCGGCGTCGACTGGGTGATCTGTGCCCGCGTGCCGGCGACGTCATGAAACTCGGAATAGGTGAAGCCCGGGCAGAGCGCACTGACATGCACGCCTTGGGCTTCGGTCTCCAGGTGTAAACTCTGTGAGAACCGCACCTGAAACGCTTTGACCGCACCATAGAGCGTGTGGCCCGCCGCGCCTGGGATCAGACCGGCCAGCGAGGCCACATTCACAATCCGCCCGAACTTGCGATGGATCATCCCCGGCAACACGCGGTGCGCCAGCTCAGCGGGTGCGGTCGCCATCACCTGGATCACCGCGCGCTGATCCTCCCAACGGGTGTCGGCGTAAGTGCCAGGCAGTCCGTAGCCGGCATTGTTGATCAAGGCGTCGACCGTGCGGCCGTGGGCTGTGAGGAAGTCGAGGACCTGACCCGGCGCGTCAGGCTCGCTAAGGTCGGCTGCGACGGTCAGCGCCTCGACGCCGTATCGTAGCGTGATCTCCTCGGCGAGCTTATCCAGCCGGTCCTGGCGGCGGGCGGTGAGCGCGACATCGTAGCCGTGGCTCGCCAGGATTCGCGCGAACGCCGTCCCAATACCAGCTGAGGCCCCGGTCACCAGCGCCAGCCTGCGGTCCATTGTCGCTCTCCCGGGGTCTCGTGGGTGCGAAACTAGGGCGCGAGCCTAGGCTTTCAAGGGAAAGCGTGTCTCCTAGGCGCTGCGACCACTTGCTTTAGGGGGTCGCAGCATTGAACGGGGTCCTGAATGAGTGTATCGCGCCCGCCGCAAGACGGCATCGGGCCGTTCAAGGCAATGGCGTTTGCGTTGCCGGAGAGATTGGATGGCTGATACGGCCGGTGGCGCACCCGGTGCGCCCCCCGAGGCGTCCGAAGACCTACCTCATGCGCGCAAGCAAGGCCTTTGGGCGCTGGCGATCAGCTCCGTAGGTGTCGTATTCGGCGACATCGGCACCAGCCCGCTATATGCGATGCGTGAGGCGCTGAGTCACATTCGGCACGGTCCCAGCGACATGGCGGTGCTGGGCGTCGTCAGCCTGGTCTTCTGGGCGCTGATCATCGTTGTGACGGTCAAGTACGTCATCTTCGTCATGCGGGCCGACAACAAGGGCGAAGGCGGGACGCTGGCGCTGATGGCGCTCGCGCAGCGCTCGCTTGGGCACCGGTCCACAATGGTCTTCATGTTGGGCGTCTGCGGTGCGGCCCTCTTCTACGGCGATGGGCTGATCACGCCGGCCGTTTCGGTGCTGTCCGCGGTCGAGCTCCTCAAAGATGCGCCGGATATCGGTCACATCTTCACGCCGACGGTTATCCTGTTCTCGGCGGCGGGCGTTCTAATCTGCCTCTTCCTGGCCCAGTCGCGCGGCACCGCCAGCGTCGGGCGGTTCTTCGGACCAATCATGGTGATCTGGTTCCTGCTTTTGGCCGTGCTCGGCATTATCCACATCGTCGAGGCGCCCGTCGTACTGAAGGCGATGAACCCCTACTATGGCGCGCACCTGCTGGTGAACAACGGCCTCCTGGGGTTCGTCATCCTGGGCAGCGTATTCCTGGCGGTCACCGGCGCAGAAGCGCTCTACGCGGACATGGGCCATTTCGGCCGCACGCCGATCCGCCTGGCATGGCTAGGCCTCGCCTTGCCATGCCTCTCCCTGCAGTATTTCGGTCAAGGCGCCCTGGTCCTGACCCACCCTGAAGCGGCTAAGGATCCCTTCTTCGCGATCATTCCGCACGTCGCCTACTGGCCCGTCTTGATCCTGACGATCGTCGCCACGGTCATCGCCAGCCAGGCTGTGATTACGGGCGCCTTCTCCATGACCCAGCAGGCGGTTCAGCTTGGGCTTCTGCCGCGCATCGATATCCGACGCACGAGTGAGACTGTCGCCGGCCAGATCTTCGTCCCCTCGGTCAACCGGCTGCTGATGATCGGCGTGCTCGTGTTGCTGGTGCTGTTTCGGACCTCGGACAACATGGCGTCTGCCTATGGCATCGCTGTCACCGGCACCATGGTCATTACGGTGATGTTGGAAACCGTCGTGGCGAGGCGGTCCTGGAAATGGAGCATGGCTGCGGTGTTGGCCTATGCCATCCCACTCCTCTTCATCGACTTGAGCTTCCTTGGCGCAAACCTCGTAAAGGTCGTCGACGGAGGCTGGTTCCCCTTGTCATTCGGTGCGGTGCTGGTGGTGGTCATGTGGACCTGGACGCGTGGCGCCCAGATCCTTACGGACAAGGCCCGCCGCGACAGCGTCCCGCTGGCCGACCTCGCCGAGATCCTCAAGAGCCGGGCGATGTACCGCGCGCCCGGCACCGCGATCTTCCTGACGTCCGATGCCTCGATGGCGCCGGTCGCCCTGATGCACAACCTCAAGCACAACAAGGTGCTGCACGAGAAGAACATCGTGCTCACCATTGAGACCGCCGAGACCCCACGGGTGCGCCAGGAGGATCGGGTGCGGATCGAGGCGGTGAACGACGACTTCAAGAAGTTGATCATCACCTACGGCTTCATGGAGAGCCCGAACCTGCCCAAGGCGTTGGCGCTTTGCCGCAAGCTCGGCCTGAAGTTCGACATCATGGCCACCAGCTTCTTCCTCGGCCGTCGCTCGGTCGTGCCGTCCGCACAGTCTGGAATGCCGCTCTGGCAGGACAAGCTCTTCATCTTCCTGATGAAAAACGCAGCGAACCCGACGGATTTCTACAAGATCCCACCAGGTCGGGTTGTCGAGCTCGGCACCCAGGTCACCATCTAGGTTATGGTCCTTGCCTACATTGGCGACGCCCTCTGGGTCGTTGCGCTCGCGATCATGTTCTCTGCCTCTCGGCAGGCGTGGCGCCAAACGGAGGGCCGGGCGAGCGTCCGCTTCCTTGGCGGGCTCATGCGGCGCGAGCTTGCTCTGTGGCTGCTGCCAGCCGCCAGCTTCGTCGCCAGCCTCTGGCTCGCACTGCAAGCTAGGGGCGCGATCGGTGACGCGGCTTTCATCGTGTTCGGTGTGCGTGCGGCGTCAGCGTCACTCGTTGCGCTGCTGCACCTCCGTTGGCTGGCTGCCGCGCTCAAGCCTTGAATCGCCCCTCTTGAATCTGCGGGCCGTTCGCCCTTAAAGGCGCGCGACCCTTTCTTGTGTATTCCTGCCAGGACTGCCCACCATGGCCGACAAGCCCATCAAGAAAGTCGTGCTCGCCTACTCCGGCGGCCTCGACACCTCGATCATCCTGAAGTGGCTGCAGACCGAATACGGCGCCGAGGTGATCACCTTCACCGCCGACCTCGGCCAGGGCGAGGAGATCGAACCCGCGCGCGCCAAGGCGCTGGCCGCCGGCGTGAAGCCGGAGAACATCTTCATCGAGGACGTGCGCGAGGAGTTCGTCCGCGACTTCGTCTTCCCGATGTT
>JAYUBY010000140.1:0-5264 GCA_043740635.1 Alphaproteobacteria bacterium
GGCGGCATCCCGGAGTTTTCGTTCAACGTCATCGCCGGCATGCCCGGTTCCGGCAAGACCACGATGGCGCACCAGATCCTTTTCGCCAATGCGACTGAGGAAAGACCCGCGCTTTTTTTCACCGTCCTCGGTGAGCCCGCGATAAAAATGTTGCGCTACCAGCAGCAGTTTTCATTCTTCGACGGATCCAAGTTAGGCAAGGCCGTCCGCTTCATCAATCTGAGCGACCTGGTGTTGCATCAAGATCTGGACACGGTCCTTGCGGAAATTATCAAGCAGGTCACCGCGATCAATCCTGGCGTGGTGGTCGTGGACTCCTTTCGCACCGTGATGCGCAAAACGCAGGCCGCGGCCGGCGAAATGGAAATGCAGTCGTTCATTCAGCAACTCACTCAGTTTCTAACCAGCTGGGAAGCCACGACATTTTTAGTGGGCGAATTCGGCGAGGAAGAGACACGCGGCAATCCGCTGTTCACCATCGCCGACGGCCTCTTCTGGCTTTCGCAGAAGGTGGAAAGAAATTCCGTCGTGCGAAAACTGCAAATCTTGAAAGTGCGTGGGTCGGGCTCGGTGCCGGGATTGCACACCGTCCGCATCAACGACGATGGGTTGCAAGCCTTCTCGCGCACTCTGGGATTTGTCCTCAAAAACCGGAAGCCGGCCGAGCACCGGCGGCTTTCCATGGGCATTCCCGAGTTGGACAAGATGATGGGCGGGGGTGTCCTCGAAGGCGACAGTTTGCTCATAGCCGGACCTTCGGGGACGGGCAAAACGGCGCTGGCCACGCAATTTATTGCGGCGGGACTGCGCGATGGCGAACCGGCGATCATGGCGATCTTTGAGGAACGACCCAAGGGCTACACGGATCGCGCCGACAGCTTTGGTCTGAATTTGAAGACGCCCCAGGAAAAGGGAAATCTGGAGATCATCTACCTTCGTCCGCTCGACCTCTCGGTGGACGAAATCATGCAAGAGATTCTCGACGCTGTCGAAAGAGTCGGCGCGAAACGTCTGGTGATCGATTCGCTAGTCAGTCTTGAGATGGCGCTGGCGCCCGGTTTCCGTGAGGACTTTCGCGAGTCGCTCTACCGGCTGATCGTGGCGTTGACGGGAGCCGGGGTGACGATTCTCAGCACGGTCGAGGTGGAGGACTCGTTTACCGGATTTTCCTTCAGCCACTACACGATCTCGTTCCTGACCGATGACATCATCAGGATGCGCTATGTGGAAATCGACGGCCAGCTTCGGAAGGTAATGGTCGTGATCAAGATGCGCGGTGGAAATCACAGCAAAGACATCCGCGAGTATGTCATCACCGATAAGGGCGTGGTCGTCATCCAGCCGCGATCCACGGACTACGACGGACTAACCACCGGAATTCCCACGCGAACCGGCCCAAGCCCGCCTCAAAAAACGGAAGCCCCTCCGGAGCCGAAAGCTAAGACCAAGCAATAGACCCAAGCGTGGCCGCGCTCGAAGCAAGGTCCCTGCGTCGACTAGGTCAAGCTCCTATGGCTTAACATTTGTGGTACCGGTGGATAGGCGAGCGTCTCGTCGGGGCAATGAATTCAGTGACCGGAGCCGCACAGTTCCATAAAAACGCGGTCGCGATGAACGAGGCGCTCGTCCTCAGTTCGCTGCGCCAGCAAGAACTCGTCGATGCCACAAACGCATTGAACGTCAAACTGCAACGCGAAATCACCGAGCGCAAGCTGGCGGAGGCGACGCTCCACGAAAGCGAAGAACGCTATCGGGCGCTATTCGAGATGGGTCCCGTGGCCATCTATTCCTGCCACGTCACGGGTGTGATTCAGGATTTCAACCGCCGCGCCGCCGAACTGTGGGGCCGCGAGCCGGCGTTAGGGGACAACAACGAGCGGTTTTGTGGCGCGTTCAAATTGTTCCGTCCGGACGGCAGCCATGTACCCCATGAGCAGTGTCCCATGGCCGAGGTGTTGAGCGGCAAGATACCGGAGGCGCGGGATGTGGAAGTTCACATCAATCGGCCCGACGGCACGCGGATTGCCGCGCTCGTGAATATCCGCCCAGTGAAGAACCAGCGCGGGGAGATCACCGGGGCAATCAATAGCTTTATCGACATCACCGAGCGCAAAGCGGCACAGGAAACTCTCCGCGCGAGCGAGTCCAGATTCCGGATTCTCTTCGAGTTCATCGACGAGGGCTTCTGTACCCTCGAGAAGCTGGAGACCCCCGCCGGCGAGCCGAGCGACTTCCGCTACCTCTCCGCCAATGCCGGGTTTGAGAAGCAAAGCGGCATCAGCAACGTCGTCGGCAAAACCATTCGGGAAGTGTTGCCCAGCCTGGCAGAGGAATGGTTCGACATCTACGACGCTGTCATGGCGACTGGAGAGTCGAACCGTTTCCAGCTTGATCTAACGACAGAGGGGCGAACACTAGAGTTGTTCGCTTTTTGTTTCGAGGACGGCGGCGCCACGGCGCTTGGCGTGATCTTCCTGAATGTTAGCCCGCGCAAACAGCATGAGGAACAGCAAGAGCTGCTCCTCATGGAGATGGATCACCGGGTTAAAAACCTGTTCGCCATCGTCGGTGGAATGGTGACGTTGAGCGCTAGGTCGGCGACCACGCCCAAGGAACTGGCCGAGACTGTTCAAGGTCGGCTCGGTGCGCTCGCCAGCGCCCACCAGTTGATCCGGCCGAGCCCTTCGGTGGCCGAGGCCACCAAGCGGGAAACCACCCTTGGCGAACTGGTCCGAAAGGTTCTCTCGCCCTATGCCGATCCGGCAGGAACAGGCGACAGCACTCGCACCGAGATCGACGGGCCGGAGATTGCGGTCGGCGCCGAGGCCGCCACCAACGTCGCGCTCGTCGTGCATGAGCTGGCGACGAACGCGGCAAAATACGGCGCCCTCTCGGTCCCCGGCGGGCGCGTCCACATTTCGTGGACGGTAGCGAACGGCCGCTTCGCTCTCTCGTGGGAAGAGAAGGGCGGACCCGTGATCACGGCCCCACCTGAGCGGGAGGGGTTCGGCAGCGTATTGGTCCGCAGAAGCGTTAGGGGCGGGCTCCGCGGGGACCTGACTTTCCAGTGGAATCCCACCGGGTTAGTTGTCCTGGTTTCGGCGGAAATAGAACACTTGGTCGTCTGAGAGGGCGGCGCTTGTAGAATAGCCGTCCGCCCATTGCCGGTCCTCAGCACAGAGTACGGAAAGGGTGCAGGCTTGCGGCCACGAGTTCCTTGTCACGATCGTCGGCCAGCTGCACGAGGTGCACGCCGCGCGACTTTGCCGCCGCAACGACGGGATCGAGCCCGCCATGAGCTTCGATGGTGCTGTCAGTCCAACGGCAACTTGTCTCCACTTGGGCGCAATATCCCCAGTCCGCGCCTGGCTCTAGCCCAGGACCGTACGCCACTCAGCCAAGGCGGCTGAGCGTCGTTCGCGGTAGAGGTCTCGGCTGATGAGGTGGCGCTCCTGGTTGAAGTGGTTGTGGACCGTGCCGTGGACGGCCGCGAACTTCTGGAGGGTTTTCATCCTCCGAAATCGCTCCATCGCCCGCTCTCGTCGGCGGAACGACTGGTGTGAATTCTCCGCGCGATTGTTGAGCCATTGGCCCACCTCCTGACGGCCTTGGTTGCCGAGTTTTTCATGGCTGCGCCATAGGATCGAAGGCCGTCCGTCACTACCGTTTGCGGCCTGCTGTGGCGCTTCATGGCCTTCTTGATGAAGGCGAGCGCCGCGGCCTTGTCGCGGGTGGTGGTGACGTAGGATTCTAGCACCTCGCCCTCGTGATCCTCGGCTCGCCAGAGGTAGCGCATCTCGCCGTTGATCTTCACGTAGACCTCGTCCAGATGCCATTTCCAGTGGGTGTGGGCGCGCATCCGATCGACCCGCTTCTTGCGGATCTCTGCGGCGAACATCGGTCCGAACCGGTTCCGCCACAGCCGCACCGTCTCGTGGCAGATGCCGATGCCGCGCTCGAATAGCAGATCCTCGACGTTTCGAAGCGACAGCGGGTACTTCACGTACATCATCACCACGAGCCGGATCACCTCGGGCGATCTGTCGAAGTAGCGGAATGGGTTCTCGGACCTGGCCATCTGGGTGGCTATGGCGAGCCGGTTAGCAGGAGCTGAAGTTTGGGCTGACAGTGCCGACAGAACCGTTTTTCAGGCCGTGTCTCGGCAATGGGTGACAGGAAAAGCCCCTACTTTCACCGTCGATAGTTGTAGTCGCCGTTGTTCCCGTAGCGATCCTGCAACTGGTGGCCGCGTTCATGGGCGTCATGCATGACGTTGTGCAGCCGTTCGAGGCGGGGTTGCGTGTCTTGCGGATCATAGCGGCCACTCCGCTCCATGTATTCGGCACGGGCCCTAATCTGCTGCATGGCGCGATAGAAACCCTGGGCCTGAAGGCGGGTGTAAGAGCCGTCGCTCACACCGTGCTGGATGCCCTGCCAGATGTGCTGATATTCCTGGTTGAAATCGGCGTAGGTGTCGCCGCCGGTATTCCAGTTGTCGTCTCCACCCACCTGACCCTGGTCCTGGATCGCGTGGCCGCGCTCATGGGCGTCGTGCATGACTTCGTGCAGCCGTTCGAGGCGGGCTTGGGTGTCTTGTGGATCATAGCGGCCTCTCCGCTCCATGTAGTCGGCACGGGCCTTAATCTGCTGCATCGCACGGGAATATTGCTGCGCCTGGCTTTGGGTGTAGGAGCCGTCGCTGAGGCCGTGCTGAATGCCGTCCTAGATGTGCTGATACTCTTGGCTGAAATCACCGTAAGTGGCTCCGCCGTTGCTCCACTGCTCGTCCGTGGAAACCGCATGGTCTTCGGGGTGAGCGAAGGCGGGAACCGCCAGGGCCAGGGTGGACGTCGCCAGCAGGGCGACCATGAGGTGTTTCATCGTTGACTCCAAATCTCAGCCCATTGCGGGCCATGCCAGTGTTTCAACACAGGCGGTGTGAGCCAACGCTGAGGACAGCAGACACGTTCCGTTCACGCGGTCGACTGCTCCGCTCGCCGCTCTGCGAGAGCCTCGAGATAAGTATCTTTATGAAGCCCATCCGCAAGAGAAACGGCGCACCACCTTTGATGATGCGCCGTCGATGGGGGTTGAGGTCCATCAGGCTGTCGCCGCTTCGAGGGACGGGGGATCACGACGCGCAGCCCAACGGCAGACTATTCATTCCTAGTGTCCCGACGCAGTGATTATGACGGGTTGGTCCAAGCCGAGAATGGGCAGTTCCTGGGGTGCGACGAGCAGCTGGATGCTTCGAGCAACGCCGG
>JAYUBY010000141.1:0-6537 GCA_043740635.1 Alphaproteobacteria bacterium
GAGCTATCGCCACGCGTTACGACAAAACAGCTCGAAACTTCCTCGCCGCCGTCTACCTTGTGGCCGCAGCCATCTGGCTTAAATGACGACACCCCCTAGTCAGTTCGAGTCCTGCCGGGCCGACTTATTTCGTTCCGCTCGTAGACGACGGACTAAATCTGCAACGGGCCCGAGTCCCGTTACGTCCACCATGCCAAGTCTGCCGGTCCCACCAGCGAGGCTTCCATGCGCTGATATCATGTGTCGCCGGGCTCTGAGTTCGTGCTTGATCTGCGAGGGAGTGGCGATAGGTGGAATGCGCATCGCGATAACCTGATTGCGGAAGATCTGCGCGAAGCCTCGCGCACTGTAGGCACGCCCCTAAAGCGCACGACAAGCATCGAAGTCCTATCTCGCGCAAACCGTTTCCATCTCGTGGCCTTCGCGTCGGTCAGTATGCGAACCAGGTGAAAACCCGCAGCGTGTTGTTGTCCGAGGCGTTCGCCCCGGCGCCGTCGAAGTTTCGGCTCGCGCCATCGAAGCGGTTGTAGAGCGTGTACTGGATCCCAACCCGCATGTTGAAGCGTGGACCGAGCGGGCTCTTGCCTTCCCCCCATGGCGTGCCGTCGAGCTGCAGGGTGACCCCGCTGCTGTTGGGTCGAAACGTCCGGTTGCCCGAATAGATTGCGGAATTCGCTGGCCCAAGGGTGTCGAACAGGGCGACCGTCGCACCCACTTTGTTACGCCAGTAGTAGGAAGCGTCCGCGCGCAGATCGGTCAGCCGCGCATCGGCGCACCCTGGCGCAGGGCCGGCGATAGCGCAGGTGGCATTGAGTGTCTGGCGTTCGTTCAGGTAGCGGGCGTCGAAGGCCACCACGTCGCCACTGTCGAGCGCCTTCTGGTAGGAGGCGTCGAGGCCCAGGTCTCGGTAGCGGTCGGTGAGCCCTGTCAGGCGATCGCCGCCGGGATGGATGTCGGTGCGCATGCCGAAGGCGCCGACCTGCAAGGTCCCGTCAGCGACCTTGGTCTGGAAGGCCACGCGCCCGTAAGGCGCAAGGCCATCGATATCGCCAGGGTTGAATGGATCGACGCCCAGATGGGTCAGAGCGCTTTGATTGGGCGAGCCATAGGCACCCGCCTCAATGAAGACCGCCGAGTCGATCCAGGCATAGGCTGTCATGCCCAAGGCTTTCTGGGCTAGGCCGCCGGCAAACAGCGGAGAGGCCGACGGCGACGGCGCGAGTTTCGAGCCCGTGTAGGGAAATCCCCAAGCCGGCAGGGTGTTCCAGGCGTCCTGGGTTGCAGGACTGTTGTTGAGGTCGAGGCCGAGGACGACTTCCTTGCCCCTGATGTGGGTGACCGTCGTGGCGCGCAGGTCGAGATTGTCCCAGCTCCAGGACTTTCCGATGCCGTCGTAGGTGGTCTGGACGAAGCCCCCGAGATGGGAGCCTAGGCCGCCGGCCAGGAACAGGCTCACCTGGTCCAGGGCCGTGTTGTTGTTTGTGGAATAACCGTCAGCGGGTGGGCTGGCTTGGTTCTTCTGGGTGCGGACGTAGGAGGCCACGGCCATGGCCGAGAACGGCACGTTGAAGGCGACCGCTCGCTCAGTGTACCCGCGCAGTTTGAACTCGCGCCCATAGGGTGTGAGCTGCGGGCCGAACCCGCCCACATGGCAGGACTGGCAGGGATGGTCGGTCTGGATGGCGAAGCTGGGCACGGCCATCGCGGACCCGGCGCCGAAGGCGATCAGCGCGAAGGCCAGGAGCGAGGCGATTTTGAACCGACGCGAGCGGCTCGAATTGGAGGCGGCGCGCGGGCGGCGTCCCACTAGGACTTCTTATACTGGCTGCACCAGCCGCCGGCTTCGACGGGGCTCTCGACGGTCTTGCATTTAGAGGGTGGCTGGAAGGCGCCGCAGGTGTTGCAGCCTTTCCCTCCTTTGGGATGGTTCTGATAGTCGACCGATTTCTGGGAAGCTTTCGCGGCAGCCGCCGCCGCCAGTCCTGCGGCGGTTACGCTCCCGAGTGCCAGCGCGCCCGCTGCCAGGCCTAAGACGCCACGCCGCGACGCCGTCCGGCGTGCGGGAGTTATTCCACGTGTCATGATTAAGATTGCCCGGAGCGGCAACGCCTTCCTAATGGAACGCGAGCGGCAGGCCCTTCCGCCCCCCGAAATGCCCCGTGAGCTGTTAGGTTCCAGCCAGTCGACCGGGCGGTCTCTACGCCAGCTGTCGCGGCCTCCAATGCTCTATATGTCTGCAGTCTCGGCCTTGCTAAGTGGGCTCCCGCATCACTGACGCCGATCCCGTCCTCGTACAGCCGCGACGGCATTACGGGTCGGCCCGTTCGGTGGGGTAGATAACGTTGAGCTTCGTGTCGAACGGTGCATCCGAGCCCAGGCGCACCACGCTTATCGCCTTTATTGCAAATCGGACCGCTACCGCGGAATTCGAAACGTCGGACGAAGCGATCGGGCACTTCGGAGTCTGGCAAGTCGGCTTTTGAAGGGGGCCGAGTGACTGTCGAAACTTCTTGGCGGCCATCTTCGAGAACGTGCTGCAGATTGTTCGCGCGCCAGGCTACGTGGTGCTGCACACCGAGTATGGTGACGAGGTGAGGATCGTCCCGCTCACCGGCGTCAGTGATCCGGGCGCGATACCGTCGCGGCTGGGCGATTCCATCGGGCATTTCGAGGGAAAGACCATGATCATCGAAACCAAGGAGCTGCCCGATTCGGCGCGCGTGCAGAGCTTCCCGTTCTACATGGTTCCCGGCGCGGCGACGGTGATCGAACGCCTGACGCCGGTCTCCGACCGCGAGCTGCTCTGCCAGTTCACCGTCGTCGATACGAAGACCTACACCGCGCCCTGGCTCGCCGAGTTTTCATGGTTCCGGACCGACAAGCTCATGTACGAGCACGCCTGCCATGAGGGTAACTATTCCCTCCCCAACATCCTTGCCGGCGCCCGCCACGAAGAAGCCGTCGCGGCCGCTAACTGCTGAACGGCGCGCGTTTGGCCGGCGACCGAGTGCGTCGAGGGCGACACCACTGCCGCGCGCAAGGCGAGCCCAGGAATGGGCATGAGCTGCACGCCCAGGTCCGCTAGCTAACCCCCCGGAACACGCGTTGGGAAGGTCTGGAGTCGGGCAGGAAACCACCGATGAAGGTCGACCCAAACTTGCCTCTCCCACGTTCCGCTATGCGGTACCCCGCCGCACCGTCTGGCGGGAACTTGCCCTCCCTGGCGGGGAACGAGGGGTAAGCGGAACGTCGTGAAAGTCCGAGAAATGGAGCTGGCCCAATGACCAGGGCTCGCAACCTTCGATTTGTCCGGCTATCTGGGGAATGTCGGATCAGACATCCCGAGGGCCGTCGATGACCAAGACCCTGACCATCCGCCGCGTGTCCGGCGCCCTCGGCGCCGAGATCGGCGGCGTCGATCTGGCCCAGCAGCTGGCCGACGCCACGATCGCCGAAATCCGTGCCGCCCTGGTCGAGCACCAGGTGATCTTTTTCCGTGGGCAGGAACTGACCCCGGCCCAGCAGGCCGCGTTCGGGGCGCGGTTCGGCCCGCTAAACATCCACCCCTACGTGGCCGGGATGCGCGACCACCCCGAGGTGATGGAGATCATCAAGGAACCGTCCGACAGGATCAATTTCGGCGGTGGCTGGCACTCCGACATGAGCTTCCTGGAGACCCCGGCGATCGGCTCCATCCTCTACGCCCTGGAGATTCCGGCGTTCGGCGGCGACACGCTGTTCGCTAGCCAGGCGGCGGCGTACGACGCGCTGTCGCCGGGTCTGCAGCAGACCCTGGAGGGCCTTAACGCGGTGCATTCCGCCAGCCGAGAATATTCCGCCCAGGGGCATTCCGCGCAGAAGCGGTCATCGATGTCGGTGGCCGAGGCGGATGGCTATGTGGGCGAGTATGTCCACCCGATGGTCCTGGTACACCCGGAAAGCGGTCGCAAGGCGCTCTACGTAAACCCGGCCTTCACGATGAGGATCGACGGCTGGAAGACGCGGGAATCCAAGGCGCTGCTAGACTACTTGTTCGAGCATTGCCGCTATGAGGGCTTCACCTGCCGCTTCGCGTGGGCCAGGGGTTCGGTTGCCTTCTGGGACAACCGCTCTGTCTGGCACTTCGCCCTCAATGACTACCCAGGCCAGCGCCGACACATGCGCCGCCTTACGGTCGATCCGTTGCCGGAAATGGCCACGTCCAGGAGCGCCTCATAGCGGGTGGCGAGTCTGCGCTGCGGTTACGAAGGGCAGCTTCCGGGGCGCGGTGTCGCCGGCAAGCTTCGGTCGGATTAGAGCCGACGCAAGGCGTCAATCTCCAGCAGACGCTCAGCTACGGACCGTTTCTCCCGACAGAGGCGCACTGCGCGAGGGGGCGGCGGTTAAGGACGACGCCTTTCATCGGCGGACGAGCCGTGATCTCCTGGGATCTGGTCAACCAAACAAGAATGGCGAGGACGCAATGCTGTCGTGGCAGGTGGGCGCGGTGAAGATCACACGCATCGTCGAGATGGAGACCCCGGCCAACTTCCTGGCCCAGGCGACGCCAGAAGCGCTGCGCCGCTCGCCCTGGCTCTACCCGCATTTCGTCAATGAAAAGAATCAGCTTTTGCTCTCCATTCACGCGCTGCTGGTCGAAGCGCCGGGTCTACGGCTGGTCGTGGACACCTGCATCGGCAACGACAAGGCCCGCAGCCTGTTAAGCGGCAACACCCTTTCGACTCCGTTCCTGCAGCATCTGGCCGACGCCGGCTGGTCGCGGGAGAGCGTCAATGCGGTGGTCTGCACCCACCTGCATGTCGATCACGTCGGTTGGAACACAATGCTGGAAGACGGAAAGTGGGTCCCGACCTTCCCAAAGGCCCGCTACCTGTTCGGCAAGACTGAATACGCCCACTGGAGCGCCGAGGGTGATGAGGAACAACAAGCGATCCTGTTCGACTCGGTCAAGCCGGTCCTGGACGCGGGCCTGGCCGAGATGGTCGACCTCGACCACTGCATCAGCCCCGAGATCCGCTTGATCCCGACCACCGGCCACACCCCTGGGCACGTCAGCGTGATGATCGAGTCGGAGGGTCAGACCGCGGTGATCACCGGTGACATGAGCCATCACCCGTGCCAATTGGCGCACCCGGAATGGTCCCCGAGTTTCGACAGCGACCCGAAGGCCGCAGCCATCACCCGCGCGCGGATGTTCGCCGAATGGGCCGACGAGCCGATCCTGGTCATCGGGACCCACTACGCCGGGCCGACGGCCGGCCATATCAAGCGCGACGGCGCGGCGTTCCGCCTTGAGGTTTGACGACGATTCGGGCTGGTCCTGACCCGGCCATCATTGGCGGAGCGGGTCGGAAGACAACTTCCAGATTCCCCCCGGAACACGCATTGGGAAGTTCCGGTGGACGACAAGGACGCCGCGCTGATGAACGACCCAATTGCGACATTCGAAAAGTCCGCCTACCGTAGTCGTAGCGAGATCCGTCGGGGGCGTTCAATCATGGATCTGAAGACGATTGGGAGCGGGTTGTGCGTGCTCTCCCTGGCCAGCCTGCTAGGCCTGTCGGCGGCCAGCGCTGCGTAATTCAGACCATCGTGGGCACCCTGGAGACGGGGTGAGCGAGCCTCGACCGACAGTCTAACCGGGCTACGGATTGCCTCGCCGTTTGGAGCGAGGGGACCCCATGCCGACCGAGAGACTGTCGATGCGCCGGATACGGGATCTTCTTCGCCTCACCTTTGAGAACGGCCTGAGCAACCGTCAAGTCGCCGCCGCCCTGGCCCTCAGCAAGGGGGCTGTCGGCATGTACCTGCGCCGCGCGCGCACCGCGGGCGTGACCTGGCCGCTTCCGGAGGAGCTGACCGACACGGCCCTTGAGCGCCTGCTGTTTCCTGGGGCGCCGCAGGATCCGGAGGCGCTGCGGCCCGTGCCTAACTGGGCCTACGTGGACGCCGAGCTGCGCCGCCCCAACGTCACTCGCGCCCTTCTCTGGGAAGAGTATCGCACCGGTCAGCCGACCTCGTACGGCTACACTTGGTTCTGTGTCGCCTTCGATGCCTGGAAGGGCAAGGTGTCGCCGAGCATGCGCCAGCATCACGCCGCCGGCGAGAAGGTGTTCGTCGACTACGCCGGCTCCACCATCGACGTGATCGACCCGCGGACCGGTGAGGCCCGCCCCATGAAGCTATTCGTGTCCGCGATGGGCGCATCCAGCTACATCTTCGCCACCGCGCGGCCGAGCGAGGGGCTTGGCGACTGGATCTCCTGCCAGGTGGAGATGCTGGAGTTCCTGGGAGGCGCGCCCGCCGTTTTCGTCTGCGATAACCTCAAGGCCGGCGTCACGAAGCCGGATCGCTACGAGCCCACCATCAACCGGACCTATCAGGATCTGGCTCGCCACTACGCCGCCGCCGTCATTCCGGCCCGGTCCTACAAGCCTTAGAGACCGTTTGGAAATTCACGGGTGGGCGTTTCTGCGTAGCAGATTGCCGCCCATGGCGACGAGTATCATGGCCTCGGAGACGTCGAGGCGGGCTTCG
>JAYUBY010000142.1:0-2150 GCA_043740635.1 Alphaproteobacteria bacterium
GACATGGGCTCTGCGGCCAAAGAAGTCGAGCGGCGGGTGGGCGGCGACAATGTGCTGCTGCCCGGGATCAGCTTCGAGATGGGCGGCCTCTATGCCGAACAGCAGTCGGCCTTCCGGGGCATGGCAGCGGTGTTCGCGGCGGCCCTGGCCACTGTCGCGGTGCTGCTGCTCATCCTCTACGAGAACTTCAAGATCGTCGCGACGATCATCGCCATGCCGCTGCTTGCGGCCTGCGCCGTGGCAATTGGGCTGTGGTTGACCGGCATCGAACTCAACATCATGGCCCTGATGGGCCTGACGATGGTCATCGGCATCGTTACCGAGGTGGCTATCTTCTATTTCACCGAATACGACGCCCTTGTGGCTCATGGCGTACCGCCCGGGCAAGCCCTGGTCGACGCCGGCGCCAACCGCCTGCGTCCGATCGCCATGACCACTCTGGCGGCGATCCTGGCCTTGACGCCCCTCGCCCTGACGCTGGGCGCCGGGTCATCCATGCAGAAGCCTCTGGCGGTAGCGATAATCGCCGGCTTGATTGCCCAGGGCCCTCTGGTGCTTTTGGTGATGCCGGCCCTCTATCGCTTGATTGGGGGGGTGGGGGAGCGCGCCAGCCAGCCGCCCCGCGCGCGCGTTTGAGGTCGTTTTAGCGGGTTCGTTCAATCGGTCCTTGGACAAGCGCCGTCCGCACCAGCGTCGACGCCAACTTGGCGCCGGAATATACCCGTTGCCATCAGGTTGAGTTTACTTTGACTGGGCCCTCACTCGGGGCGCAATCTCTCCTTACGGCATGCCGAGGGTCAGACCATGACGCGATGCTACACGGGGGCGACGCTCACCTCAGCCGTCCTCGTCTTTGCCTCGTTCGGTGGCGCCGGAGCGGTGACGCCTTCGCTTGAGACTGTGCAGGTCCCGGTCCGCCCGATCACGCAACGCGATATCGAACAGCTTCCGGTCCACCCGATCCAGGCTATTGGGGTCGGGCGAAATGTGTCGTCTAGGCTGGAATTGGACGTGCTGAATGAAATCAATTCAGCCCGAACCGACCCCCAAGCCTATGCTCAAGGACTGCGTCTCTATGAGAGCGACTACCGCGGAAAACTGGTCAATGAGCCAGGTCATACCGTGGCGATGACAAGCGAAGGCGCCGCCGCGGTCGATGATGCGATCAGCTATCTGGGTCGGCGTCAGCCCGCGCCGCCGCTCCAATGGAGCGACAGTTTAGCCCGCGCCGCGAACCGTCTGGTTTCCGATCTTGGCCCCAAGGGTGGACTTGGCCACGCAGGATCAGACGGATCGACAATGACCCAACGGATCAGGGCCGCGGGTGTCTGGGCGGGGGCCATGGACGAGGATATCTCACTCGTCCCGCGGACAGCGCACGACGTGGTGCGGCAGCTTGTGATCGATGATGGCGTGCCGACACGAGGCCATCGCACAGCGATCTTCGATCCGAACCTATCGATTGCCGGGGTCGCCTGCGGCCCGCACGCCGCCTATGCCTGGATGTGCGCGGTCGACTTCGCTGGCGCCCTGATGGCCGCGCCCGGCGCGCAACGCGGCCCGCCAACGATCACGCCGCCGGAGAAACGCAATGCTTTTGGTGCGCCCATCCCCGGTTCGACGGTCCACAAGGACGGCTCCTGGACCACGACCTTCTATGACGGGGCCAAGACCACCTATTTCATGGACGGCTTGACCCGGACGGTATTTCCCGAGCCGGGCGAGGCGCCGCCACCGAACGCTCCGCCCAGTCTGCCGCCGCCACCGCGGGACGCCACCGTCAATCCCGATGGAACCTGGACGGTGACCTCGAACGACGGCGCCACGACGACTGTCCGACCCGACGGCGTCGCGGTCACGACCCCTTCGGTTCCCCCACCACCGCCAATCACCGATGAAGCGATGTTCAAGGGACTAAATACCTACATCCGCGAACACCCCATCGAGGACGCCGTCAACACCGAACGCGGGGTCAGCGCCGAAGGCGGCAAGGCGCGGAGCGGCACGGTTTCGTACTTCTCGCACGGCGCGGAGATCTATCGCGCGACGTTCGATGCTCAGGGCAAGGTTGTCTCAGCGGGGAAGACCGCCGAAGGGCGCGCCGTGGATACCATGAAGCGGTTCAACTTCGCTTATTTCAGCGGTGAGCA
>JAYUBY010000143.1:0-2996 GCA_043740635.1 Alphaproteobacteria bacterium
CTGGACGCGACGTCGGCGCGGGCGCGGGTTTCCCCGTCTGCCGATCGGCGATGATCTCGCCGTCGCTGATCTCGATCACCCGCCGGGCGTGCTCAGCGACGCTCAAGTCGTGAGTGACGATGATTACGGTGTGGCCCTCGGCGTTCAGCTCCTCGAGAACCTTCATCAGTTCTGCGCCACTGCGCCGGTCGAGGGCGCCGGTCGGCTCATCGGCCAAGATCAGCTGGCCCCCATTCATCAGGGCCCGCGAGATGCTGACCCGCTGTTGCTGGCCGCCCGACAGCTGCGAGGGACGGTGGTCCAGTCGGTCCGATAGGCCGAAGCGCGCGAGAAGGTCGCGGGCGCGGGCGCGCCGCGCGCCTGCCGGTTGACCTGCGTAGATCGCCGGCACTTCGACGTTTGCCAGGGCCGTCAGATCGGCCATCAGGTGGTAGCGCTGGAAGATGAACCCAAAATGCTCGCGTCGCAGTTCGGCGAGTTCGTCAGGCTCAAGGCTG
The DNA here is from genome assembly GCA_043740635.1 of Alphaproteobacteria bacterium. GTDB lineage: Bacteria > Pseudomonadota > Alphaproteobacteria > Caulobacterales > Caulobacteraceae > Phenylobacterium. The sequence goes on from JAYUBY010000143.1 coordinate 498, forward strand.
GCGGTATCGCGCCCGGCAACCCGATACGACCCGGAGGTGGGCCGATCGAGGCACCCCAGGATGTTCATCAGAGTGGATTTCCCGGAACCTGACGCACCGACGATGGCGACCATCTCGCCAGCCTCGATGGACAAGGTCACGTCCTTCAGCGCCGCAATCACCTGATCGCCCGCGGGATATTCCCGGCGCAGATGGGTCAGCTCAAGCAGGGGCGCGGTCATGCTAGTTGCCGACGACCACCCGGCCACCGCCTCGGGGTGGGCCGCCGGGCGAGCCCGGCTGGCGCGGCGTTGCTTCCTTAGCGGGGCCTTCGCCTACGATGACCTTCTCGTTGGTTTTCAACCCGCTGAGGACCTCGGCGGTCACGTTGTTGTTGATGCCCACCCGAACCGACCGAACGGTCGGTGGTTTTTTGGGGTCGGGCAGGACGCGGACCGTATAGCGACCGGGCCCGGCAGAAGTCAGGGCCGCCGAGGGAATGGTCAGGACGTGCTTAGCGGTTGCCAGGACAATGTAGACCTGGGCGGTCATCGAGGTGCGAAGGACCCCGTCCGGATTGGCCACCTCGAAGAGACCGTTGTAGTAGACCGCCGCCGTGTTCGACGGGCTGGTCGTCGCTGTCGTTGTGCTCGTGATGGAATCCGGCGCGGGCTCGATGCCGCGCAGGCGCGCGTAGAAGCGTCGGTCCGGGTCACCCAGGATGGTGAAATAGACCACTTGGCCAGGATGTACGTGGACGACGTCTGCCTCAGAGATTTGCGCCCGGACGGTCATCGTAGCCAGGTTGGCCAGCTTGACGATCGTCGGCGCCGACTGGACGGCGTTCACCGTCTGACCCTGCTTCGTTTGGATCGCGACCACGACGCCATCGATCGGCGCGACAATTTGGGTGTATCCCAGGTTCACACCGGCAGTATCGACCGCCACAGATGCCTGTTTGATCAAGGCGTTGGTCGCGGCCAAGCTCGCCTGGGCGCTCTTCAAGGTTGTTTGCGCAACTTCCAGATCTTGCCGCGAGCTCGCTTCGGCCGCGAAGGTCGTAGTCTGGCGAGCCAACCCAAGCTTGTCCTGCGCCAAGGTCGCTTCCTGCGACAGTCGTTGCGCCTTCTGCTGTTCTAGGGTCGCCTGGGCGATGAGAAGCGCGTTGCGCTGGGTTGCGGGGTCGATGTTGGCGATGAGCTGGCCCTTTTGGACCTTGTCGCCAAGTGCCACTTTCAGCGACTTCACCTGCCCTGAAACCTGAGAGCCGACGTCCACCAACTCGAACGGCTGAAGTGAGCCGCTGGCCAGCACAGTCTGTTCGATATCCCCAACAGCCACGGGCGCGGTGATGTAGCGCGGCGGGGCGACCGTGGGGAAGAAGCAGCCCTTCAGGACGAAGAGAAGAACGAGGACAGCAAGCCCGATGGCCGCGTAGCGACCGTAGGGTCGCTTCTTAGGTGGCTTAGTGGGCATGCGGCAGACCGGATCCGAAGATGCGGCGCCACTCTTGTGGCCACCTGGGAGAATCGACCTTGCCACAGGAATACAAGCGCGGCTTTAGCGACAATGCAGTCCTAGGCGCTCATTCTCAGCGGCGCCCGTCGCGGCGCTCGGGCCAGGAGTTGGGTGTAGAGGCGTGTCAGGCCTTCGAAGGTGTGGTCCCAGCTATGGCGGGTCTCGGCCCGGCGGCGGGCGGCGAGCTTGAGAGCGTCCAGGTCGCGGGCGAATAAGGCTTCAACCGCCTCCGCCAGGCTCGCCGGATCGACGCCGCTTGCGAGCTGGCCCACGGCCTCGTCCAGCAGTTCACCGACGCCGCCCTTGTTGGGACCGACCACGGGCAGGCCGGCGGCCATGGCCTCGATCACCACCAGGCCGAAGATCTCGTTCTCGTTGGCGTGCAGGAAAGCGTCGCAGCTGGCGATCACGCCGGCCAGCTTTTCTGGTTGTCGCTCGAAGTCGATGCAGGCGACACGTGACGTGTACTTGGCGTCCTTGCCGGCGCCGATCAGCACAAGGCGATAGGGATCACCTAGCATCTCGACTGCCGCCACCATCGCGTCGATGTTCTTCTCCCGCGCTGGGCGGCCGGCGAAGACTAGCAATCGGGAATCCGTCGGGAAGTCGAGGCGCTTGAGCAGCGCGGCGCGGTCGCCACGTGAGGGATGGAATAGCTCCAGATCGACGCCCAGGGGATGGACGCTCACGCGTTCGACGCCGGCGTCAGCCAGACGTGCGGCAGTATGCTTGGAGGGCGCCACAACGTGGTCAAAGCGCTGATAGGCCTGTGCCCAGAAGTTGAAGGTCGGCTGCTCGGCCCACTCGCCTAGGTGCAGGGCTGCCAAGGTCGGGGCGTCGGTGTGGCAAACACCGACCACTGGTACGCCCAGCTACTGGCCGGATTCCTGGGCTGCATGGCCGGGAACGAAGACGTCTCCAGCCTCGATGATGTCGGGATCCAGCAGATTGAGGACGGCCGCCCACTTGTTGGGGCTAGCCGGCATCCGGTAGCCATCGCCG
>JAYUBY010000144.1:0-19825 GCA_043740635.1 Alphaproteobacteria bacterium
CCCACCCGGCCGGCATGGCCCGAGAGCTGGCGACCAACAAGGATCAACAGACCAACAGCCAATATGCGCGCAACTTCCAAAAAGAGGGATCCGAGAAGAACCTGACGGCGGAAGGCTTGGCCGCGATGGCCAACAAGGATCCTGCAGAGAAGGCTGGCTACGTTGAGGCCTTCAGGCGCTCCGACTTCGCCGCGATGATGAACTACTATCGTGCCAACTATCCGCGGATCACGCCCGGCGATCCGCCGCCGCTTGCGCAGAACTATCCGCCAATCAAGGTTCCGGTTCTGGTGATCCACGGGATGAAAGACACCGCGCTCAACGCTGCTGGCCATGCCGGCACCTGGAACTACGTCGCAGCCGACACCACCATCCTGATGATCCCGTCGGCCGGCCATTTCGTGCAGCACGACGCCCAGGATCTGGTCGATCGGACCATCAAGGATTGGCTGAACGCTCGGCGCTAGACCGTATGTTCGCGGGTAAACGTGGCCCGCCCCCGCAGCAAGACATAACGAGGGTTGCTCTGGATAGGCCAGAGCCGAGCCCCATGCTTAGCGAGGGCGAGCACGAAGGAGCATAGCGCAGTTTTCGTCGGATTGGATGTTTCGAAGTTGAAGATCTCGGTGGCTGTGGCCGAGGGCGGCCGCCGCGGCGAGGTGCGGTTTTATGGCGGTATAGATTCCAGTCCCGCGGCGGTGGCGGCGCTGATCAAGAAGCTCGCCAAGGTCGGAATGAAGCTGAGCTTTTGTTAGGGCGCGAAGCTCGACCGGATCTTCACGCCCCAGTGGCCGTCCTGGCGGGTGACGACATAGATCGAATCGAACCCGCCGATCACCGAGCCGTCCTTGCGGTAGCGGGTGAAGCGGGTGTCGATGTGCACCTTGTCGGAGCCGGCGTGGATAACCTCGCGGCGATCCCAAGCGGAGTGGTCCCAATCCGCGAGCGCACCGGTGGTGAAGCGTTCCGACTTCATGTCACCTGCGTTTATGATCACCAACCCCTGACTGGCCAGCCGAACGCTCGGGAAATTGAAGGTCGCCTCGAAGGCTGGGATGTCGCGAGCGTTGAACGCCGTCATGAACGCATCAAGCACGCCCTGGGCGGCTCGAATGGCTTCCGCGTCGAGGTGGTCCTTAGCCATGAGTTCACCGCGTTTTCCGCACTTTGCTCCTGCCAACCCACTGTCAGCAACCGCGTTCCTTGGGGTGGCGCTAGGCTTCCTGAAAACCTACCTTGCAGTTCATGGCACGTTCTCCCGCACCAGCCGCCGACGCCGCCGATATGTCGGCCTCGTTCGACTATGGCGAGAACACCATGCCGATGCTCTGGAAGCCGCACCGGCCAGATCGCCCAGCCAAGTCTGAGGGCGGCCAGCTCTTCAAACTCGTCAGCGACTATGAGCCGGCCGGCGACCAGCTAACCGCGATCCCGGAGCTGGTAGAAGGCGTCAACGCCCGCGAGCACGACCAAGTGCTGCTGGGCGTGACCGGGTCCGGCAAGACCTTCACCATGGCCAAGATCATCGAGCTGACCCAGCGCCCGGCCTTGATCCTGGCGCCCAACAAGACACTCGCCGCCCAGCTCTACAGCGAATTCAAGAGCTTCTTCCCGGAGAACGCGGTCGAGTTTTTCGTGTCATACTACGACTACTACCAGCCCGAGGCCTACGTTCCGCGAACCGACACCTATATCGAGAAGGACTCATCGATAAATGAGCAGATCGACCGGATGCGGCACTCGGCCACCCGGGCGATCCTAGAGCGCGACGACGTGATCGTCGTGGCGTCCGTCTCGTGCATCTACGGCATCGGCTCGGTCGAGACCTACACGGCCATGACCTTCACGCTCGAGCCGGGTCAAAGGATCGACGAAAAGAAGCTTATGGGCGACCTCGTGGCCCAACAATACAAGCGCAACGATCAGGCCTTTGAGCGCGGGACGTTCCGCCGGCGCGGCGACACCCTCGAGATTTTCCCGGCCCACTACGAGGACCGCGCCTGGCGTATCAGCCTGTTCGGAGACGAGATCGAGGCAATCACCGAATTCGACCCACTGACCGGCAAGAAGACCGCCGACTTGAAGGGCGTGAAGATCTACGCCAACAGCCACTATGTGACGCCGCGTCCGACGCTTAACCAGGCGATCACCCACATCAAGGAAGAGCTCAAGGAGCGCCTCGACTGGATGGTGGCCGAGGGCAAGCTGCTCGAAGCCCAGCGGCTGGAACAGCGCACCACCTTTGACTTGGAGATGATCCAGGCGACGGGTTCCTGCGCCGGCATCGAGAATTACAGCCGCTACCTAACCGGCCGCCGAGCCGGCGAGCCACCGCCGACCTTCTTCGAATACATTCCCGACAATGCGCTGCTATTCGTCGACGAGAGCCACCAGACCGTGCCGCAGATCGGCGGCATGTACCGCGGCGACTACAGGCGGAAATTCACCCTGGCCGAATACGGCTTCCGGCTGCCGTCGGCCATCGACAACCGCCCGCTCAAGTTCGAGGAGTGGGACGCCATGCGGCCGGACACGGTGCACGTCTCGGCTACGCCCGGGACCTGGGAAATGGAGCGCACCGGAGGGGTCTTCACCGAGCAGGTGATCCGCCCCACTGGGCTGATCGACCCTCCGGTGGAGATCAAGCCGGTAACCAAAGACGGCTTTAGTCAGGTGGACGACGTGATCGACCAGGTCCGCCAGGTCGCCGCTCAGGGCTACCGCGCCCTGATCACCGTGCTGACAAAGAAGATGGCTGAGGACCTGACGGAGTACATGCACGAGCAGGGCCTGCGGGTGCGGTACCTGCACTCCGACGTCGACACCCTGGAGCGGATCGAGATCATCCGCGACCTGCGGCTTGGCGCCTTCGACGCGCTGGTAGGCATCAATCTGCTGCGCGAAGGCCTGGACATCCCAGAATGCGGACTGGTCGCAATCCTCGACGCCGACAAGGAAGGCTTCCTGCGATCAGAGACTTCGCTGATCCAGACCATCGGCCGCGCCGCGCGGAACGTAGACGGGCGCGTGATCCTTTACGCTGACAGCGTCACCGGCTCGATGGAACGGGCCATGGCCGAGACCCAGCGGCGGCGTGAAAAGCAGGAGATCTACAATACCGAGCACGGTATCACGCCGGCCAGCATCAAGAGCCGCATCAAAGACATACTCGCGAGCCCCTACGAAAAGGACCGGGTGACTGTGCCAGTAGGCGTGGCGGAAGATGGGTCGAAGCCGTTCTTGGGCGACAACTTCAAAGCCACTCTGCGCGACCTGGAAGGCCGCATGAGGGCCGCCGCCTCAAACCTGGAATTCGAGGAGGCCGCTCGTCTGCGCGATGAGATCAAGCGGCTGAAAATGCTCGACCTCGAGTTCGCCAACGAGATTTTAACCGCGCCCGGCGAAGAGGTCGACCGCGGGGCGGTGAAGCGGGTGAAATCAGAGGCGCGCGCGGAAGCAGCCGAGCGCTTCCGCAAGGGGCGGCTCTAGCCGGGCGATCCGTCGTGATCCTGCTCTGCGGTGTCGACGTGAGCTCGCAGTCCGAGCACCTATAGACTGTGAAGCCGCGCGCGTTTTCCGAACGTTGTTTTCGTCTTGCGCGCGATAAGGCATCATCCTCCCACGATTGTCTGGGGGACTTTCAATATGACCGAAGCTGTGATGGGTGGCGCGCGGGCCGCGGTAGCCGGGCGTAACAGGTTTTACATGTGGATTGCCTGGACTTGCCTCGCCATCGCGGTGCTGGGCTTTGTGCCAACCTATTTCCTGCCTGTGGCGCAGGGCAAATTTGACGCGCCACCCATCGTCCACATCCATGGATTGGTGCTGTTCTCGTGGGTCGTCTTCTTTGTGGCTCAGACCACGCTCGTTGCGAAGGGAAAGGTCCTGGCGCACCGCACCTGGGGCGTAGTCGGCGTCTCGATAATCACGGCCATGACCTTCATCGTCACGTGGGTGGTGGTCATGCGCATCCACGCAGCCACGGTACTGGGCGCGCCAGCCGATGTCGTCGAAGGGCTAAAGACCTTCTCCTGGGTGACCATGGGAACGCTATTTCTGATCGTGCCGGCCTTCATCGCGGCGATCGCCAACGTCAAACGGCCGGAGATTCACAAGCGGCTTATCGTGCTGATTACGACCTCAATGCTTGCGGCGCCCATCGCCCGCTGGTTCTTGACCTTCCTGGCGCCTCCGGCAGATCCCAACGCGCCGCCGCTGCCGCCCGGCGTGACCGCTGCGCCGCCGATCCAGGTCGCCGTGCCGCCGGCCCTGGTGGGCGACCTCGTGCTTCTGATCGCCATGGCTTACGACTGGCGCACCCGCGGTCGGCCGCACCCCGTCTACCTGATCGGCGGGGCCATCTTGCTGCTGCAACAGGTGACTCAGCCGATGGTGGGGCATTCGGCGCTCTGGCAGAAGGTCGCCACAGTGATAGGTCGGCTCGCGGGATAGGCTTCGCGGGTTCCGCTCGTCCCGCGAAAGGACGAGAAGTTTTTATCTATCTGATTTTTTTTATAAAAATGCCTATTTCCGGCCAAGTTCGTAGGTGATCTTAAGCCAAATCTCGCGCGGCGGTGCAGGGGTGCGGAACTGCTCATTCGCGAGGCTGTAGAGGCTCGTCATGCCGGACACCCCGTAGGTCGCGTACTTCCGGTCGAAAAGATTGTCGACACTAAGGGTGACCGTCAGTGTCTTGCCGATCCGGTACTGCGCATCCAAGTCAACCACCGTGTAGCCGGGCAGGTTCCCTTTCGGATCGGAGTTGCTCTCATTGCCGTGGGCATACCGGGCGCTGTCTGCGATCACCGCACCACCGATCCGCAGGTTGTCGGTCAAGGCGTAGCCCGCCCTCAGCTTGAAGGTGCTGGCGGGAATGCCGGGAATCCGGTCGCCGCTGACAACGTCTTCGCCGCCGGCGGTGGTGAAAGGTGAGCGATAGGCGGCCTCGACGTAGCCGTAGTCGGCCGACAGCGATAGCTTGTCGATCTGCGTCTGAGCGCCAAGTTCAATGCCGCGTCGCTCGGTGTCGCCGACGTTGAAGAAATACCCGAAAGTAGTGGAGGTCGCGATGAACTGGATGTCGTTGCGCAGCCGCGAGTCATAGACTGCAGCGCTCCAGGCGACCTTTTCGAACAGCATTCCGCGCACGCCAAGTTCGATGGTGCGGGCCGTAACCGCCTTTAGGTCCGGATCTCCGTTGAACCCCGTCGGCAAGGAGCAGGGGTTGTTGGGATTGGCGCAGGACAACTCGATAGAGGTCGGCGCACGCATGCTCTCGCTGTAACCGCCGAACACACCCGCGCCATTGTCGAGACTGTAGTTGAAGCCGATCCGCGGATTGAACCGCTGGTAGTTGTGGGAGCCGTCAAGGCTATTGGCTTCAGGGCCGGCGATGGCGCCTGCCGGCTTGCCGTTGGGGGTCGTCACAGCCCCCGTGCCTGAATTGGAGAACTTAAAGGCGCCGGAGTAGGTCGGGTCGTAGTAGGTAACGCCCGTGACGGCGTCGGAAAAGGAGAACCCGCCGTCATCGTTGAGGAATTGGTTATTCACTCCCGCCTGGATGATCGAGGTGTATTCGTAGCTGCCAGATGCGGTGACGCTCAACTTCTGCGTCACGTCGATCGTATCTGTGACGAAGAGGTGTGCTTCTTTCACCCGTGATCCAAGCGTGACCGCCGACAGAACATTGCTGCCTGTGAACGCAGGGAGGTTGGACGCCGAAGGCGGCAGTCCGTTGGCCGTGAAGCCGTACTCCTGGTTGGGAATGACGACGGCCTGAAAGCCGATCAAGCGCGCCAGAAAGGTTTTCTGCCGGAAGCTAACGTTCGATTGATCGAAGGACCCGCCAAGGACAAACGCGTTCTTGTGGTCCATGACGGGCATGGAACTCTTCCACTGAGCCGACGTCCCGACTGTTTCCTGGCGGATCGATGAGCTCACCAGACTACTGTTGATCGAGCTCGTCCAGGGGCCGTATCCCAGCGCAAGCGCGTTGGCGCCCGTAATGGAATTGACCGCCGTGCCATTGGGGGCCTGGTTTCCGCACTTGAAACCCGAAGCACTGGTGGCGAGTAACCCGTCGGCGTTGAAGCAGCCGTCGCCCAGCCCTGCGTTGCTGTTCTGGCTCAGGGCATTCGATTGGCGGTAGTAGACCTGCCCTGACAGCATGTTGGTCCCGTCCAGCCAGTGACTGGCCTTAAGGCTGACGAGCCGCATCTGGTTGGCGATGGAGTCAGGCGCGGTGTAGGCCGCCTTGGGGGTCGAAAGCATGTCGAGCGGCAGGGACTGGGTCCCGCTGAGGACACTGTCGGCATAGGCCCCGGAGAGTTCCACGAGGGTCCGGTCGCCGAGGCTGCGCCAGCGGGCCTTGCCATAGAGCTGCTTGACCTCGGACCCCGAGAAATTCCGGAAGCCGTCCTGCCTGTCGTAATTTCCGGCCAGGAAGTAGTCGGTCCCCCTGCCGACGTCAGCGCCGCCGGCCTCGAACGTCGCCGCCCGGCGTCCGAACGATCCCCCCAGCAGGCTGACCGAGACTCCGGGGCTGTCCTTGCCCGTGCGGGTGTTCACTAACAGGGTCCCGCCCAGCGCGTTCAGGCCGAAGATCGGGTTGGAGCCCGGTTGCACGCCCACGGTCGAGACCGCGTTCATCGGGACGAGGTCCCAGTTGACGATCGAGCCGAAGGGCTCGTTCACCCGCACCCCGTCAAAGTAGACGGCGAGCCCCACTGGTGCGCCCAGCAAAGACGTCGCCTGGAAGCCTCGGTAGCTGACGTCGTTCTGATAGGGGTTGCCGGTCCCGTCGCTCACGCTGACTGATCCCAGGTTGCCGTTGAGAAGTTGGGCGAGGTTGGTGGCGCCCTGCTGGCCTGCATCACGGGCGTTCAGGTTCTGCGCGTTGGACGGGGTGCGTGAGAGTGAAATGCCAGCAGCGTCGAGGGGCGAACCCACAACCACCACCTCGCCAACGGTGGGATCCTGGGCCACCTCCGCCGCGAAGGCGGGCGCCACGGAAATCGCGGCTGCGCTCAGAGCCAGGATGCTGGACCCAACAGCGCGGCTATGACGGGATACCGGACGGCGACGGATCAAACACTTCCCCCTGGAACTTATGGTTGAGGGGCAAGTCGCAATTCGCTGATGGCCCGTCTATGGGACTTCTTCCCGACGTCGATCGCACACCCATCGGTTCTGCGATAACCTAGGCGCCAAATGAGATCGGGGACGTCGCTACGCTTTCAACTGATCGCCGCGGTCTCCGTGCTGCTCGTCATGACATTGGCGCTCGGCGCGGGGCTCGCGGCCTGGCGCGCTTTCGGCTCAGTGCAGACCGAAATGCACGCCGCCATGGCTGGGGCCGAGACCGTCGTCCGTGAAGCGTTCAGCCGTCATGGCAACGACGAGACTCCTGATTTCGCCGCCGACCTAATCCGGAGCTTCAACGGACAACGACATGTGCGCGCCGCGATCGTGCTGGCCGATGGCCAGACCTGGATGCAGTCGCGGCCCTTGGCACCCGACGATCATGCGCCAGCGTGGTTCGCCGCACTTGTCGGCGTGCAGTCCCAATCCGTGCGGATTGCCGCCCCAGCGCTCGCGGGCGCGGTGCTGGTTCTCAGCACCGACCCGACAGACGAAATCGCCGAGGTGTGGCGCCAGACGAGCGGCGCCTTTGCTGCCCTCATCTTGTTCTGCGGCAGCGCTTGCTTCGCCATCTATTTCATCGTCGGACATGCCCTGCGGCGTTTCGGCGAATTCGACCTGGCTTTGCGGGCAATCGCCGACGGCAGATACGGCGCTGACCTCATCGAGCGCGGGCCACCGGAATTCATTCGCCTGGCGCGCGGTTTCAACCACATGGCTGGTCGAATCCGCGAAGTCGAACACCGCAATCGCGAATTGCTGGAACAGGTCCTCACGCTGCAGGAAGAGGAACGCGCAGCGGTCGCCCGCGACCTCCACGATGAGGTTGGCCCTTATCTGTTCGCCATTAATGTCGACGCCGCCGCGATTCCCAGAATGGTTCGGGGCGTGGCCAGAGGACCTGTGGCCGCGCGCGCGGTGAGCATCCGTGAAGCTACCGCTCACATTCAGAAGCATGTTCGGGCGATTCTGCGCCAGTTGCGCGCCCGCGATGCCTTGGAGTTCGGGCTTCCCGCCGCCATCGACGAACTGGTCGAATTCTGGAGCCGGCGGTGCCCCCAGGTGCAGTTCACGGTAAAGGCCGATGCGGGCGCGGCTGGCGCCTCGCGCGAAGTAGATGAGGTCGCATACCGACTGATCCAGGAAAGCATCAGCAATGCGATCCGGCACAGCCGGCCTGAGAACGTCAAAGTCACTGTCAACTGCGCGGACCGCCAGCAACTGCTGGTCGAGGTATTGAATGACGGTGCTTCGGCGAACGAGGCTCGGGTAGGCGGCACGGGTCTTCGAGGGATGGCAGAGCGCGTCAGGACACTGGACGGACGCTTCGAATGCAACCTCCTCGCCGGCAACTTCCGCGTTCGCGCCCATCTTCCGATCGTCTCGATTTCAGCCGCTAGCGTGACCGCGGCATGATCCGTGTCCTCGTCGTGGACGACCACGCCATCGTTCGTTCGGGCGTGCGCCGCCTGCTCGAACCCGAGGCCGGGATCGAGTGTCTCGAAGCGAAAAGCACAGAGGCCGCCCTCGAACTGATAGAGCGCGAACCGGTGGACATCGTAGTGTTCGATCTCAACCTGCCTGGCCTGGGTGGGCCTGAGGCGATCCGGACGCTTCTCAAGGGTCGGCCCGGAATGCGCGTGCTGGTTTTCTCGACCCACGCCGAGCCTGTCTACGTCGCGAAGTCGCTCGAAGCGGGCGCCTCGGGCTACGTGAGCAAGAATGCAGCGCCGGAAGATTTGACTCGGGCGATCCGGGCAATAGCCCGTGGAAGCACCTTCATTGAAGCGGAGATCGCTGAGGAGATGTCGGCCCGAGGCGCCGAGGGGTCCTTGCAGTCGCTTTCAAGTCGGGAGCTTGAAATGTTGCGTCTTCTCGTGCGCGGACAGAGCCTGTCGCAGATCGCCGCGTCGCTTGGCGTCGCATACAAGACCGTTGCGAACACGTGCACCCACATCAAAGAAAAGTTGGGCGCGGGACAGATCGCAGACCTCGTTCGTATCGCGCTGGACAGCAAACTGGTCTGACGCTCGGGCCTGGGGATGTAGAAAGAAAATTAGTCCTCGCCTTCGTCCTCGACGACGGGCGCGCTCGGTTGCAACCGCACTCGCAGACGGTAGATTTCGGCGCCCACAGCCGCGGCTAAGAGCGCCATCAGGCTGTTGAGCGGCGTCGCTGCGAGCTGGCCCAAAAGCGGGCCTTGGGGCTGCATCAGCATCACAACGACGAGTTGCAGGATGAACACCGGTGCGCTCAGCAGGATTACCGCCAGGACGAAGCGCAGCACCGCCCCTCGCATCAGCTGCCATGACTTGCCCGGGCCCATATCGGCATCGCCTACGAGCGCGCTGATCGGCCAAAGCGTCAGGCGCAACGCTGCCCACAACACGGCTAGGCCGACGACCAAGCCGCCAGCGGTCATACCGGCATCGCCCCTCAGCGATGCCTGTCCACCAGCATGGACCTGAGCAGTCGCCACTGTAGCGAGCGCGGTCGGCAGGGTCCCCAGCACGGCCACGATGGTGGCATAGGCGATGAGGCCCAGATCTGGCTTCCACGCACCCTCGCGGTAGAGGAATGTACGGACGGCGATCCCGGTCACCAGGCCGGCTGCCAGGCTCGACCCTGCCGAGGCCGCCAAAACCCCGGACGTGAGCCCTCCTGAAAGCCCACCCCCCACCACCGGCACGCCCTGGCTTTGCAGGACCGCGACGCTGATCGCATAAACAAAGGTCAGCAGCGACCACAGTGGCCAGATCCCGCCCAGCGAGCGCCACAGATTGCCGACGCCGGCTGCGGCCAGGGCCTCGATACCCGGCGGCTCGACCATGTCGGCGTCATACGCCTGAATGCTCATTCAATCGGCCTCGCGTTTCCGAAAACCTCGGGCGAAGTCTGGGGCTTGCGCGTTCACGTTCGCTTAAGGAGTGTGGTCAACGGAGCGGTAGGCATAAGCGCAGACGCCACCTCAGCCCCCTGTGACCTCAAATCCTCACCTGTCACACAAGCGGCGCCGTTCATGCAGCAGTCAGGGAACTCGTGCCTATGTTTGTCCGTATTCGAGACAACAGGCCGGGCGCCTACCAGCGTATTCATAGTGAATCGCGGGCGAACTAAAGACCTGGGTCGGGCATTTTGAGGTATAGCCGCATGAGTCCTTCTCTGAGCGTGGTCGCCAACAACGACCTCACCCCTGTGAAAACAGAAACCGTCGCCGAACGTGTTCGCCGGCTGCAGGCGGAGGCTAAGCAATTGGCCAAGGATCACATTCATAGCCTTACCGCCGCGATGATCGAGGCGGAACGGCTGGCTGCCGAGATTGCCGAGGGCGGCGACGCCTACCCGGCCGGCGTGCGCGACTTGGCGCGACGGTTTGTCGACGACTGCGGGGCGCGTGTGCAGACGCTGGAAGCGATCACGGCGCGGAGTTGAGGCGGGCGGCCGGGGTTGATTGATTCAACCCCGGGATAGTCCGAAAGATCTCGGGACAGCAGGCCACGAGGTGTCCCGGTGTTCCTCTAATAGTCGCGCCTTGACGCGATGGGTATTGGCCTAAGACCTGCGGACAGAGAGCACCTTCGGTGCACTTCCGGGTTTTCTGCGGCCCCACTATCCCACCAGATTCCCGAATTCCTTACTCCGCTTCAGCCAAGCGGCGGCGTAGCCGCAGATGGGAGTGATCTTAAGCAACTTTGACTTGGCGTCGGCGCTGAGAGCGGCCATGAGGCGACTGGCGGCGCCGGTTCCGCGCAGGGCAATGGGCGCTTCGACGTGGTCGATGAACAGGCGTTCGCCAGCGCGGCGGTAGTCGGCCCAGGAGGTCAGGCCCTGTTCGTCCATCTCGTAGCGGGCGCCGGTATCGCGTAACGTTGACATATCATGTTCTCCTGACGCGGGTTCGCGGCTAGCCTCTCCCAAACTGGGCATTGGGCTGGGAGGTTCAAGATGAAACGCGCGATCGGGATTTCGGCTGTGGCTCTGCTGGCGCTGGCGGCATGCTCGAAGAAGACGGAGACGGCTGCGACTGGAGACGCCCAGACGGCCGCGGCAACAACTCCGGCAGCGCCTACTGCGCCAATGGGGCCACCCTCGCGCAAGGCCGGGCTGTGGACCCAAACCATCGCCACCGGCCAGATGAACCAGACGATCAAGATGTGCCTGGATGCCGTAGCCGACGCCAAGATGAAGTGGTGGGGCTCAAGCCAGCACGGCAGCCAGTCAAACTGCACGGAGGAGAAGGTCACGCCACACCTGGGCGGCGGCTGGGATTTCCACTCGGTCTGCAACATGGGCGAGAGCGGGACGGTAAAGTCAGACGGTTCGGCCACCGGAGACTTCGGTTCGCATTACAAGGTTGAGGTGAACTCAGTGACCACCGGCTCGCCAATGGCGCAGGCCAACGGGACACACAAGGTCTCGATCGAAGCCATCTGGAATGGCCCCTGCCCGGCCGGTATGAAGGCCGGCGACATGGAGCTACCCGGCGGAATGAAAATCAACGCCATGGGCGGCATGTCGGGCGGTGGAATGCCGGCGGGTGTCGGTGCTGGTGGCCACATGACGTCAACCGACATTGCCAAGATGCGGGCTCAGGCCATGGAGATGGCCAAGTCGATGAAGTCCCAGGAAGGGAAGTAGCCGTTTGAGCCTGCCCCCTTCCGCGGCTTTCCGCCTCGCGGAAATGAGCGGAATATTTTGGGCTAGACCAACTCCACGGCCATCGCCGTAGCTTCGCCGCCGCCGATGCAGAGGCTGGCGACACCGCGCTTGCCGCCTCGGGCGTCCAGCGCAGAGAGCAGAGTAGCGAGGATCCTCGCACCGGAGGCTCCGATGGGGTGGCCGAGTGCGCAGGCGCCGCCGTTGACGTTGAGTTTGGCGCGGTCGAGGCCAAGGTCGCGCTCGGCGATCATGGCGACCACGGCGAAGGCCTCGTTGACTTCAAAAAGATCGACGTCAGCGACGCTCCAGCCGGCACGCTTCAGGCACTTCTGGATGGCGGGCACGGGCGCGGTCGTAAAGAGGCTAGGCTCGTGAGCGTGAGCGGCGTGGGCTGCGACGCGGGCGACGATGGTCATCCCGAGCTTCCGCGCGATGCTCTCGCGGGTCATCACCAGGGCTGCGGCGCCGTCGCTGATCGAGCTTGCGTTGGCTGCGGTGATGGCGCCTTCCTTGGCGAAGGCGGGCTTCAATGTTGGGATCTTGGCCGGATCGGCCTTTGCTGGTTGCTCGTCATCGACAATCAGCTCCGCGCCCTTGCGCGTGACGACTTCGAACGGAACGATCTCGCGCGTGAAGGCCCCACTTTTGGTGGCTGCCTTGGCGTTGTTCAGGGAGCGAATGGCGAACTCGTCCATGGCCTCACGTGTGAACTGATACTGTTTGGCGGTTTCCTCGGCAAAAGACCCCATCAGGCGGCCCGGCTCATAGGCGTCCTCAAGGCCGTCCAGGTACATGCTGTCGTAGGACGTATCGTGGCCGATGCGAGCTCCAGCGCGGTGCTTGGTCAGAAGGTACGGCGCGTTGGACATGCTCTCCATGCCGCCTGCAACGATGATGTCGGCGGTCCCGGCGGCCAGCGCATCGTGCGCCATGATTGCGGCCTGCATGCCCGAGCCGCACATCTTATTGACCGTAGTGGCCTCGACCGACTTCGGGAGCCCGGCGCCGAGAGCCGCCTGACGCGCTGGCGCTTGGCCCAGGCCTGCGGGCAGGACGCAGCCCATGACGATCTGCTGAACCGCGTCGGGCTGGGCGCCCGAGCGCTCCACGGCGGCGCGGACCGCCGCGGCGCCGAGTTCGGTGGCTTTCACGGGGCCGAAGACGCCCTGGAAGCCACCCATGGGCGTGCGGGCGTAACTGGCGATGACGACGGGGTCGGAGGTCTGAGTCATACCACGCATATAGGGCGCTCGCCCTTTTTCGTCATCCGCGGTCGCTCGGCCATCCGTGGCATTGCGGTTAAGGTTGGTGGTTGGCCCGCACCGCTTGCGCGATAAACCCGCCGCCCAGCACTCGGGTCTCGGCCTCCGGCGCATAGAGGGCGCACGCTTGGCCGGGAGCGACGCCTTCTTCGACAAGGTCGAAGGCGACACCGGGCCGGCCATCAAAGAGGGTCAAGCGACCTGCGACCGGCTCGCGGGTGGAGCGGACGCGGGCGAGGACCGGACGGGCGGCCTCACAGGCGGCGAGGATTGAGCCGCCATCGCCGATCCAGTTTGTCTCGCCAAGGATGAGCGCGTGGGTGAGCAGCGCCTCACGCGGCCCGACGATTACTTGCCGCGCGACCGCGTCGATGCGGACTACGAACAGTGGATCGCCCACTGCGACGTTGAGCCCCCGTCGCTGGCCGATCGTGTAGCGAGTGACGCCCTCGTGGCGGCCAAGGACGCGGCCGTCCATGTGGATGATGTCGCCGGGCTCCGCGCCGTGGGGGCGCAGGCGGTCGATGACCGTGGTGTAGCGACCCTCGGGAACGAAGCAAATGTCCTGGCTGTCCGGCTTGTCAGCGACGGCGAGACCCAGCTCCGCAGCCGCGGCGCGGACGGCGGGCTTCGGAAGGCCCCCGAGCGGGAAGCGGAGGTAGTTGAGCTGCTCAGACGTGGTGGCGAACAGGAAATATGACTGGTCGCGGTTTGCGTCGGCGGCGCGATGCAGCTCGGGCCCGTCCTCGCCCACGTCGCGTCGCACGTAATGACCGGTCGCCATGGCTTCTGCGCCCAGGTCGCGCGCGACGTCCAGCAAGTCACGAAACTTCACAGTCTGATTGCAGCGAATGCAGGGGATCGGCGTCTCGCCACGAAGGTAGGCGTCAGCGAAGTCTTCGATGACCTGTGTCTTGAAGCGGCTTTCGTAGTCGAGGACGTAGTGCGGAATGCCGAGCCCTTCGGCTGCAGTGCGCGCGTCGTGGATGTCCTGGCCGGCGCAGCAGGCGCCCTTCTTCTGGACCGCCGCACCGTGATCGTAGAGCTGCAGCGTCACGCCGACCACGTCGTAGCCGGCCTTGGCCAGCAAGGCGGCGGTCACGGTGGAGTCTACGCCGCCCGACATGGCCGCCACGATCCGCGCCCCGGCGGGCAGTCGCACACTCTCGCGCGCAGCTTCAATCAGGCCGTCGCTGAGGCTCGCAAAGGTGAGAATAGGAGCGTTCATGGCCGCCTTTCTAGCGGCTCGACCCCCATTTTGCGAGAGGTGGGTCAGTCGAGGAAGAAGCAGAGGAATTCGGTGCTGGACCTATTGGGACCAGCTTGGGCCTGACGCGCGCCCTCACCGTCGCCACCAATCTTGTATCGAAGCTGGGGTCCGCGGGTGCGCAATGACCCTTCGAGACGCCTCAGTCAGCGCAGAAGGCTCAGGAGCGAGGAACTCTGAAGCGTCTGCAGCACCTTAGCCGAAGCCTGAACTGAAATCTGGGCGGTGGAAAGGTCGGTAGCGGCCTTTGCCATGTCGGCATCAGTGATTTTGCCCATCATGATGGTCAGCGAATTCTGTTGCGTAGTCAGGCCCGAGGCCACGTCATCCACCTGCTTCTGCACCAGGCCATTCTGGGCCGTCTGGGTAGTCAGGTTCGTGGCGATGCCTGCCCAATTCTGCATCTGAGTGGTCAGGAAGGCTGTCTGAGCTGCAGTGAGTTGGCCACTGAGCGGACCACTGGCACCTTGATCGAAAGCCTGGAGCGCCTGGAACTCGTTCATCATCGGCGTGGCGAGATTGCTTGCCAGCTGGCCGGTGGCGACCGTCGTGGTATCGTCCAGCTTGGCCTGGACTTGAAGGTTATCGTTCTGGAAGAAGCTGGCGATCGGCGGCCCTGACGTCAGCGTGCTGAGTTGTTTAGCGCTAAACGGTGGAGTGTTGATCTGACCGCCGGCGAAAACGTACTTTCCGTCGTACTGAGTGTTGAGCCCGCTGACGGCCGACTGGAACTGACCCTGCACGATCTGCATCAGGGAATCACCGTTGCCGCTGGCCAGGGCGTTGGCAATCGCTTGGCGAACGCCATTGGCGGAATCGGCGATGGCGTTGAGGCCCTGGTCCTGAGTCGTCAGCTTGGCGGCGATCTGACTGTTCTGCGTCTGATAGTTGGTGATTCGCGCGTCGACAGCCTGCATCGCGGTGAGGGTCTCGGCCTGATTTGCATAGGCCCTTAGGTCGTCGCCATTCTTCTGAGACGAGGCGCGATTTTCGGCGTCCGTCTGACGGTTTTCGGCGGCCATCAGGTTGGCCAGGATCGCGGAATAGCTTCCGGCTGTAGAGATGCGGTCGACCATAGTCGGGTCCTCTTAGAGACTGGCCAGTATTGACGTCTGGTCAGGTGATTAGGCTGTTTAGGACATCGAAGAGATCCTTCGTGGCCTGGATCATTCGGGCGTTGGCCGTGTAGGCCTGCTGGTAGGTCGTCAGATGGATCAGTTCTTCATCGATGTTGACGCCTTCCACCGACTGGCGCTTTGCGTCGGCCGCGGTCCGGACGGAGGTGGCGCTGGTCGACTGACTCTGGGCGGTCTCAGCGTCGCGGCCAATAGAGCCGCCGAACTGGGCGGCATAGTCATTGAGCGCCATACTGACGCTGCCGAGATCGCCTGCCGCCTTGAACAGCGTGGTGGCTTGGCCAGCCTGGGAGAGCGCGAGCGCTCCGGAACCGTCACCAGGGGTGATTGCCGGCTGGCCGGCTGCAACGCCGAGGTTCAGCGTGCCCAGAGGCATAAGGGTCGGATTGTTGGCGAACGTCGGGTTGACTTGATAGGTCCCTGCCCGCGCCGAACGCGCCTGGACGCCAATCCCGAAGAGCTGGCTGACCGACGGACCACCAACGCCACGCTGGGTATTGTCGGCGACGACTGAGACCTGGGCGTTCTGCGGCGCGTTGCCGGTGAAGGCCAGGCCGCCCTGGGCGTCCAGGGTGAAGGCGCCGTAGAGGCCAACCCCGCTGACGTTATTGTTCAGGGTGTTGACCAGATCGCTCATGGTAGGCGTGCCGGCCGCCGGCACCGTGATGGTCACATCCCGGATCGAATTGCCACCGGGCGTCGAGATTCTCAGCGTCATTTGAGAGCCCGGCGCGAAGCCGTTGGCGTCTGCGCCGGTGAGACCGGTGTCGTAAGTCGAGACCCCCGTCGAGGTGACGAGGTCGTTCAGGCCGAAGAACTGCGAGAACCCCTCGCCCGCCTTTTGAGCCGTACCTTTGTCGATCGCGACGCCATTGGCGCCGGTGGCAGAAATGGCAAGGGCGCCGTTGGTGAACGATGCCGTGCCAGATGCGCCTAGGCTTGCGTTCAGCTGCGCCAGGAACGTCGTCGGTGTGAACGCCGCTGCGGGGCCGCCGTTGACGCTCATGGTCCCGGCTGTGAAGTCGATTGCCACCGTCTTCTGAACGACGCCCGATGCGTTGGTGATCGCCACTGTCGACTGGCCGCTAAAATTGTTGACGGCCGTAGGCAGGTCTAGGCCGGTGTTGCGGCCCGTAAGCGTTGTCGGTGGCGGTGAGGAGCTGGCGGCGTTGCTGGCCGCGTTCAGATCTTGGGCTGTGCGCGAGACAAACTCGCCCAACTGATCAGAAATCCCTGGCAGCTTGGTGTTGCGTAGGTCCAGAAGGCCCCGCATCTCACCACTGGACATTGTAATCGTCTGCGGCGCGGGAACTTTACCCGGGGTCGAGGCGGTAATGTAGGCCGGTGTCGTGACGGTGGAGTTGTAGGTCAGCGTCGAAGCGCCATCGCCGGCCAATAGGACGCCTTCCGTCGAGCGGACGTCGACGCCACCCTGCGCCTTCGCGCTCACGCGAACGTTCATGAGCGTTGAGAGCTGGTTGAGCAGCTGGCCCTGGATGTTCTCCGAGCCGGTGGCGTCGCCGCCGGTAATCTGGGCACGTTGGATGTCGGAGTTCAGCTTATCGATCTGCGTAAGCAGGCCGTTCACCTGAGTGACATCGTCTTTCAACTTGCTGTCGACGGTCGTGCTCAACGTCGTCAGCTGGGCGTTAATCCGGTCGGCTTCGCCCAGAAAATTGCTGACCGAGTTCACCGCCTGGCTGCGCTGGAGTGTCGACGAAGGATCATTCGCGGCGCTGGCGAAATCGGCGAAGATGTTGTTCGGCAGGTTGAAGAAATAGTCGCTTCCGGACGGGTTTCCAAACAGGCCCTGGGCGCTGTTCAGCTGGGCAGCATAGGCGCCGAAACGACTAGAGTCTGAGCCTGCGTTCATGCTGGCTGTTTGCAGGTATTGGTCGGTGACCCGCTGGACGCCCGTAATGTCCACGCCGGCCCCGGCGCCTTCGACAACCCGCTGCTCTTGGATGACGTTCTTGCGCACATAGCCAGGCGTGTTGACGTTGGCGATGTTGTCGGACACCGCAGTGAGTGCCGCCTGGGCCGCCTGCAGCCCAGAGCTGGCTGTCATCAGGGCGATATTGAGGGACATGCCCTTAGGCCTCCGCCCGGCAAAGGCTGACGCATGGCTCGGCGGATTCTGCCGGGGTCAGGCTCAACACGCCTATGTGGCGCCGGGAAATTCTATTTGTTTTCAACATGGTCACTCTCTGGGCCCGGTGAGTTCGCCAAACTAAGCGCAAGACCGGCGCC
Organism: Alphaproteobacteria bacterium; assembly: GCA_043740635.1. Lineage (GTDB taxonomy): Bacteria > Pseudomonadota > Alphaproteobacteria > Caulobacterales > Caulobacteraceae > Phenylobacterium. The sequence goes on from JAYUBY010000144.1 coordinate 17,715, forward strand.
AGTTCCCGGAAGGGTGTGTTGAGCGTGATTCCGGGATTAGCGATGGGCGGCAGGAAACGCCCCATCTAGCCCCGAATGACTCGGCAATTTCCGCTCCTGGAGGTGTACGCGCCCCTCCCCTGAAACGACTCTTTATTTCATAAAAACAATTAGTTGATGAGTTGGCGCAAAGGTTGCGTCACGTCGTCCGAATAATCCCCGATGCAGCAGGCGTCAGACCATCACTCTATTCCAAGGCTTTTCAAGCGTATGTCCGCTCCTGCGATCAATCCTGCTCCATCGCCAACGCCAGGCACCGGAGCGGCTGTGGGCGGACAAGGTGGGCAGGGCGCCCAGGCGAACGGCGCGGTCGCAGGCTTTGAAGCCGTGTTGGCAACGCTCTTCGGTACTGAGGTCGCAACCGGCGCAGAGACGACATCCCCCGCGACGAGCCCTGGCACGGGCACTAAGGCGGGCGGCAAGGTCACCGTTGGCGTGAAAGCTGGGCTGGACGACACAAAGACCAAGGGCAAGACAGCGGACGTCGGCAAGATCGCCGCGAATGATGCCACCTCGACGACCGCGACGCCCGACCCCAACCTGCTGACTGTCGTTGCGGCCGCAAATCTGCCAACGGCGGGAACTCAGATCCCGGTCGTCGGAACACCCGCAGTGGAAGGCACCGCGGGCGAACATGTCACCAACGGTTCTCCCGGCAAAACTGCGATCCCAAAAGGCGTCGCCACCCTCGCGCAGCTGACCGGAGCGGCGATTGATCCGAACGCGGGCCCAACCAACAAGGGTGACAAGGTCGACCCCGCCGCCACTCCAGTCCTCCACGGATCGGTTGCCGTCTCCGCAGGTCAGGCCGCGACCAACGTCACAGCTAACGTCACATTCGACGCACCGACGGCGCCGAAGGGCGAGGGCGCACCGCAGGTTGCGCCAAAGGTTGGTCTACAGGAAGCGCCGCAAACTCCGCAAACGCCGACGCCGTTCACTTCGCCGACGGCCACCTCACAGACCATACTCCCGACAACACAAGCGCCCGCCAATTCGCCGGCGCCCCAGGCCGTTATCGTAGACACGGTTACTGCCGCAGTCGCTACCCCGATGGTTGCGATTGAGGCCGTGGCAGGCCAGCCGGCCGCTCCGCCCGCGGGACCGGTCGGCGCGAAGGAAGTAGGCGGCAAGGACAAGGTCCAGGCCCCGAAAGGGATCACGCGCGTCGATGTCAGCCAGGTGAACACCCCACCGGGATCTGCCGGCGTGCTTGCCGCCAAGGTGTCAGATGCTCCGCAATCCCTCTCGGACGCGCCTTATAAAGGACTAATCGAGGACGCGGCGGCTCACGAGCCAGCTATCGGCGCTCAGGACGGGGCGAGCGAACCAACCCAGACACCGACAGACCCCACCGTAACTTCTTCCACGATGACGTCGGCCACCCTGGTCCAAGCCGCCGCCGTCGCCGTGCGCGGCTCGCCCCAGACGGTGGCTAATCTCGCAGCGCAGATCGTCAAGAAGCTTGATGGCCGTTCCAGCCAGTTCGACGTGCAACTCGACCCGGCGGGTCTCGGTAAGGTGGATGTACGTATCGCAATCGGCGCAGATGGCCGGATTAGTGCGGCTATGAGCTTCGACAATCCGCAGGCCGCGGCCGAGTTGAAGTCACGCGCCGGCGAATTGCATCAAGCTATGGAGCAGGCTGGTTTCGACCTTACGGGCGGCATGTCCTTCGACGTCGCTAGCGACAGCGGCCAGGGCGGCCAGGCCCAAAACCAACAACCCGAAACTGGCGCCGCCTTCCGCGGCCGCGCCTTCCAAGCGGTGCTCGGCGCCACAGCTGACGCCTCGCCGCCTCCACAACTCCCGCTTCGGCGCAACTCGCCTTCCGGCGTTGATATCCGGATCTGAGGACCCCATGACTGTCACACCCACAACCACACCTCCGGTCACCACGCCGGCCTCGAGCACACCGGCCCCGGGCACGTCGGCGGCAACGTTGCAGGGCCTCGGCAGTCTGGCGGACAACTTCAACACCTTCCTCAGTTTGCTCACCACGCAGCTTAAGAACCAGGACCCAACCGCTCCGCTGGATTCGAACCAGTTCACCCAGCAACTCGTCCAGATGA
>JAYUBY010000145.1:0-7304 GCA_043740635.1 Alphaproteobacteria bacterium
TCGAGCCATGCAAGCTGGCCTCCATCCAGCTCACATCTTGAATCACGATCCGGCCCCAACCGGAATCATCGATTCAACCAAGGCCAAACAGGCTCTAGCCTGCCCAAGCGTGCCTCAGCCGTGCTGGCCGACCACTGGTTCGGCGAGGCGGTGCGTATGGCGCCCTCCCTGCCGCAGGCTAACTACAAGTGGGGCAAGGTGTCATCGCCCGAGGCCCGCTCGAGGCGGCGATCGTCCAGCTCCGCTGAGGCGCTGCGCCGCGGGCCCCGCGACGCCGACGCGATGGAAACCTGGGGCGAGCGCCCTGAGCACATCCTCTCGATCCCAGTCATCGTTCGCAAAGGTGTGCCTGATGAATGCCTCTTTGAACGAGCGCCAACCATCAATATCGATTACGCATCGAACCTGATCGATAGGCCAAAGGCGCTCGAAGAACTGGAGCTCATCCCCCTCGCTCAGCAAGGGCGCTTCCTTGAGGAACTGGATGATCCTCTTTCGCGTCAGCTCGGTGATTTGAGGTTCGTCACGCTCATCTAGGCGCGCGAGGGCCTCGGAAAGCGCGAAGTTGACGTTTTCAGCGGCATGCTCACGGGCGATGGCAATGACACCCTGCGCCGGAACAGCTTGCAGTCGTCTGCTGACATAGGCGGCCTTGCTCTTGAACGCTTCATCTTCGGTGCCGGGAGCGAGCCTATAACGCTCGCAGAGTGAAGGCACTTCATAAGCCTTCGCGTCGGCCAGCGAACTGATAAGCGCAGTACTAACAGCACCGACCAAGTTCTGCGGCAGTGGACTGTCGGGGGTTGAGGCCATCAATTCCTTAGATAGCCGGAACTTTGCATGAGCGCACCTAAGCCAGGAGCGTCCTTCCCTACGAATCCCATGAATGTCTTCTGCGCTGGTAAGACGCCGCAAGCGGACGCTACCAAGTTCGCCTAAGAGTCATAATTCCCCATTTGCGCTGCGCTGACGGTCCCATTGTAGCCAGGGTTGAAATGTCACCTCGGACTGCCATCACTTTCCACATTCCAATCCCCCGACGAAAAACATTCGACATTGCTTATCGTGCCGTTTTCCGTAAGATGTGGAAGTTACGGAGAATTGAAGTGTCAATCACTGCGCCATCATCCGAAGTCCAGAAGAACTTCGGCGCCTTCCATGACCGGGCGCTCGCCGAGCCGGTTCGGGTGACGAAGTATGGGCGAGAGACAGTCTATATCGTGTCGGCTGAGACCTTCCACACCCTGAAGCAAGGTCAACGACAAGCGGTCGCCGCCGCCGAGTTGACCGATGCGGAAGCTGCGCTCATCGAAGCCGCCGAGGTTCCGGCGGAACACCGCTACAGCCTGAAGGACCTCGGCTGAGCCGATGGCTCTGCCGACGCCCGCGCCCGGCCTTGTCATAAGCTACGCCTATCTTTGGCGTGAACAGGACGCAGCTGGCGCCACTGAGGGTCGGAAGGACCGCCCGTGCGCCGTCGTGCTCACAACACTTGATGATGAGGGTGACACCTTGGTCTATGTCGCTCCGATCACCCATTCCCAACCCCCAGAGGGAACCGCGGTCGAGTTGCCGCCAGCGGTGAAGCGCCGCCTCGGTCTTGACACCTCAGCCTCCTGGATCATCACCAGCGAGCTCAACCGGTTCATCTGGCCTGGCTATGATCTGCGTCCAATCTCTCGCACAGATGCCGACACCTTTGCCTGGGGCTATCTGCCCGTGGAACTGGTCGAGGCGGTGAAACGCCAAGTCGTCGCCTATCAGCGGGCCAGACGTCTCGGTGTCGTAGACCGTTCTTTGCGAACATTCGGGCCTCGGGGCGCAAGGTAGACGTCCACGATCCTCGACGGATCTGCCGTGCGGGTGCAATTCGTAAAGGAGCCGTCCGCGACGGCGCTCATGCCCAACTTTTCATTATATATTTCAATATCTTATGCGCCGCTGGTGGGCCCGGCAGGACTCGAACCTGCAACCAGACCGTTATGAGCGGCCGGCTCTAACCATTGAGCTACAGGCCCCAGCAGCGACGCATCAGTGGCGGTTAGCACGGGCGTTGCGCCCCTTAAAGCACTAGAGGCCGGCATCCTTGAAAGCGCGCGAAAGTCGGTCGGCCATCATGCGGCCTGGGAAGGCTCGATCGCCCTCCATCATAGCGGCGTAGACGAGGCCCTTGCCAGGAATGGCCCCGGATGCCCAGCCAACCCCACGCGACGCGTCAGCCACAGAATTGCAGCTCATGGCCCGCGCCTGACCATCTTTACGAGTGACCTTTAACAGGTCGTCGATGGTCTGTACCGCCGACCCAGATCCAGCGCAGGAGGGAAGTGGTCGGTCGCAAGCGGAGTGGGTATTGTAGCGGTAGACCAACTTGCCGCTGTCCTGCTCGGCGATCAGCAGACACGATTGCGGGTCGCCGATCGCTCGCGAAATCGCAGCATCGAGGACATCCTTGTCGACGCCCTTTGGCGCTCCGGGCGCGCAAGCTGTGAGAGCCGCAGCGGCAAGACACGTCACGGCGAGTTGGCGAGCGAGCATACCCATCCAATACGCAGGAAGTTCGGTGCGTTCAACGCGACGATCTGCAGGCCGCCGCTAGCGGTTGCGCGGAGCGACACACATGGCTTGGCCCCTCCAGCTCGCATCCATCAAGCTGCCGTGGCTCACGGCCTTCAGGCGTTCTTGCTCATAGGCGGCGTTCTCGCCGGGCGGCTTCACGCCAGGTCCACAAACGGGCGCGGTCACCTGTAAAGTGGCTCCCGGGCAAATGCAGACGTCATCCCGCGCGACGAGACGGCTGGCGTCGGTCGTGCGGCAATGGACCGGCATCAGATGACCGCCGCCGTCCAAGCAGATCGTGGCAGACTTCGGCGGATTGTTGGACAAGGATGCAGCGCTGGCGAAGCCAGTCCCGAACGCTAGGGTCGCGGCGCCAAGGAGGATCAAAAGCTTCATAGCGTTTCTCCCTAGTGTCCCCCGGCGCGCGCATTCAGCCGCGCATCGGCAGCGGCCGTCAATCGCCTGCAGAATGCAGAGCCGGGGTAAAGTTTAGCGGCAATTCACCACGTAGCCTCGCGATTGCTTAACCGCGGCGCGCGCATAGTGGCGAAATGGACCCGATATCCACCGCCCGCTACGGCATGATGGCTGCAACCCAGCAGCTTACAGCCTCAGCCAACCGCGTCGCTGCCAACGGCGTCAATGGCGACTACCCGGCAGAAGCCGTCGGCCAGATCCAGGCCAAGCAGTCATTCACGGCCAACGCCGACGTGATCAAGGTTGCCGACAAGATGTGGCAGTCGTTGCTCGACCTACAGGCGCGCTAAGCCCTTCCGCACGGCCCTATTGGAAAGCGATCCAGCGGCCGGCTGCGGCGCCAAGCACCCAGACCAGCATGGCCGAATAAGCCACGAGCTTCGTCAGGGGCCCACCCTCGTCGCCGCGCCCGCGGAACAGAGTGATCACCCCCATGCCGACAACCCACACGCCGTAGAGCACCGTGTAGACTTTGTTGACCGGGTCCAGATGAGCGTAGTCGTCTGGCTTGATCACGAAGTGAGTATGGACGAATTGCGCCACGATCAGCATGACCATGCCGGCGAGATAGGCCCATCGCAGACGGCCTCGGGTCACCGGGATGAGGATCAGCGCTGCGGCCGTGATCAAATGGTAGATACCCACGTCGATCAATTCCGTCGTCGAAAAGATCCAGATGCCGGCCAAGAAGATCACGCCCCCGATGGCGAACCAGATCTTCGGCAGGAGTGCCACAGCACCGTTTGCCGCGGCTACCGGGCGGCTCACGCCGTAGGTCAGGATGACCCCGGAAAGCAGTGCCATCATCTTCACCACGAAGGCAGAGCTGTCGTAGAGTTTGACCGCGTTGGCTGAGCCGATCAGGACACCGGTGATGACGATTCCGACTATCCCGATGTTCTGCCAGAGCCTCAGGTTCCGGTAGATTTCGGCCGGCGACTCCTCCGTCATGCCCGCGCCCAGCATGCGAATGTTCATCAAGATCGTGGTGCCGCCCAGCAGGACCAGCGACACGATATGGCCAACCTCCCAAGAGGCATAGCCAAACGTCGGCCCGTTGACCCAGGTCGCTGGCGGGATGTTGGCGAGGCTATCCACCCACGTCTTAGCGTGTGGGAGGAAGTACTCGAGGTTCAAGCTGCTCATAGGTGCTGCCCCGCGAGATTCATTTCGCCCTTTTCGGAGGTCTTGCACTCCTGAACCCAGTTGATGAAGGCCGGCTGGGGCTTTCCGCACTCGTACCAGTTGTAAGGAATGAACCGGCCGGTTGCGATAACCAGCAGCCACATGAGCAGCGAGCCCGCCGCAGCCAGCCGTGCGGTTCGCGGTGGAAGCTCATCGGCGTCCCAGGAGCCTTGCGTCTTCTGGGTCTGGCCGTGGAAGACCAGAATGTTGATCAGTGCGATGGCCAGGAAGACCATTTTCACGCGGAACCAGATGTCGTGATAATAGAAGATCGGCTTGGCGAAGAGCAGGCCCATCCCGGTAATCACCACGAACAGAAAACTGAACACCGTCAGCGGCAGGATGGCGTCGCTGACCACCGACACCTTGGTTTTGCGGAACGTAACGCCCAGAAGCCGCAAGTCGACCACCAGGATGGTTCCTGCGAACAACATCAGCGAGATGAGATGGGTGCCTTCCAGCAGGTTCCAGAAATTGAGCGAGCCTAGAAGCAGTTCGCTGAAGGATTGCCCGTCCGGCGTCGGACCCTTGCCAAAGCCGTGCTGAAGCCAGTTCAAGAATGCGCCAATCATCGGCGCAGCTCCCTTAGTTCGTCCATCCTGCTCCCCACCTCAAGCGGCGACCGCAATCCCGTCGCCAGCGCATACGCACCAGCCACAGTCCGACAATCAAGCAACCAACGGTTCCAGCACCGTTACACCTTGGTTACAGCCTCGAATTGTTCGCCTGTCCGAGGCACGACGCCGCATCGAGCGCTAACATTCACGGCCACAGCCGCAGAACCGCGGCAGTCGATGTAATCTGGCGCAGCTGCGCCGGCTCCAGCACTCTGCGCGCCCAGAAAAAAGGGGGGCAAACCGCCCCCCTTTTGATACTTGGTTACAGCCTATTTCTCGGTAGCGTCGGAGCCATCTTTTGGCGCACCGGTGCCCGACGAGCCCATGAAGAGCTTGCGGCCATCCGGGAAGGTCACGTCACGGCCGTTGGCCTTGCAGATCGGGGTGCAGGCCTTGTCCTTCGACTGGTAGCCTCGGACGACGATCTCGGTGCCGACCTTCAGCGAGTTCCGGTCTATTCCGGCGCGCAGCAGGGTGTTGGGCGTACCGCCCTCAACCATCCATTCCGTCGCAGTGCCATCGGGGGCGACGACGTTGACGTGCACCCAGGCGTGCGGGTTGATCCATTCGACCTTGACTACCTTGCCGCGGAGTAGAACCGGGGTCTTGCCGTCAAATTCGGCGGCGAAGGCATGGTGGGCCGAAGCCTGAGTCACGCCGATCGTCGCAGCGGCCAGGAGGCCGGCGGAAATCATCGTCGGGATAATGAAATTGCGGAAATTCATTGGGCGTCTCCAGCGGGCGGATGCTGATGTCTTTTCATCTTCTTGCGACGGCATTGAGGCCATGGGGGCCGCAACACTGGCGCGGGAAAACAGGGCGAGAGTAGTCGTCACTTAAGCGGTTCTTTCCGCAAGTGACCGTACATCAATTCTTCGACGAATTCGACGCACTTGAACTGTTGCAGGCGGGCGTCTTCACCGACGTGCTTGTAGAGATTCATGCTCATCTTCCAAGGACGCGTGAAGATGCTGGGATCCTCGATCGTGGCCTCGTAGCGCATCACGCCAGGTCCGGTCGGCGTCCAGCGTTCGACAACTTTGATGTCGCCGGTGTGGAAGTTGCCCGCGCGGTCGAACCAGGTCGAGTCGAGCATGCCGGTGACCACCACCACCAAGGTGTCGCCTTCCCAGTGAGCGACCGACTGACCCATCCAGCTGTCGACGGGCGCCGGTCCCGGATCCTTGAACTGCAGATTGCGCACCGCGCCCGCATATTCATAGGCGATCAAGGTCGCGCTTTCGGATTGGAAAATCTGGAACGGCAGCGACATGTAGTTGGCGCGCGGCACGCCCGGCAGGTAGCACTTGATCTCCGGATCCTTGTGGATCCAGTCGGCTTTATTGGCGTCGCGCTGCTTCAGGGCAGCTGACGTGTAAGGTATCGCGCCACCCTCGACGACGCCGAGACCGGCGGGCACCGAGCCGACAGCGCCAAGCGCCACAACTTCCTTGGCTGGCACCGGAACCACAGGACCCGGACGCATTTGAAGTGCTGCGCTCGCGGCGTGCGGTTCGATGTTCCAATTGGCGGTGTTCATCACCTGCCAAACGCCGTTCAGGTCGGGATGTTTGCCATCCGGACCGCGTGGGGCGTGGTAAGCCAAGGCTTTCGACGCGCCTTTCGAAGCCGTGGCCGCCGGCTTAGCCTTGACTGTCGCGGCCTGAGCTTGCGCCTGGCCGCCAACAACCGCGCCAGCCAACGCCAGCGCAACCAAAGTCCTGATCATAATTCGCTCCCCAAATCCCCATCTCGAAAACCGACGGAGTCGTATTTGCTCAATTACTTATCGGACCTTTGAGAGAAGCGCCAGACGCACCAGCTTTTGACATTCGGCGCAGAGACGATTAGCGCCCCCCCATGGCGATACGTCACCTGTTCGCGACTCCGGTCTACGAAGCATCGCTTAGCACAGACCGGAACTTCGAAAATTTCAGGGCCGAATTGGAAGACACTTGCCGCATGCTGGCGCGGGAGGACGCGGCCGGCCGGGCTTGGTGCAAGGCCAATGGCTATGGCGGATACACCTCTTATGCCTCGCTAGACGACCTGCCGACGCGGGCGAGTGTCTTTGGGGAGCTGAAGACCAAGCTAGACAAGCATGCCGCGACGTTCGCAAAGGACCTGGCATTTGACCTCGGCCGAGGGCGGCTGAAGCTCGACAGCCTTTGGGCCAATCTGTTGAAGCCCGGCGCAGCGCACTCAGGACACATCCATCCGCACAGCGTGCTCTCCGGCACGGTATATGTGACGACGCCGCCGGGCGCGAGTTCTCTGAAGCTGGAGGATCCGCGCCTGCCAATGATGATGGCCGCTCCGCCCCGACGGAGCGACGCACCCGAAAAGGACGGAGCGTTCGTCTATCTGCGGCCAGAGCCCGGCACGGTGTTGATGTGGGAAAGTTGGCTGCGCCACGAGGTGCCCGCCAACCGGGCCAAGACCGAGCGCATCTCGATCAGCTTCAACTAC
>JAYUBY010000146.1:0-4583 GCA_043740635.1 Alphaproteobacteria bacterium
CCCAGGTTTCCAAACGAGGCGGCACTGCGGGTTGCGCCGCGGAAGCCGATCGCTTCGTGGGAGAAACGGTCGGCTTGACGTCTGTGACGGCGCGATTTCGGCGTCGGAGCGTGGTAATCTCACCACCTAGCCTACATCCCGCGGACTATCCCAGAGAGGCCGGGCTCGTTAATGGCTCGGCCGCTCGCTGGACGCGATCGATCCCTCCGCCGGACTCGACTTCGGCCCTCTGGGCGACTTGGACGCAGAGACAATATCGAGATTCTCCGCCGTGCGCGCCGCCCGTGAGATATTGAGGCGCGTGTAGATCTGAATGCCCGATTGGTCCCTCAACGAGGGTTTCAAGTGCTGTCTAACGACCGAGAGGTCATCAATCACATCTAGGGCTCGGATCGTGAAACCCTCTTCGGTCTCAGCAATGACGACATAGCTGCCGGCGATCGGCAGATGGGCGTCGCCTTGCCGCCACAGCCGGTATCGATAGCGGGCGCCTGAGGCTCCTTGAAGTTCGACAAACTCACGCATCGAAACTCTCTTTAGAGCTTGGTTTAAGGAGGGAACTTCGATCAAAGTCGAGCGCGTTCTAGCACTTTAGGGACCAGCAAACTGACCAAATCATGGCCTCACACGATCAATTTCTGAATTCACGATCCCGAATAGAACCCTATGCGCCCCTCGGGCGGGTGTTCAGCGTGATCAAAGAAACGTGGCGTTTGCAGGACGACCCCAAGACGGTCAAGCCCGCAGTCCAGCTGCTGACCGCTCAGCGATCGGCGTCCGACGCCGCAGACTTCGCCCGGGATGTAGCCTCGGACCTGGCTCAACATGGATTTCACAAGGCCAGTGGAGCTTGGTGGGGATCAGACGGTCAGGAATTCCATCGGTTCGTCATCACCGCACGACGACCAGCAGGCTGGGGCTTAGCGGTGCTGCCCATGGCTCTTGGTTTCGCGGCGATGATAATCTTCAGCCGTAGACCACGCCGCGCCGACTGAGCCGGCCAAAGAGCTGAGCCTGCTCAAAGGGTATAGCGAAGGCCGGAACAGAAGCAGGTGGCAGACCACACCCGGCGCTTCTTCGTGCGGTATGAGAAGCTGACGCCTTCCATTGTCCCCTCAGATGCAGGCAAATACCGATCTCGGGGGACTTGACCATAACCGACATCTTCATCTCGTACGCACGCTCGACGGCGATCGAGGCGCATCGGATCGCGGAGGCCCTGCGGTCGCTCGGATACGCGGTTTGGCGAGACGACGAGTTGCCGCCTCATCGGGCCTACGCTGAAGTGATCGAGGAGCGTCTGCGCGCCGCCAAGGTCGCCGTGGTGGTCTGGTCGACGGATGCCGCGAAGTCTCAGTGGGTTCGGGCGGAAGCTGATCTCGCGCGGACGCTTGGAACGCTGGTTCAAATTTCGGTCGACAAGACCTTGCCGCCTCTACCCTTCAACCAGATTCACTGCGCCGACCTGTCGGATTGGTCAGGAGACACCGGCCATCCCGACTGGTTCAAAGTGGTCGCCAGTGTTGCAGAACTCCTCGGCGAAAGCGCTCCGTCGAAGCTTCCGACGCCGCCGCAGCCGGCAAAGGTATCCGAGACCGTACTCGCGGTCCTGCCGTTCGAAAACCTCTCCAACGATCCGGAAATGCAATACTTTTCTGACGGAGTCTCGGAGGATATCCTGGGACGTATCGCCCGCGGATCGCGGCTGAAGGTCATCGGCCGGACGTCCAGCTTTCAGTTCCGTGGACCGTCGAAGGCGAACGCGGCTGCGGCGCTGAACGCCACTCACCTAGTTGATGGTTCGGTGCGGCGCGCGGGCGACAAAATCCGTGTCACGGCCGAACTCACCGAAGCGGCTTCTGGGTCCAGCCTGTGGTCCGATCGATATGACCGGAGCCTTGACGACATCTTCACCGTTCAGGACGAAATATCAGAAGCCGTCGCCGTTGCTCTCGACGAGGCCTTCTTCCCACAACGCAAGACCACGATGGATCCGGCGACCTATGACCTCTACCTGAGGATCAGGGATTGGCAGTACAACCCCGCCAAAGTCGCGGAGAACGCCGCCTCTCTCGAAAGGGTGGTGGCCCAGGCTCCCGACTTCTCTGAAGGTTGGGGGCGGTTGGCAGTGTTGCTGGGATCGCAACGCCTGGCGATGCCCTATTCCGAGCGCCCTCCAGTCGAGGCGCGGATGAGGGCCTGCATAGCAAAATGCCGCAGCCTGGACCCAGACAACATTGAGGCCGGCATCGCCAGCTTTCATCTTCTGCCGCCATTCGGGCAGTTCTTGGCGAAACAGAAGGTCGCAGACTGGCTCCAGAAGAACGGAGCTAATACGCCCTACGCCCTGAACGTCGCCGTCTTTCACCTCGAGTGTGTAGGGCGCGGCCGCGATGCGGTCGCCGCCGCAGCCGTTGCCAAGCGACTAGATCCCATGAACGCCACGATCTGCACACTGCACTCACAGTCTCTATGGCGCGCCGGCCAGATCACCGAAGGGCGCGAGGCTATGGCGATGACACTTCAGGCCTGGCCGGACGACCATCATACCGCCGCGACGATGATCATTGCGGCCGCCAGCGGACAGGACTGGGATGCGGTCGACGAGCTGTTGGACCCGCGCCGACTAGAGCTCTATCCGCTGCGCGAATACGCCTTGCTGATGGGGCTTGTCGCCATCATGCGCAATCCGTCGCCTGAAGCTAACGGAATTCTCCTCGCGATGCTGCGGAATCGCATCGAAACGACCGGGCATGTAGATCCGATGTCGCTGATCTGGTCGGCGCAGGCTGGCTTAGCGAAAGAAACTTATGATCTCCTTGAAGATGCTCGGTTCGGCCCGTCGGGTGGGCCGGCCGATGTCATGGGAATGAATGCCTACCGCACACTGATGATGTTTCCCGCCGCCTTTACCGCGCTACGCGCCGATCCGCGGTTCGTGAACCTCTGCGCGCGGCTGGGCCTTGTGGACTATTGGCTCACCACCGGCATCTGGCCAGATTGCGCCGATGAGACGCCCTATGATTTCCGGGAGGCCTGTATCGAGGCGCGAAATATTCCCCAGGACGCTTTCCTATGAAGGCCGGTTGGCGCCTCGCGCGTCGCTTGGCCTTCGGACTAGGCTTTGTGGTCATTGGCACGTTCGCCGCCGCCGTCTTGTATTTGGCTTCAATTGCGCGCTCCGGCACCGGCTACCAGGCCCAGGCGGTGTGTTCGGCCGTCTTCATATCCGGACGCGACGCCGCATCGCTGAAGACGGCGGAACTGCAGGGACTGCACCCGCTGCTGAAGATGGTCGAAATGCGCATCGACCAGCCCGCGCGCGAGGTGCGCGCAAGTCTGTTCGGCCTAGGCGCGCAAAAGTCGGTCTTTCGCCCGGGGCTGGGCTGTACCCTGACGGATCTGAACGCGAGCTTGCCACCCGCGCCTCCTATCCTCGTGTCGCATCGCCTTCCGCCGGACGATGCGATTGAGAAAGGTCCGGGGCCCCTGCCGCCAGGAATAGACGGCGTTCGCCTCAACGCGGCGCTGGAGCGGGCATTTGCGGAACCGAACCCGGCTGAACCCCAGAGAACCCGTGCGGTTATTGTCCTGAAAGACGGCCGGCCGATCGCGGAACGCTATGCGGCGGGGTTCAACAAGGGCATGCCGCTCGCCGGCTATTCGATGACGAAAACTATGATCGGCGCCTTGACTGGAATCTTGATTGATCGCGGGTCTTTGCGCCTTGAACAGTCAGCCTTGGTTCCGGCTTGGAACCAAGCAGGCGATAAACGTCAGCGCATAACGGTCGATGATCTGCTGCACCAGACCTCGGGGCTGAAGTGGAGCGAGGATACCCACAACCCTCGCAGCGATGTCCTCCTGATGGCCTACCATAGCCGTGATATGGCGGCCTTCGCCGCGAGCAGCCCTTTGGCGCATCCGCCGGGTACGACCTTCAATTACAACAGCGGCGCGACCAACGTTCTCGCCCGTGTCCTGCTTGATGCGACGGGTGGCGATCGTGCGAAGTATCTGGCCCTGCCGCGCACGGCCATCTTCGACAAGATTGGCATGAGCAGCGCCGTAGTCGCGCCTGATGCCTCCGGCGTCCTATTCGGCAGCACCCAGGGCTATGCGACGGCCCGGGACTGGGCTCGCTTCGGGGAACTCTATCGCAATCACGGGCGATGGAACGATGTGCAGGTCCTGCCAAGGGGATGGGTAGCTTACAGTTCCCGTCCTGAAGCGGCGACAGAGCAAAGCGGATATGGCGCGATGATCTGGCTGAACCGCGGACCGGCTGGCCACCCAGAACGGCGTACTCGGTCTATGCTCCCGGAGGATACCCTTCTGATGACGGGCCAGTTCGGCCAGATGACGGCGATCGTGCCGAGCCGAGGGATCGTGATCGTGCGGCTGGGCGAGACGCATTCGGGCGACCTCAGACTGGCACAGCAGCGACTGATCGCAGATATCCTGGCCGCGGTGCCTGGCGGCGAAGCCTAGTGCATTCGGCGCTCAAGCTGACGCGTAGCCATCGTGGCGGAAGTAGTTGGCGCATTCCTGTGGTGTGAAGGCGTCGAGGACCTGTCCGATGC
>JAYUBY010000147.1:0-4436 GCA_043740635.1 Alphaproteobacteria bacterium
AGGCTGGCGACTTCCTCCGGCGTCATGATCACGGGCAGTCGCTGAGGCTCACGCGCCATGGGGATGTAGTCCAAGGCCTCAGGCCGCCGCAGCGTTGTCTTGAAGAAGAACCGTAGTCCGATCATCGCGCTGTTGACCGTCCCAGGCGCCAGCCCACGCTCAATCAGGTGCAACTGCAACCGCCGCACATCCTCATAGGTTAGGCGCGCCGGATGTCTGCCACAGTATCCACTGCAGGCTCGAACCGATCGAATGTATCCCCGCTGAGTAGACGGATCGAGGTTGCGAACCGTCATGTCTTCGATCATCTTGCGGCGCAGCGGGTTGATGGCCTCTTCTGTCATCACGCATCTCCTGTCTTGAGGAGGACGTGGCCCATCCACGCTCCTCTTCAGACAGGAGAAACCCGCTGCTCACCTACTTAAAGTTGAGCAGTACCGCGATAGCGGTTTAGTACTTCCACCCTTAGCGGAAGTTCGGAACGTCCGCTAACGGGCAGGAAGCGACCGCCGCATTGCAGCCTGGGGTCCGCTCCCAATGGGTACCAAGCGTCGGATTTTATCCGCTAGCGATGGAACGCTCGCTGCTCCATCATTTAGGCACAACGCCCCTCGTTCGGATACAACGACCTTTAAAGTGAAACGGCACAAAATCCCCCACAATCGACGATTGTGAGTCGATAAACTACAATGAAATCAACGATGTTGACTGCGTGTTAAATCCAGCGACGGAAGCGCCGATTTTCGGCCGCAGCGACAATGCGCCAGTCGGTTGGGCCGTTTCCAAGTCCCCTGTCGCCTATCCCGAGGCCGTGATGGCTATGGAGGTGCGGGCCGCCGCCATCGCCAACGGCCAGGCTGGCGAGCTCGTCTGGCTGCTAGAACACCCGCCGCTCTATACTGCGGGCGTCTCAGCCAAGGCCGCCGATTTGCTTCAGCCGAACCGGTTTCCGGTGTTCGAGACGGGTCGCGGCGGGCAATACACCTATCACGGTCCCGGCCAGCGGGTGGCGTATGTGATGCTCGACCTGACGCAACGGAGGCGCGATGTCCGCGCTTTCGTTGAAGCGCTCGAAGCCTGGGTGATCGGGGCGCTCAGAGGGTTCAACGTGATAGGAAACCTACGACCGGGACGCGTCGGCGTCTGGGTGGAGCGCCGCACGCCGGGGTTGGCGCCTCGCGAGGAAAAAATCGCCGCCATTGGCATCAAGCTCCGTCGCTGGGTTTCGTTCCATGGAATTTCACTGAATGTCGAGCCCGACCTCAATCATTTCAATGGCATCGTTCCGTGTGGCGTAACCGAACACGGCGTCACCAGCCTGAAGGACCTAGGCCTGCCGGTGACGATGGCTGAAGCCGATGCAGCGCTCCGAACCAGTTTCGTCGCGACGTTCGGCACCTTGGCGGACACCGAGCCGCCGATCTAGGAGTGTTTCGTGAATTCGCCGAGTCGGTGTGATTGAGGCTGCATGCTGGGCCACTCGAACATAATCGTCATTCGCCGCTTGGCGGCCATGGGCCTTGCTGCAGCCCTGACGGTCGGGGCTGCTCCTGCGTATGCGCAGCAGCTGAGCGTCAGCTATCCGCCGTCTCGCGCCCTAAATGACATTGCCGCCTGGTTGCTGCACGACACGCCGCTAACCCTGTCTCAGGTCGTCGACGTCGGCCCCTCAGCGGTGACCGCAGTGACGACGGCTGCGCCGATGGGCGAAACGCGGGGTTTCCTAGCCAACCTCAGCTCAGAAGCGCTGGACCCGGCCGTTATAAGCCATGATGGCATCGCCTCTTGGTCGATACCGGTGGAAATCGAATGTGAGCATCGGCAAGCGCGGCTGGGCGCAATGACCGGCTATCGGAGCCGAAATCTGCAGAGCGAACCCCGCATCATACGCAACGCCGACACAGCCTGGGTCAGCCCCGCGGATAGCTCTCCGCTGGGCTCGGCGATCCGCGCACTCTGTGACCGTGACTTCCCTCGACCACTGGTGGGGCAAGTCATTGCGGCCTCGAGAATCCCTGAGCGCAAACCCGGCCCCCCGCCGATCATCGAAGTTCGCCCGAAGCGCGTGGCTAAGTCGGATGCCAAACCGGACGCCGCAGCGTCCAATTCATCCGACCCCGCGCCGGCCGGCCCAACTGCTTTGGCTGCGTCGGGCGCGCCTTCACCACCACTATCGATCCCCATTCCGGACAGCAAAACACCCTCCGAGCCGATGGCCGCGCCCAAGTTCAAACCGCCAGCCGGTGGCGGATCACATGCAGTCCAGATTGGAGCCTCACCGACCCCGACGGACATCCAGAGCCTGCTGGCCCGCTTCAAGAATAAGTTCAGTGCGGACTTGGGCGGGCTCAGCGCCGACCTCGTCACAGCCCAGGTCGACGGCAAGACCGTAAATCGCGCGATCGTTTCCGGCTTCGTCTCCGCCTCCGAGGCTGGCGCATTCTGCAAGCGGCTGGCGAACGCCAATCAAGCCTGTTTCATTCGTCGCTGACGCTCGGAAACCCGCTCGCAAGTGCGCCCTATATCGTGATGGGGGGGCGCAGCGGGTTCGGCCCATAGCGGTTTGCGCCAGCTTCGCCTGGCATGGCGCCCAAGTCCACGGCCGCCCAGATCAGAACCAGGGTGAAGAAGAAATCGAAGAAGCTCTTTGGCTGCGGCCAGACGGCAACGAGAGCCACCAGCACCAGCGCCGCCCACCACCCCGAGCGACCACGGTCGTGTAGGCGCTTCGACAGCACGCAGGTGGCGCAATAGAACAATGGCGGATAGACGAACCAACCGGTGATCCAGTGCAGGGTGGTGCCGGCCACGGCCTCATAGAAGACCGCGACGATCAACAGCGTAGCGGCTGCGATTAGCGACGACATACGACTCGTCCTGCCGTTGGGAGAGAAGAACAGCTCGCTCCAGTCTATCTGGCCGTTCATGGCGCGCCCCTAGAATTCCTGGTCAGCATAGCGCCGGGCGAGCCTTAAGCGAACTCGACCAGCACCTCGTCGGCGGCGACACTGTCCCCAGCCTGGGCGTTGACCGCTTTCACCACCCCGTCGCGCTCGGCGCGGATGATGTTCTGCATCTTCATGGCCTCGATCACCGCCACAGCCTCGCCTGTGCGCACCTGCTGGCCGACGGCGACATCCAGGGTCACCACCAAGCCTGGCATGGGCGAGAGCACCAATTTTGAGGTGTCGGCCGCCACCTTGGGCGGAAGCTTCTCATGCAGCTCGGCGGTCCGCGGCGTGAGCACCAGCACCTGCAGACTGGCCGCCCGATGACGAATGACGAAGCCCTCGGCCGCCGGCTTTACGGTGGCGGTGAACGCCCGTCCGTCGAGGCTGGCGCGAAAGCTGGCGTGGCCAGGCCGCCAACGAACGTCTTCGAGGTGCAGCTTTTTGCCCTCGCTTTCGATCATCAACCCGCCGCCATTGCCGCTAATCCGCACTTGCCGCTTCTCGTGGCCCACCACGACGATCCAGTCCTGACGCAGCTGATCAGGCGCTGCGCGGGCCAGCAAGGTGCGGTGCATAGAAAGCGCCACCGCGCAGATCAGGTCTCGCTGTTCGTCGCTGGGTGCGAGCCCTGCGAACCCGTCGGGGAATTCGTCCTTTATGTAGTTGGTGGAGAGTTTGCCCGAGCGGAACCGCGGCTGGTCCATGACCGCAGCCAGGAACGGGATGTTCTGACCCAGGCCTTCGATGTGGAAGTCCTCCAGCGCCCGGCCCATGACGTCGATAGCGCCCTCGCGGGTCTTCGCCCACGTCGAGAGCTTGGAGATCATCGGGTCATAGAACATCGAGATCTCGTCGCCCTCGCGGACGCCAGCGTCATTGCGAACCTTGCCGCCCGCAACCTCACCCTCGACGGGCGGATCGTAGCGTACCAGTCGGCCAATGGAGGGCAGGAAGCCGCGGTACGGATCCTCGGCGTAGATTCGGCTCTCCATAGCCCACCCGTCGATCTTCAGATCCTTCTGGGCGAAGGCGAGTTTCTCACCATAAGCCGAGCGGATCATCTGTTCGACGAGGTCGAGGCCCGTGATCAGCTCCGTGACGGGATGTTCCACCTGCAGGCGAGTGTTCATCTCCAGGAAGAAGAAGCTTTTGTCCTGCCCCGCGACGAATTCAACGGTGCCGGCGCTGTCGTAGTTCACCGCCTTGGCGAGCGCGACGGCCTGGGCGCCCATGGCTTCGCGGGTTTTGGCATCGAGCAGCGGGCTCGGCGCTTCCTCAATGACCTTTTGATTGCGCCGTTGGATCGAGCATTCGCGCTCAAATAGGTGGACGACATTGCCGTGCTTGTCGCCCAGCACCTGGATCTCGATGTGGCGAGGGCTCTCAATGAATTTCTCGATGAAGATCCGGTCGTCGCCGAAGCTGGCCTTGGCCTCAGCCTTCACGGCCGGGAACCCTTCCTCGACGTCCCTGGTGTTCCAGGCG
>JAYUBY010000148.1:0-1506 GCA_043740635.1 Alphaproteobacteria bacterium
TCTGGTCCGAACGCCGGGTCGATCTTCGAGCGCCTCAGGGTGTCGGCGATGAACCGGGCGGCGGCATGCTCGTCGTTGGTCCCACAACCGCGGCCGCGCAGCTCATCGCCGGCCAGGCGCTCCATATTGGCCTGGACGCACGCCGCGCAGACCACCGTCCTGGCGGCATTCGGCGAGCTGGGCGCGAGCGCCAACGCGGCGGCCGCCAGGGCCCCCGCGAACAGGTTTTTCGACTTCACCGACGCTCCGCATCACTGCCGGGCGACGGCGTCGCCCCATGCCGGGCGGAGGTTGGCATGGGGCGTTGGTGCGTCGCTAGTGCGGCGATTCCGAAATTCGTCGGCGGTTGACGGAGGCGCTTAGCGAATTTCGGAATCTTTGCGCCGCACTAGCAGGTGTCGACTTGAGCGTGCCTTACGGATCTGAAGTTCGCGCAGAGCTTGATGCAGGCACAGACGAACTTCAGATCCGGCACGCTCGGGATTAGTGCTTCTCGCGCCAGGCGGCCTTGGCGGCGTCCTTGGTCATGTTCAGCCGCAGGGTGTCGTCGTCGATCTGTTCGACCCACGTCATGGGAATCATGTGGTGCTTCAAGCCGGAGCCGAGGTCGAACTTGGTCAGTTCGATCTCTTCCCCGATCACCTTGTCGACGCGGCCCACGTGACCGCCGTCGGAACCTTCCACGTCCATGTGTTCGCGGATCTGGGAAGCCTGGATCATCTTCGTCTCCTTCAAGCGGGTTGGGCTTGGGAAACGACAAAAGCCGTGGGAAGTTTCGCCGATGGTCGAACCGATCAATCTCAACAAGGCGCGAAAGGCCCGCGCGAAGGCGCGGGTCAAGCAACAGGCCGGTCAGAACCGGACGCTGTTCGGGCTGCCGAAGGCTGAGACGCTGAGCTCGCGGCTGGAAGCCGAGCGGGCCCGCCGGGCGCTCGATCAGAAGAAGCGCGAGGACTAGGTCGCGAGCGGCAACGAACCGTCGCGCACTTCCGAAGGGATCGCATCGTAGATGGTCGCCGGGGTGATACCGAGGCGGCTGCGGGCGGCATCGAGCGGCTCGGCCATCAGGCGCTCGTAGTCCTGGCCGAGCAGCCATTTGGCGGCCTTGCCGCGCTGATAGCCCTGCCAGATGGCCTTCACGTAGGGATGTTCCTTCGAGCCGCGCACCCGATTGGCGGCGCCGGCGGCGATCAGCGCCCAGCCGAGCCCCTTGGTCTGGGCGTAGGAGAAGGCCACCAGGCAGGCCTCACCCAGGCCGTCACGGTGATAGCCGGTGAGGATGTGCCAGATGTCGTGCACATCGCGCGTGCGCCGGCCCATCCAGGCGTAGGGATGCGGCTCGTCGACCGCCTTGGAGCCCTCGCGGCTGATCTCGATCAGGCCTTCGGCGGAGATGTTTTCGGTGCGGATGAAGCGGCGGTAGGCGGCGCCGACGCTGCCGTCCGGCAGGCTGTCGAGCCAGGCGTCGTCCATCAGCTGGCGGGCGAACTCCGGGCGCTCGTAGGC
>JAYUBY010000149.1:0-8904 GCA_043740635.1 Alphaproteobacteria bacterium
CACTCGTTCATCAGTTTGATGTGCTCGACGCCCCCAACGCCTTCCAACTTTTCCCCAACAACGAACCCTGTCGCAGGCAGGTGATGACGCCGAAGGCCGTCCAACAGCGTCTTCGTGGTGAGCTGGGCGTAAGAGGTTTCCCCCGTCAGCGCCATCGTCGGGAGGTCGTCGAAGGTCAGCGCGACGCCCTCGGCAAAGGCGTCAGACGCGTGCAGGAAAGTCGCGACCAGAAGAGCCAATGTGATTGAGCGCAGCATAGGGCCGTCTACTTTTCCAGTGGGGCGGCTCGCGGCCGTTTGGATACTATGATCGTCACTGTGGACCGCACAGCGCCGCCCTTCGGGCCCGACCGAAATTCGCCGCTGAACAGGCTTCGCATCGCCAAGGCCTTCAGAAAAGACGCGCTTCTGGCTTGGTTGCGAATCTTCCCGCTCGCCGCCGGGCGCGTCAGACCTGCAGCCGATCATCCGGACGGGCCGCGAACTTATAGAGCACCGGCATCAGAAAGACGCTGATCAGGAGACGGGTGAACAGGCCGCTGACGATGACCAGGGCAAAGGGTCGCTGCGAGTCGGTGCCGACCCCGGTCGCCAGAGCCGCAGGGAGCAGGCCCAGCGCAGCCACCAGGGCCGTCATCATGATCGGACGCAGCCGAAGGATTGCGCCTTCGCGGATGGCCTCGTCGAGGGGCATGCCGTCGCGGCGAAGTTCGTTGACGTAGGAAATATAGACGACGGCCGTCTGCACGGAGACGCCAAACAGGGCCAGGAAGCCGATACCGGACGATACCGAAAATGGCGTGCCGGTCAGCCAGAGCGCCAGGATGCCGCCTACCGGGGCCGACAGGGCCACGCCCAGCAGGGTGATGAACGGGAATTTGAAGTTGCCGTACAGCGCGAAGAGCAAGAGGAAGATCAGGAAGACGGTCAGCGGCAGGATCAGTTTCAGCTCGTCGCGCGACGCGGTGTATTCCGTGTAGCTCCCGCCCCAATCGACGCGGTAGCCCTGCGCCGCGGGAACCTTCGCGTTGACCTGCCCGATGGCGTCCTGCACCGCCCCGGCCAAGTCGCGGCCTTCGACCGAGAACTGCACGCCAATGAAGCGCGCGTTGTTCTCGCGATAGACGAAGGCGGCGCCGTTGGTCACCGCGATGTCGGCGAATTCCTTGAGCGGAACCTGCTGTCCGCCGGGTGTGGCCACCAGGATGTTCCCGATCTCCTCGGGGTTGTCCCGATACTGGCGCTCAAGGCGCACGACCAGGTCGAATTGCTTTTCCTGCTGCACGACCTGGGTGGCCACGTCGCCGCCGACCGCCGTCTGGATCAGCGCGTTGATGTCGGCGACGTTCACGCCGTAGCGGGCAATCTTGGCCCGGTCGATAGTGATGGTCAGGCTCGGCTGTCCGAGTTCCTGGACGAGGGTCACGTCACGGATTCCACGGACCTGCCCCAGGACCGCCTTGATGGCCTTGCCTTTCTGCTGGAGGGTCTTCAGGTCCGGACCGAACACCTTCACAGCGAGGGAGCTCTTCAAGCCCGTTTCCGCCTCGTCGACCGCATCCTCGGCCGGTTGGGTGAAGTTGAAGATGATCCCGGGGAACCCCTCCAGCTTGTGGTTGATGGCCGCGATGAGCGCGGCCTTGGAATGGTACGCCCCCGTCCATTGTGCGTAGGGCTTGAGACCGACGTAGAACTCGACATTGAAGAACCCAGTCGACCCGGTGCCGTCGTCGGGCCGCCCAAGCTCCGAGGTGACTGTGGTGACCTCGGGAAAGCTCCGGAGGATATCGCGGACCTTGGGCGCGACCTTCGCGGACTCGTCGAACGAGATCGTCGAGGGCATGGTGGCGCGGACCCACAGCGCGCCCTCGTCCAGTTGCGGCATGAACTCCGCGCCGATCAGGGGCACGAGCAGAAGCGAGATGGCCAGCGCCGCCGCCGCCGCGATCGTCGTTCCCCGGCGATGGTCGAGGCAGAAGTCGAGACCACTGACGTAGACCGACTTGATCGCCTCAAAGATCGCGTTGCGTCGCTCCCGTACGCCCCGGCGCATGAACCACGCGCAGAGCACCGGCAGCACCACCAGGGTGACGATCAAGGCGCCGATCAAGGCGAAGATCATGGTGTCGGCCATCGGGCGGAACAGGGTTCCGGAAGGCCCGGAGAGGACATAGATCGGCAGGAAGCTGACCACGATCACCGCGACGGCGTAGAACAGCGGTCGGTCAATCTCGGCGGCCGCGTCGCGGACGATCTCCTTGACGTTGAGCGGGGTGCCCTGGCGCAGCGCGATCTGGCGGAAGATGTTTTCCACCATCACCACCGCGCCATCCACCAGGATGCCGAAGTCGACGGCCCCGATCGACAGCAGGTTGGCCGAGGCCTTCTGGATGTTGAGACAGGTGAAGGCGAACAGCAGGGCGAGCGGAATGGTCGTGGCGACGATCAAGCCGGCCCGGAAATCGTAGAGGAAGAAGATCAGCACGACGACCACCAGCATCATGCCGCGCAGGAGGTTCTCCTCCACCACCCGGGTGGTCAGGGCGATCAGGTCGATGCGGTCATAGAACGGGACGATTTTGACGTCCTTGGGCAGAACGTGCGCGTTGAGCTCCCGTGTCTTCGTCTCGACCCGCCTCAGGACATCCTGGGTCTTTTCCCCGGTCCGCAGCAGGATCACGCCTTCGACGGCGTCGTCCTGCTTCTCGTAGCCGAACTCGCCTAGGCGCGGCGCGATGCCGATAACGACGCGGCCGACGTCTTTCAGCAGGGTCGGCGCGCCGTTGTGCACCGCCAGAACCACGTTGCCGATGTCCTCCAGCGTGTTCAGCCGTCCCAAGCCGCGCACGTAGTAGAACTGGCCGCCCTGCGAATAGAAGCCGCCGCCGGCATTGCCGTTGTTGGCCGCGAGCGCGGTCTCGACCTGCTGCACCGAAAGGCCGACGGCGGCCAGCTTGGCCGGATCGAACAGCACTTGGTACTGCATGGTCCCGCCCCCGAACCCGGAATCGTCCGCGACCCCGGGAACGGACCGGTATTGCGGTTCGATCGTCCAGGCTTCGAAGGTCTTCAGCTCCATCGGCGAGCGGTCGGGGCTCTGCAGGACATAGCGATAGATAAGGCCGGAGGGCGAGGAGAGCGGCGTCACCGACGGGGTGACCCCGCTGGGTAGGCTCAGGCCCGACAGCCGGTTAAAGACCTCCTGGCGCGCGACGGTGTTGTCGGCGCCGCCCTCAAAGGTGAGGACGAGGTCTGACAGTCCATAGAGCGACTTCGAGCGCGAGATGGTCATTCGCGGAATGCCGTTCATACCGAGCTCGACGGGCACCGTGATAAGTCGTTCGACTTCCTCGGTGGCGTGGCCGGGCCACTGCGTGATGATCTCCACCCTCGGCGGCGAAAGGTCGGGATAGGCATCGACCGGCAGGCGCTGCAGCGACCACACCCCCAGGCCCAGCAGCACCAGCGTCATGAGGCCGATCAGCAGCGGTTGCCGCAACGAGACGGCGACGATGCGGTTCATGACCGACGCCGTCCGCGGCGTGGCCTCGGCGGAGGGTGGCGCGTCGCTCACTGGTTTTGCGTGAACTGAACGAAGATGCCGCCATCGACGATGACGCGATCCCCGGCCTTCAGACCCCCCGTGATATCGACCTGGTCGCCCGTGCGGTAGCCGGTGGTCACAGGCCGCCGGGCGAAGCCCCCGCGAGGCTGAGCGACATAGACAAAGGGCAGGTTCTCGTCGTCACGCAAGATCGCCGAAACCGGGACCAGCAGCCCGATGTTGGCCTGGCGGGCCTGAATGCGCACGCGGACGTACATCTGCTTCTTGAGGAGGCCGCGGCGATTGTCGACGACCACCCGCGCGACGACGGCACGGGTGTCAGGACTCACCACGGCCGAGATGTTGCTCACGGTTCCCGAGACAGTTCCGGAGGCAGTTCCGGAGCCGAGATCGCTTTCCACCTCGGCCGGGTCACCGACGCCGACCGAACCTAGGTCGGAGGCGGAAATCTGCGCCAGGACCCACACACGGGAAAGGTCGGCGACGGTGAAGCTCGGCGTCGTGCCCGCCTGGAGAAGTTGTCCCGGCGTGATCAGTCTTTCCGCGACAGTCCCGGCGATTGGCGAGCGGATTGTGCCCTCGATATGTGGCATCGCGCGACCGTCTTGGAGGCTCCGGATGGCCTGCGGATCGATGCTCAGCGCAACGAGCGCCTGGCGAGCGGCCTCTCGGTCCGCCTCAGCGTTGGCGGCGTCGGTTTCCGCCTGCTGCGCTTCGCGTTGCGACACGCCGTTGTGCTGCTGCAGATCCTTGTCAGCGTCGGCAAGCTTGCGGGTGGTCCGCGCGGTGGCGACGGCCTTGGCGTAGGCCCCAACCGCCGCCGCGAAGTCGGGAGAATCGACCCTGGCCAGCGGCTGGCCCTTGCGGACCTTGTCGCCGGCGGACACCAGCAGCCGAGACACCGGTCCGGAGAAGGGCGCCAATACACTGGTGGCTTGGTCGTTGTCGAAATCGACCACACCGGTGGCCTCGACGGTCTTGTGGAAGCTGGCCGGCGCGACGGTATAGAGGAGCACGTGCTGCAACTGAGCCGCGGTGAGGCTGACTTCTTGTGGCGTCTGAGACGGGTCCGGGCCGGCCGTCTTGGCCTTCGGCGAGCAGCCGGTGACGCCGGCCAGGGCCATGAGTGCGCAGGCAATCACCCAGCAGACATGGGAGCGCTCTGCCGGGCGCAGCCTGTTGTAAGGGGGCTCAATTCCCATGGGCGTCCTCGGCCAGGTCCGCCCGGCGCCACCACCCACCGCCAAGCGCCTGGAACAGCGCGGCGGTGTCCGCAAATCGACTGGCTTGAGCCTGGGCGAGGCCGATCCGCGCTTGTTGATAGGCCTGCTCGGCGCTCAGCAGCGTGAGGTAGCTCGCGTAGCCGTCCTTCCACCTCCGCTGCGACAAATCCAGCGTCACCTTGGCCGCGTCTGTGGCTGACGCCGCAGCCTTGAGGCCTTGAGCGTCCTGCTCAAGCGCCACCAGGGTGTCGGCGACGTTCTGAAACGCGGTCAACACCGTGCTGCGATATTGTTCTGCAGCCTGGACGTAGGCGGCCTTGGCGGCGCGCTCCTGGTGCTTCAGGGTCCCCCCATCGAAGATGGGCGCCGTCAGCGCGGCGCCGAGGGCCCAGAAGCCGGAGCCCGCTCCGAAGACCTGGCCGATAGCCAGCGCGGAGCTGCCGGCATTGCCGGTCAGGGCGATGTTCGGCAGGCGGTTCGCCTCGGCCACGCCAATATTGGCGCTGGCGGCGTGCAGGTTGGCCTCCGCCTGGCGCACGTCCGGACGCTGCGCAACCAGGGCTGAGGGCAAGCTCACCGGCAGTTCCTGCGGCAAGCTCAGTCCCGAGAGCTCGAAGGTCTCGGCCGGGGCCTGGCTCGGATATCGGCCGGCCAGAACCGCCAGCAGGTCCTGTTGCTGGGCGGCTTGTTTGAGCAGCGGCGAAAGCGTCGCCGTGACTTGCGCGAGTTGCGACTCCTGCGCGGCGACGTCCAGGCGGTTCGCGTACCCCTTTGCGAACTGGTACTTGAGCGTTTCCAGCATCTTGCTGTTGATGTCGATAAGTTCGCGGGTCGCGTCGATCTGCGCCTTCAGCGACGCTTCCTGGATGGCCGCGAGGACGACATTGGAGGTCAGCGTCAGGTGCGCGGCGATCGCCTGGAAGCGGACAGCTTGCGCCTGTGCCTTGATCGACTCCGTGCCGCGGCGGTTCAGGCCGAAGACGTCAGGGACGTAGGAGACGCTGACCTGCGGCGTGAGGAGACTGTATTGAAGGTCGTTGGTGCTGGGCGTCGGGGCGAGCGCGCCCGATTGCCGTTGGCGCGTCGCCGAAAAGCCTGTCGAAACCTGCGGAAAGTAGACGCCGCGCTGGGCCCGAACATTCTCGCGGGCCACCGCCAAGGCCGCCTGCGCCGCCTTGAGGTCGTGGTTGTTCGTGAGCGACTGCTCGATCAGGTCGTTGAGCGGCTTGGAATGAAACAGGGTCCACCAATCTCCCGGGAGAGCGGATCCGCTGACAAAGCGTTGGGCTTCCCCTCCGGCGAGGCCCGGACTGGCGGCTGTGGTGGTGAGCGGATGGGCGGCGTAGTCGCTGACGCCAGGCGCCGCCGGCTTCTTGAAGTCGGGACCGGCCGCGCAACATGTCATGAGCAAGCAGGCCAGGGTCGCGCCGAGGGGCACAGCCCGCTTCCGTGGCGAATGGCCGAGCGCCGGACTGTCCTTGAGACGGGTGATCGTCATCTCGCCCAGGTCAGGCGACGGACGACGCGGCGTGCATTGCGCCGCGCGAAGCGATCCTGACCATGGTGAAGTTGTTCCTGTTATAACTTCACAGCGAATAGGCGAGGGTGCCCCCCGCGGCCATGCCGAAACTTCCCGATTTCTTCGGGAAATTTTCCCAATTCCCCGATCCGGCCAAGCTCGGGGACTGGCCGGTGTGATATCCTCGCGGCATGTCGCTGAGAGCGCGCGTCGTCGTCCTGATCGGAACGGTTCTTCTTGTCAGCCTGCTGATGGGAAGTTTTGTGGCCGGCTATCAGGTCCGCGAGACGCTGAGCGCGGAGCTGAACGCGGCCCTTGGCGGTGCTCGACAGACTGTCGACGGCGCCTTCGAGGACCTGCCAAAATCTGATCACGCCGCGCGCGACCTGCGCCAGTTGGTTGCGACCTTTGACGGGAACCGCCACGTGCAGGCGACCCTGGTGACCGAAGCCGGGCGACCGGCTTGGGTGTCGCGTACACAAACCCCAGGGCGGCGCGCGCCGTCGTGGTTCCGCGATCTGCTGGGGGCGGCTCCGAGGCCGGTGATGATCCACGTTCCACCGATCGGGTCGGGATTTCGCGCGATCGTCCTTACACCCATCGCAGAGCCGGACGTTGGCGCGGCCTGGGGCGAATTCGTTGGGGTTGTCCTGGTGCTGTCGGGATCGGCCGGCGTCGGGCTGATCATGGTCTACCTCGTCATCGGCGCAGCCTTTCGGCCGCTGAAGGTGCTGGCCACCCAGTTCGGCCGGATCAGCACCGGCGACTACAGCGGCCGCGTGTCGGAGGGCGGACCTTCGGAACTGCTCAGCCTGCAGCGGGGCTTCAACCACATGGCTTCGGAACTGGCGGGGACTACGGAGCGCAACCGGCAACTGACCGATCAACTTCTGACCATCCAGGATGAGGAGCGGGCGGACATTGCCCGCGATCTGCACGACGAGATCGGGCCGCACCTGTTCGCTGTGAACATGGACGCCGAAATGATCGCCCAGCTCAACGCTTCAGGTCGCCACAGCGCGATTCCCGCCCAGGTGCGGGCGATCCAGGGCGCGGTCGGGCACATGCAGCGACAGGTGCGCGATCTCCTGGGCCGGCTGCGGCCGACGCGCGTGACGGAGCTTGGCCTGAATGCAGCCATCGCCGATCTCGTGCGCTTTTGGGCGATGCGCCGCCCGGACATCGCTTTCCATGTCACCGCGCTGGACGACGAAACCTGTGTGTCGGAGCCGACGAAGGACGTGATCTATCGGGTCATCCAGGAGGCCGCCAACAACGCCGTCCGGCACGGGAATCCCAAGACCATCAGGATCGCGATCGCGGCCGATGACAGGCAGGCGCTGAATGTTTCGATCTCTGACGACGGCGCTCGCGGTCAAGCTCAACCCACGTCGGGGGGCTTGGGCCTGATCGGCATGCGCGAACGCGTCCTTGCGGCGGGTGGGTCGCTGACCTTCGGCCCCAATCCCGGCGCGACTGGATGGACCATAGCGGCGCGGCTCACCCTCAAGGCGGCCGCGCCGGCGCGTTTCCTCGCGGGCATCGGGCCATGAAGATCTTGCTGGTCGACGACCACGCGATCGTCCGGGCGGGCCTGCGCAGGCTGCTCGCCATGGTTTCGGACGCTGAGATCCTAGAAGCGACCACGGGGCGAGAAAGCCTCGCGATCGTCAAGAGCCACAGCCTCGACCTGATCATCCTGGATCTCAACCTGCCCGAGCTGGGCGGCATCGAGTTGGTCGCCCGTCTGCGCCAGCTTGGGCCCGCACCGATCCTGGTGTTGAGCATGCACGCGGAGCCCCTGTACGTGACCCGTGCTCTGGAGGCCGGCGCGCAAGGCTATGTCAGCAAGAACGCCTCGCCGGACGAACTGTTGACGGCGATCCGGCGCGTCGGGGCCGGCGGCCGCTATGTCGAGCAGGAGATCGCTCAGTCGATTGCCGTGCAGTCGTCAGCGCCATCCGCGTCCTTGGCCCAACTCACCCCAAGGGACCTGGAAATCCTCAGGCACCTGGCGGCCGGCAGGAGCCTTGGTGAAATCGCCGAGTCCTTGGGCCTTGGTTACAAGACGATCGCGAACAACTGCAGCCTGATCAAAACCAAGCTCGGCGTGACGAGAACCGCCGATCTGTTGCGCCTTGCGCTCGAGGCCGGCGTGTTCTGAGCAGATTTTCTGCCCATCAAGCCCGCGCGCCGAGCTGCGGTCAAAATTGTCGCCTACATGCCGTACGGTCGCGAAGTCGCATCCCGGGCAGGGACGGCGTTGAAGGAGCGGGAGTGGCATGCCCACGAAAGAGGCCTGCGCCCACCAACCGCGGCGCTTGGGGCTCAAGGGCCCGCAGCTGCAACAGCGGCTGGCGGTGGCTGAGACCCGGTGCTTTGCCGCCGACGAAGCCCTAACCCCAGCTCGCCGCCAAGTGTTGAGGCTGCTGCTTGCGGCGAATGCGCCGGTGAAGGCCTATGATTTGATGGCGGCCCTGCCGAAGGCTGGACGCCCCGCCTATCCCACGACGACCTACCGGACGCTGGAGTTCCTGACGCGGCTGGGTCTCGCGCATCGCATCGAAAGGCTCAACGCCTACGTGGCCTGCCGGATGG
>JAYUBY010000150.1:0-11660 GCA_043740635.1 Alphaproteobacteria bacterium
GGCTACAATGCAGAGCTGCTGTTTTCGCTAGGGGGCTCGTTCGACTACGTCAGCCAGATCGTGGCCAACGGAAACCAGGGCTACACATTCAATGAAACCTCCGGTTTCCCACCCAGCGGCTGGGACAGCTATTCGATCAGCAACCCCTCGCTGACGGGTTTCGACTTCAATGACGTCATCAGAGTCACAGACGCCGATACACAGTCGCTAAGCCTGGGGCTGCACCTTTTGTGCTACGACAACACGACCTGCGATTTCAACCATACGACGCGGGTCGCATTGAGCCTTCCAACCGATGTCAGCTTCACGTCGGGCCCGGGGTCTTCCTGACCGCACTCCAGGCGCCCTTGGGCGTTCCCGAGCCGGCAAGCTGGGCAATGATGCTTGTCGGCTTTGCCGGTTTGGGCGGGATCTTCAGGCTGCAGCGGGCGCAGACATCGATTGCAAAGGTTGGACAGGTCGGATGCGGAAACGGCTGACTGCAACCGCTTCGCTCCCCCCCAATGTGGTTTGACCGCCGCAGACCTCTGTCGGCGAGGCTAACCCTGACCGCAACTGACGGCGCCATCGTAGCTCCCCGCCGGACCGCGACGCCCGAGGTCTCCACACGGTGGATTGGAATGGAGGGTTGGCGGAGCCGACGTAGGCGTCCCGTCGTCACTAGGCCGGCGCGGCATCGGCTTTGCTGAAGACGATGGTCACGCTAGATCCTTCGCCTGGGGCAGATTGAATTTCGATGTGCGCCTTGGCGTTTTGCTGAAGTGAACGGACAATCAGGGAGGAAAGCTTGCCGGGCCGAGGCCACGTGATGCCCACCGGGAGACCTACGCCATCATCGGCCACCACAACCCGGCAGCCTGAAGGCAGGTTCGTGCACTGCAACCTGATGACGCCGCCGTCACGGCCGACGAAGGCGTGTTTCAAAGCGTTGGTCATCAGCTCGTTGACGACCAGACCGGCCGGCATGGCGACATCGATCGAAACGGCCCAGGTGTCCACCTTCAGTTCCAGCCGCACGCCTTCCAGGGCATGGGCCCGCATGACGGCTGAGGCGATTTCGCTAAGATAGATTCCCAAATCCACCGCCCCATCGCCGCCGGACTCGCTGAGGGCGCGATAAAGCAAACCGAGGGCTTCGACCCGTCCCGCGAGCCGGTCAAATCCCTCGCCGAGAGATCGATCCGATACCCCTTTGGCTTCCACGCGGATAAGCGCCGTGATCATCTGCAGGTTGTTCTTTACCCTGTGCTGCAGCTCACGCAGCTGAGTGTCCTTCTCCAGGACCTGCTGCTGCAATTCGTCCAATACAGAGCCGTCGCGCGCGGCCACTTCCACAAGGGCGACCAAGCGGAATTGAGGGTCGCCATCTCCATCCTCGATAATGTTCGACCAAGCGTCGACCGTCAGCGACGCTCCCCCCAGGGAAAGCGTGAAGGCTCCGACATAGTCGCGCTCTTCAACCAGGACCTCGCTGAGCGCCCGAGGATCTTCCAGCGAGTTGCGACGTCCGGGCAGGCGATCCCAGCGTCCGCCGACAAGTTCGCGGCTGCCCTCGCCTGTCAGGCGTTCAAATGCGTTGTTGGCGTAGACGATCCGCTCAACCGTCTCCAACTTGGAGACAGCGATCGCCACAGGAACCTGATCCAGAAATTGTCGGAACTGCTCGCTTTCCAGAGCCTCCGCTAGAGCCGGACTGTCCAAAAGCTGTCCGACGTCGCCCGGGGGCTCATCCGAGACCATGCTTACTCCCCCGAACCTGCGGCGGTTGGCGCCACGCTTCTGTGTATTCGCAATTGGTGGCCCGCGCTAACGGCGCGTTTGAAAATCGCTGCAATAACGAGGCCGTTCGGCCCACCTGCCCGTTCTAGTCTCTACACCTTCCCCGGTTGGTCGTCCGAGGCTTGGCTCGGTATCGCCATCTGACAGGGCTCCCCGAAGTTGGGCAGTTCTGCGTCCAGGATTTCCCCCGGGCGCACTCAAATTGGTTCAAGGCCGAGGCATCTACCAGTTTCGTCACGCCCGCATAGCCGCCCTCGAGTGGCACAGGACGCGGAATTCACCGGTAGCTAATCGCGACCCGCGTTCGCGCCGCGAACGAAACTGTAGGC
Source organism: Alphaproteobacteria bacterium (assembly GCA_043740635.1). GTDB lineage: Bacteria > Pseudomonadota > Alphaproteobacteria > Caulobacterales > Caulobacteraceae > Phenylobacterium. Next base: position 2,109 of record JAYUBY010000150.1, read on the forward strand.
CGGAAGTTCATCGCCTTCCCGGCGAGCGGCCGACCGGCCACCAGAGGTTGGGAAGTAGGCGTCCCTCCAATCACTTTGGGGGCCGGGTGGAGCGCGCCCAGCCTGGATAGTCACGGATCCGATGGGCAAAGGATCCGTAGTCACTCGCTTAGCGGATGCGGTTCTGATCTCGGAGCTAAGAGGCGCTAGCAACCTTCGCCTTCGCTCGTCTTAAACTTGTTATCTGTCGCGCTTAAACCACTGATTGACCGATCACACACCCGGTGGCACGGTGGAAATGACGGGGCCGATCGCTTCCCTAGCCGCCCCCGCCGAGTTTTTTCTTGAGCGCGCCGCGCCTACGCGAGCGACCCGCCGGTGCTTTGAAGGAGCCCCAAATGCAGGTGCCCGCGCACGGAACGCGAACCGTTTCAGAGGCCGATTTCGGACGCCTGAAGCTCTTGGACGAGTTGGCCGCATCCGCTCACTCCGACGCCGACCTCGCGGCGCTCGCGAGTGAAATGATCAGTCCTCGGGACCTGCCCAAGGACGGCGCTGACGACGAAGAAAACCCCTATGTCCCCGCAGGCTACACCTACCTAGGGCAGTTTATCGACCACGACCTGACCTTCGATACCCACTCCGTGTTCGACGATCCGAAGAGCCTGGAGCGGGCCTCGAACATGCGGACCCCGCGCTTCGACCTCGATAACGTTTACGGTCGCGGTCCCGATGATCAGCCCTACCTTTACACGGACGCCTTCGACGGTAGTCTGTTGCTCGGCGAGGGTCTCGACAACGGCATTCACGATGTCCAGCGAAACGCCGAGGGCCGTGCCATCATCGGCGATCCGCGCAACGACGAGAACTCTATCGTCGTCCAGCTTCAGTCTGCGTTCATCCGCTTCCACAATCGAATGGTCGCGCGCGCGGTGGCCTCCGGCTTGGCGGCGCGCGCGTCTTTCCTATGGGCGCAGACCCAGACCCGCCAACACTATCAGCGGATCGTGCTTGACGATTTCTTGCCTCGGATCATGGACCCGACGGCGAGCACGGTGGAGCCCATCTTCTCGGCTCTAGCGAGCGGGCATGCCCCCAGGCTCAAACTGTACGATCTGGACCGGCCACCCTACATGCCGATCGAGTTCTCGGTGGCAGCCTACCGTTTCGGTCACTCGATGGTTCGTCCTGGCTACCGGCTCTCCGTGGGTGCTGGCGACGTGCCGCTAACAGACGCGGACAACATGAGGCTCTTTGCGATCTTCCAGGGGCCCGACGAAGGTTTGCGTGGCTTCAAGCGCCTAGCCAAAGGCAAGGGGATCGACTGGAGCCTGTTCTTTGCAGCAGATCTTCAACCCGGCGACACCTTGGACAATTCCGCCACCGGTCCCAACAATCTCAAGGGTCTGCACCGGACGCAGCTCGCCTACAAGATCGACACGATGGTCGTAGCGCCGCTGAGTACGCTGCCGCCAGCCGTTGCCTCCAACCCCTCCTCTTTGGCCCTGCGCAACCTCATGCGCGGACGGGACTTTGGCTTGCCGTCGGGGCAGGACGCGGCGCGCAGGATCGGTGCGCAGGTGCTGTCGCCTGATCAGCTCAGCGTGCGGATTCAAAATGCCTTCACGGACCGCAGGCCCATCTCGAAGATCAGCGCCCGTTTCGCGGACGACGCGCCGCTTTGGTTCTACCTTCTGGCCGAGGCCGAAACTGCGGTATTCAACGCTTTCAAAGCTGACCCAAAGGCAGATGGCCTGACCCTGGGATCGCGGCTTGGGCCGCTCGGCGGGGCCATCGTGCTGGAGACTTTCGTGGGCTTGATGCTGAAAGATCCGGAGTCGGTGCTCAATCCCCGCACCGTCTGGCGCTCCATCAACGGCAAACCGACCTTCAGCATGGCGGAACTGTTCGCCGAGATCGGAACCCCGCTCGCCTGAAAGCTGGACGGCTTGGGATGGCCCGCAGCAACGATCATGCACGCCTCCGCGCCTGCCACTAAACAGGAATTCGAAGCCGCCAACGGGTGACCAGTTGCGGGCACTCAAGCGAGGGATCGAGCTTGACGTTGCTCTTGGTCAATCGCTTGAAGCAAGCCTCGACGAGACGAGCCGCAGTCATATCCTGTTCGATCAAAAATCCGAGACGCTTGAAGACCGCGCCGTTATCGAGGCGGCCGGAGTAGGCCAGTAATTGCTCGTCGTTGCGATCCGCGCGCCGGAGATATTCGCAAAGACAATCGGCACCTGCTGGATACCACCGCCGATCGGCGGATCGTCCAGCAGTCCATGATCGTGCGCTCCAGATCAGAGACCAGAACCTTACTGTGTCCATACCAGATGGTTTTGACGCCAAACGGCTTCTCTTAATCGGTGTGTTTGACGGTGAAATTCGCGCCGTCGCCAGCTGCAGCGCCTTTACCTCGGCAGGTTTTTGTAAGTGTCTGACGAATCTCTTCTTCTGATTTTTCCGTTAGTTAGACTGAAAACTTGACTAGCTTTCTGCTTTTAAGTCCGCTGCGCCTACAAATTCCGCTACGCCCGCGTCGAGTAGACGCTTTATCCGACCCGCGATTTGCGGTCGCTAGGCCCTATGCTGCGGCGAGCGCGGGCACGTCGCCGCTCAGGCCCGCCTCGAAGTCTTGCAGGATGTCCAATAGCTCGTCGACCTGCGCTTCCAAGGGCTTGTTTTTAGGAAACCGGAACCGCCAGAACGAGGCGATGTGGCCGACCACGCCTGCGCCTTCGCCGAGCGCGACCAGCAGGTCGGGCGACTTCAACAGGAAGTCGCGGAACGCCGTCGCGTTGCCGTCCCGCGTCAGCTCTGCGAACACCCCGTCATAAATCCGCAAGTAGTCGGCGACCGACCTCACCTGGCGCTCGATGTTCTCATGCAGCCTTACCTTCATGGTGCGGATCAAGGACTCGTGCTCGTAGTCGCGCGGGCCGACGGTCCTGACCTTTATCAGCTCGACCAGCACCTCGCGCATGTTCGGCCACAGTTTGTTGAGCACCCACTTGTAATAGAGGAAGCCCTTCCACGCGAAGATGCCCTCGCGGTAACTCTCGCCCTCGAGACGCAGCGTCAAGCGAAGGGGCTCGAGGCGCTCGTCATTGCGGCTGGAGAGCAGCGCCTCAACCAAGCGGCTGGTGTTGGATTCGTTGGGGGAGCGGCCCTGATAGGCCAAATCGATCAGCTTGCCGATCTCGCCGCCCACGAACTGCTGCATCATGTCGAGGTCACCAGGCGAAATCTCGAAGTGGGTCTCGGCGACGTCGAACCCCCGCCGCTTAATCTGCTCGCGCAGTAGAAACGGGTCGAGCGATGGCAGCTCGTCCAGAGCCTCCAGAACGCCTGCGTCGCGCCTCAAGTCAGCAGAACTGCCCGCCAGTTCCTGGAGGCATTCCATCCAGCCGCGGTCGCCAACGAAGAGCGAGCGGCCGCCGAGGCTGAGGTCCGACCGCTCGAAGGGCACGATCAGCTTGGTGGCGGTGCGTGTCCGGGTGGAGACCGTGGCGATCTCGTTGGCGCGCAGCCGATGTTTTAGGATCACAGCGGCGTTCAGCGCCGGAGACTGGAAGAGCGGCTTGGCTTGATGTTCGGGATTTTCGGCGTGTTTGACCGACAGTGCGGCCAAGTTCAGCACACGGCTCGTGGAGGCGGTGCGCTCGAGCGCGCGCATGCTGCGATAGGTCTCAGCCAATTCAGCCGCTCCGTCGGGCGCTTGAGGCGAAAAGCCGCGGATACAATCGAAGCTTGAGTGTGAAGCGCAAAGACGAAAGGACGATTAATTCGAATGACGCGTTCGATGAACGCGCCATCTGCGCGAGCATCGGCTGCGCAGCTCTCAGTTCATGACTTAGCAACGCGGCCTGCGCCGCGTCAGTTGACGGCGTCGCGCGCCGTCTTCGAAGCTTGATGATCGGCAGGCCGGCGCTGGGTGGCGACGCGGACGCAGACCTTCAATGTGCTCGGCTGGGCCTCGTTACGGCAAATGAGCCGGTCTTCCGGCACCTTTTCCGGCGCCGCATCAGACGCAGGCGTCGTGGGCGCGGCCGCTGTCGGAGCCATGTCTGCGGCGGGGGTGGTGTCGGCCAACATCATCGTCGCCGCAACAAGGCAAGTAAGCTCCCAAGGAGTCTCCGAGAGAACAACTTTTGCAGGGATGAGCCGGCCCATAGCGGACCGAGGCCCGCGAGACAATTGACGCAGGTGTCAGGTGGCTGCGACGACTTCGCGCACGTTTTGCACACCTTCGGCCTGCAGTGCGGCGATCAGTTCGTCTACCGTCACCGCCAGTTCGTGGGGATCGCGGCCGCGCAGCACCAAGTTCGAGCCGTATCCATCAGCGCCGAAGAACGGATAGCTTCCCAGCGACATCGCCGGATGCGCCTTGGCCACCGCTTCAAGAGGCGCCGCGATCGCACCCTCGCCGGAGCCTTCGACGCGCACGGTCCGCGAGACCGTGACCGCTCCGCCCTTCAGCCGGGGGCCCACATCCTCGAGCATGCCGCGCATGATCTGCGGCACGCCGGCAAGGACAAAGACGTTGCCGATGGTGAAGCCGGGCGGACCCTGAACCGGGTTCTTCACCAGCTCGCCGCCGACCGGGATGCGGGCCATTCGCCGCCTTGCGGTGTTCAGTTCAGAGCCCCAGCGCGTGGTCATCATATCGATGATATCGGGGTGCTCGTAGAGTTCGACGCCGAACGCGGCGGCCACCGCATCAGCGGTGATGTCATCGTGCGTCGGCCCGATGCCGCCTGTGGTGACAACATAATCGTAGCGCGCGCGAAGTGCGTCCAACGCAGCGATAATCTCCTCATGCACGTCCGGGACAGTCCTGGCCTCCGCTAGGTCGACGCCGTGCACGCCCAGGTACTTGGCGATGTCGCGTAAATTCGTGTCCTGAGTTCGCCCCGAAAGTATCTCGTCGCCGATAATCAGCACCGCAGCGGTGACACGTTCTGGTAGGCCGCTCATTCGGTCATCCTCACACAAGTCCGGCGCGCTCGACCGCCAAGCCTTCCATCGAGCTTTGCCGAGAAATCTTCAAGCCAGCAACGATCGCACTCCCCTTGTGAGGGAATTGGCTCCTCCAAAACCCGGCGTCTCGTCTAGACACCAATTTAGTGCAGTTCGGGCGTTTTGCCGCCGGGTTGCGTACGGGGAACGTTTCCCCAACCCGGAGGTTTGAAATGAAACTGCGTGCACTTAAACTCGCCTTGTTGGCCGCCACCTGCGCCATGGCGACGTCCGCGGGCGCCGCAACCTTCACAAACGGCAGCTTCGAGCTCGGCGTGGATACGGGCTCCTCATTCGTCACCCTGGCGAACGGAAGCACGGGCGTGACTGGCTGGGTCGTCGGCGGCGACAGCATCGACTACATCGGCGGCTACTGGCAGGCAGAAAACGGCTCGCGCAGCATCGACCTGTCCGGCAACGCCAACGGCAGCATTGCCCAGACCTTCGACACGGTCGCCGGCCAAACCTATGCCGTCAATTTCTTCCTCGCCGGCAATCCGGACGGCGGTACGGGCGCGAAGCTCGCGATCCTGTCGGCCAACGGCGGTCAACTGCAGTCGGACACCTTCACCGTCACGGGTTCGGACAGCCATTCCAACATGGGCTGGACCGCTTATATCTACGATTTCACAGCGACCGGCGCCTCGACCACCCTTTCGTTCGCCTCAGCGACCGGGACGGCCTAGGGACCTGCCTTGGACAACGTCTCGGTTGTCTCGGTGCCGGAGCCGGCCTCCTGGGCCCTGATGATCCTGGGCTTCGGCGGCTTGGGCGCAGTGCTCCGCCGCCAGCGCCGGCAATTGCCGACGATGGCTTAGGACCGCCTCGGCGATCCATCTACGCGAGATCAAGATTTTCGAAGCCTCGGCGAAAGCCGGGGCTTCTCCGATTCGTGGGCTAAGCTCGCCCCTATGGACCCAAAGCGCGCAGCACAAATGACCTTTCGCGCCGTGCTCTTGGCGATCGCAGGCCTGTTGGCGACACCCCCCGCACAAGCTGAGCGCGTCTCACATCGCCCCTCACCGTATCTCGCCGAGCTGAACCGACAGTGCTCTGGCCGTCGCCTGCAAGACCTCTCGCCAGGCGACCTGGAACTGATCATGGAAGACTTCGAAACGCATCTTACCCTCGACCAGCGACACAAGATCGAAGCCGCCATCGGCGAGCGCTGCGTGCGCGTGGACGCCGGCCTCAGCTGCGGCAACGCCGCCACCCTCGACGTGTTCCGTCGCAGGGGTGTTCTGCGATCCTTCGTCCACGAAGTCTGTGCCACGACCTGGACCTGCGGCGCATATTACACCTGCACCCAGGCCAAACACTGATGGACTTCCCCTCGCCGCTCGCCTGCGGAACCCTCGTCCAGCGCTACAAGCGGTTCTTCGCCGACGTCGCTCTCGACGACGGGACCGAGGTCACTGCCCACTGCCCGAACCCCGGCGCCATGCTTGGTCTGAACACCCCGGGCCTGCGAGCATGGATCTCTCGTTCCGACGACCCTAAGCGAAAGCTCGCCCATACTCTGGAACTGGTAGAGGCCGACGGCGGCTTAGTCGGCATCAACACAATGGCTCCAAATCGTTTGGTAGCCGAAGCGCTGGCCGCCGATGCCATCCCCGAGCTCATTGGCTACGCTTCGCATCGCCGCGAGGTGAAATATGGCACCAACTCCCGAGTGGACTTCCTGCTGGAAGCTCCCGGTCGCCAACGCTGCTGGCTCGAGGTCAAGAATTGCCAACTACGTCGCTCCGGCGCCCTCGCCGAATTCCCCGACTGCGTCGCCGCCCGCTCGCTCAAGCACCTCAAAGAGCTCACCGCTATGGTCGAAGCCGGCGAGCGAGCGGTCATGCTGTTTATCATTCAGCGCACCGACTGCGACACCTTCGCCGCCTGCCAGGACCTCGACCCCGCCTACGCCAGGGGCTTGAACGAAGCCGCAGAGCGCGGCGTCGAAGTGCTGGCCTACGCCTGCGAGATCAGCACTCAGGCCGTCCGCATCGCAGCGCCCTTGCCCTGGATTGGCGCGCGGGAAGTAGGGCTGGCCGAACGGTGAAATCTGCGTGCAAACTGACGGCTAACAACAAAAGACTGGGGAACCTCACGGATGCGAAACACCTTCAACATCGTCATGCGGATCATCTCGAGCCTGCTCGGGCTACTTGTGGCTTGCATGGGCGCGGTCTGGATCCTTCAGGGGCTGAATATCGCCTTCAAGGTCGGTTTCATGGTCGGTGACAAGCAGTGGGTCGCCTGGGGCGCACTGGCCGTAGTGATCGGTCTCTCCCAGATCGTCTGGAGCAACACGCGCCAAGCCTGACACGACCTGGCCCTTAGGCGGGTGTTGACCTTTCGTGGTATCGTAGCGACTTAAGCGCAACACAATTCAGCCGAAGCCGCAGTCCATGAACGACATCCTCGACGCCGACCACCGCACCGGCCAGATCAAGATCCACACGGCACCAGACTTCGAAGGGATGCGCGCCGCCGGCAAGCTCGCCGCCGAATGCCTGGACGTGCTGACACCCTACGTGGTCCCGGGCGTCGTCACCGACCGTCTCGATACGTTGGCTCGCGAGTTCATCCTGGACCACGGCGCGCTGCCCGCCTGTTTAGGCTATCGCGGCTATACCAAGACCGTCTGCATCAGCGCCAACCACGTTGTCTGCCACGGGATTCCCGGAGAGCGAATCCTACGCGAAGGCGACATCGCCAATATAGACGTCACCGTCATCGTCGACGGCTGGCACGGCGACACCAGCCGCATGTTTGGCATCGGTGCTGTCGCGCCCCGCGCCAAGCGCCTGATCGATGTAACGTACGAGTCCATTCAGCGCGGACTGGACGCCGTTAAGCCCGGTGCGCGCACCGGCGACATCGGCTTTGCGATCCAGCAGTACGTCGAATCTATGCGCTGCTCGGTCGTCCGCGACTTCTGCGGCCATGGCCTCGGCCAAGTGTTCCACGACGCGCCCAACATCTTGCACTTCGGCCAGAGCGGCACTGGCGAACTCCTACGGTCCGGCATGTTTTTCACCATCGAGCCCATGGTGAACCTTGGCAAACACCAGGTGAAGCTGCTCTCCGACGGCTGGACCGCGGTCACGCGCGACAAGTCGCTCTCGGCGCAGTGCGAGCACTCCATCGCGGTGACCGAAACCGGATATGAGGTCTTCACAGGCTCTCCCGCAGGCTTCTTCAAGCCGCCGGTAATCACCGCCTGACGTCACGAAGCCCTTGCGGCGTCGCTGAAATCGCCCGACCTTCCGCTTGGTCAGGGAGGATCGTCATGAAGACCGTAGCCGCAGCTATCGCCGCCCTGGCGTTCGCCCTCCCAACCGTTGGGGGCGCCGACGCGACCCAGCTGGGCATCGGCTACATCTGCGGCGCGGAGCATCGCGGGCCCGTCGCCGCGGCCGCCACTGCAGTGATGCTCTCAGGCGTGGGCAATGGGTCGTCGCGCGCGGACACCACCAATCGCGAGGCACAGGCCTGGTTTGACGAAGGCCTAAACCTCTATCACGCCTTCAACCACAATGAGGCTCGGGCCGCCTTCGCTAAGGCCGCGACGCTCGATCCCAACTGCGCGCTCTGCGAATGGGGTGTGGCCTTGGGCCTGGGTCCAACGCTGAACTACGGCGTCACGGCAGAGGAAACAGCGCTAGCCCTCACCCACGCCCAGCGCGCCAAGACCCTGGTGAAGCCTGGCGATCCCCGCGCTCAGGCCCTGATCGACGCCCTAATCCTTCGCTACGACAAGGACACACCTGGCAAGCGCGATACGCTCTTCGGCAAGGCCATGGACGACCTCGCCCGCCGCTACCCGGCCGACGACGAGGTCGCCAACCTGGCGGCGCAAGCCCTGATGATCCCGGGCCGCGGCGGCGATGCGGCCGGCGTCGCCCGCGCTGAGGCGCTCGCCAAGGAAGTGCTGGCCCGCCATCCCGACGACACCGCCGCGATCCACTATTTCATCCATGCCAGCGAGCTTGCCGGCCACCCGGCGGATGCGCTGCCTTATGCCGAGAGGTTGGCTGCGCTTGCCCCCGGCGCCAGTCACCTAGTCCACATGGCAGCCCACACCCTGATGCACGTCGGCCAGTACGAGCAGGTGGCCATCGTTGACGCCGAGGCCCTGAAGGTCGACGCCGACACTGAGGCCCGACTGGGCTACCAGGGCGCACTCTCCAGCCAGATGTACTATCTGCACAACTACACCTTCGGCTTGGCGGGCGCACTCATGGCCGGCGATGGCAAGCTGGCCATAAAGTATGCCGACCACGCCGTCGTCGCCTTCCCGGCGGCCGCCGACAGCGCTGTCGTCATGCTGCCAACCGGGCTCACCCGCGTGGAGCGCAGCAAGGACCGGCGCACCACCGTCGAAGCCAAAAGTCTGGTCGCCTACGGCCGCTACGCACCGGCTCAGGCGCTCGCCCTCACCGACGCTCCGTCGGATCCGCGTCTGGTTCGCATCTACCGCCACTACGCTAAGGGCGAGGCGCTTGCCGCTCAGGGCGATGCCGCCGGCGTACGCCGCGAGGCCGACAAGGTTCTGGC
>JAYUBY010000151.1:0-2633 GCA_043740635.1 Alphaproteobacteria bacterium
GTATCACGCGATCGAGGGCGGCCAGCAGACCCTTGGCCACCTCGCCGCCTATGTCACCTCGATCATGCAAAACGGGAGTGCCCCCTGATGGCCGGCAAAGTGTTTTTCAGCGTCTCGATGTCGCTCGATGGCTTCATGGCGCCCAAATCCAGTTCGGAGCTGATGGGGCAGCAGTGGCTGGAGCTGCAGGGGTGGGTCCTGGCGACCCGGTTCTTCCGCGAGAACCTGAAGTTCGGCGAGGGCGGCGAGGAGGGGCGCGACAACGACATCGCGCGGCAGACCTATGCGCGCACCGGCGCCAGCATCATGGGCAAGCGCATGTTCGATGCCGGGGAGCGCATGTGGCCGGAGGAGGCGCCGTTCCACACGCCGGTGTTCGTCGTCACGCACGCGCCGCGCGAGCCCTGGGTGCGGCCCGGCGGCACCACCTTCCACTTCGTCAATGGCGGCATCGAATCGGCGCTCGAGCAGGCCCGCAAGGGCGCCGGCGACTGCGACGTCCGCATCGCAGGCGGCGCCGAAACCATCGTCGAATACGTCAATGCCGGGCTGGTGGACGAGGCCTCGATCGCGCTCGCGCCGGTCCTCTTCGGCGGCGGCATCCGCCTGTTCGAGGGCATCGGCCCGAGCCGCGTGGCCCTAGCCCCCCTCGCCGCGGAATCGACGCCGCGGGTGACCCACCTGACCTACGCGGTTCGGCAGCGGTAACCGCAGCGAACGAGGATGAGGTCGGGGCGCGGCGAGGGACTTCACGCACGATGGGCTCGTGCTGACCAGCGCGATCGCCATGGGCTCTGGCCAAGCATTCTGGTACAGTGCCCGGCCTCTCTTAGAACGTGGCGCCCATGTTGCTCGCCCAGCTGCCCGACAAGGTGATGTTCGCGGACGTGGAGACCACGGGCCTAAGGTCGACGGACCGCGTTGTCAGCCTTGGGCTAGTGACACTCGACCTCAGGCGGTTGCGAGCCGGGGACGCCTCAGTCGCAATGACCCACCTTGTTTTCGATCCAGGCAGGAAGAGCCACCCACGAGCCGAGGCAGTCCACGGCTATTCGGACTGGACCCTGAGGCATCAGGAACAGTTCGCCGATTACGCCGACGAATTGTGGCCCCGGTTCTCAGACGGCACCCTCACCGTCGCCCACAACGCCGCCTTTGATCAGGCGTTCATCGAGCGGGAGTTCAGACAGACCGGCCGGGAAGTAGAGTTAGCGCCCTTCTACTGCACGATGGAGGCGTACCGGTCTCAACGCTTTGGCCGCTCCAACCTCAACGCGATCCTCGCGGAGATGGGGATCAGGCGGTCAGGCGACCTCCACGGCGCCCTAGAAGACGCTTGGATGGCTATGTTGGTCTTCCTCAAGCTCCACGGCATGGACGTGACCAGCGCTCCGCCAGAGACCCTGTTCGGCCCCTCGAACCTCCGTGCGGTACCACCCCAGCCTGACCCTCTCCCTAGGAGGCGCAAGCGCCCCATTGAGCCGAGCGAGCGACCCGGGCCGCCGGCGATTGACCACAGTCAGCAGCTCGACATCCTCGACGCAGCAAGACCTACCGCCACCATGATGATGCGCGTAGCGTCGGCGGACGGGAACGTGAGCAAGGCCGAGGTCGAAGCGATTGCCCTGCTGGTCGCAACGACCGTCGAGCGTCTCGGACTCCGCCGTCATCCCGAGACCGAGCACAACCTCGTGGGCGTCCTGCTGGAGGCGGATGTCTCTGACGACGGGATTGCAAAGGCCGCTGCGGCGATTGCCGCAAGTCCCGTCGCGGCGGCTGAGATTGGCCGCTGGGTCCGAGAGGTCACCTATTCGGACGGCGGCGGGTCTCCGGCTGAAGAGCGGGCGATCAATTCGCTCGCCGCGGCCATGCATGAAGCGCGCGCTCGCTAAGGCTGCCCCAGAAATGCAGGACCTAGATCGCCCTCGGGTGTCCGCAGGGACGTTTGACGTTCACCGCGTAGCTGAAGGCGAGGAGGGGTCAGGCCGTTGGTGGATCGTTTGTGTCGGATCCGCTCGGCCTCTTCTTGCGGGCGTCATCCCAAAGCTTGACGGCGTGCAGCATCTTGTCGCGCTCCGATGACTTGTAGCCGTCTCCCCGGAGAAACCTTGTGGGGCCCGAGATTAGGCCCCATGCGAGCACCGCCACCACGACCGACACGAACAGGTAGTCCCCCAGGGTCATCCTGACAGTCGCTCCTCAAACCGCAGTCTCGTCGGCCTTCTCAGCCGAAAACGCCGTCGCTCAGACTTTGGCTAATCTCAGCGTATGTCGCCATTGTTGCCTATCGCGCCTGGACTGGTGGCCTAATGTGGCTAGATCGCAAGCTACACGGCGATCTCTGGTGTAGTCCAAAAATGCCTAAAGGGGAGGCTACGCTATAGGTTATATCTGTGTGACCGCTCGCCTTCCCGCAGTCCACTAACCCTGCGACAGCTTCTCAGCAGCCACGGCGGTTGACGATACCAATAGGACACAACAACGGGCTGACTGGGCTATAATTATCTGGCAAATCCAGCCGCTTGGCTGAAGGTTGGTGCCCCGGAGAAGACTCGAACTTCCACGACTTTCGTCACACGGACCTGAACCGTGCGCGTCTACCAATTCCGCCACCGGGGCACGGCAACGGCAGT
>JAYUBY010000152.1:0-16637 GCA_043740635.1 Alphaproteobacteria bacterium
GACCAATGGCTCGCGCCGCCCGCCGATCAAGCCGCCCCCGGTCGAGAGATAGACGCTGGAGTCGCCGGAGGCGAAGCCTACGACCGTCACCATCGCGGCGTCCCGCCGGAACTCGACGATCACACCATAGGCCTGCTCCTGACCGGCCGTGACCTTGACCTCGACATCCTCGCTTCGCGTCGAGAATGCCACTTCGCGCAATGCGAGATAAGTGTCGGACGGGGCAGACGGCGCTGCGACCGATCTGACGACCGGCGGGGGCGGATCGGCGGCTAAGGCAAGTGCAGGCGTCGCCAGCAGGACCGCGGCCAGGAGGTAGGACTTCTTGGGCAAGATCAACTCCAGGGTCGCCCCGAGGCGAAGAACCTCCACGTCGCTACGTCGCGAAAGCGCCCGAACCATGGCATGTCAGCCTTATGATCGCCGTCACCGACACCATCTCCATCGAGGATGACGAGATCAGCGAGAAATTCGTGCGTGCCTCGGGACCGGGCGGGCAGCACGTAAACACCTCCAGTTCGGCGGTGGAGCTCAGGTTCGATGCGCGGAATTCGCCGTCACTGCCCGAGGATGTGAAGCACCGACTTGAGCGTATCGCTGGCAGTCGGATGAACCAGGAGGGCGTGATTGTAATCTTCGCTCAATCGCATCGAAGCCAGGAGATGAACCGCCAGGATGCGCGCGCCCGTCTGGTCGATCTCATCGAACAGGCCACTCACAGACCCAAGCCGCGCAAGAAGACCCGACCGACCCTCGCTTCCAAGATCCGGCGCCTGGAGGGCAAATCGAAGCGCTCAGGCGTGAAGGCTATGCGGGGGCGGCCCGGCCGTGACGACTAGACCGAAGTCGCGCTAGGCTCCGTACCATAACGGTGGGTGGGTATAGCGTGGTCGGAGTGCTTAAAATCGCTGCAGTGGATTCCCTCCCGCACCTCATGGGCGCCCGCCGTAAGCACGATCCACAAATCGGCAAACCCTGCGCCAATTGCGGGACGATTCTGGAGTGTCAGTTCTGACTGGGCGCGTGGGACGCCCTCGTTCAGACGCCGGATCCCGATGAGTTGGCTGCCGAATTCGTTCGCAATGACGCGAGCTTCAGCGCACCGCGCGAAGACACGCACGATGGGCTTCGCGGCTTTGAACTCAGGGACCCGGACGGCTATGTGCTTTTCTTCGGCCGGCCGAGATAGGCGCGCGACTTGGCCGGGGATTTTGCGCGCCGCTCTTCCGGGGTCTGGCGTGAATTCGCCTCATTGGCCTATAAACTAGGCATCATGGCCGACCGTCTCCGTATCCTCGCCACCGCTGCCCTTCTCAGCGCGCTGACTGCTTGTGCGCCAACTCTGGGCCCTCCGCCGCCCGGACGGTCCATGGCCGTTCCGCCGCCGGCCGCTGACACTACCTTCCGTCCCGCCGATTTCGCCTGGTCGCAGGTTGCGGGCCGCAACAGCCTTGCCGGGACCCTCGGTCACGGCGGCGCCGTCCACTACACCTGTGCGGGACAGACCGTCGTCCTAACCCCGGAAACCCCGTGGGCGGCCAAGCGCATGTCGATCCTCTACAAGTCCAACGATCGCGCAGCTCTGCCGGTCGACGATGTTCGCAGCCGTCAGAAATTTGCGCCGACTGGAGACTCCAACCCCTACGTAAAACGCGCCATCTGCGACGCGACCGACCACTTCACATTCGCGAACCTGCCTGACGGCGCCTGGTACGTCGTCACCCTGGTCAAGCCGGCCACCGCCCCGAATGCCGCCTCGCTGGCCATGATGCGCCGGGTAGTCACACGGGGTGGCCGGGTCACCAGCTTCGAACTCTAAAGGCGACGCGCACCTTGAATATCGAAAGGCCCCGGCGGTCGCTGGGGCCTTTCTGGTTAGTGCACCTTGGCGCGGCCGATGATCAGCCCATCCTGGCCGGCCGTGACGGCGATGACCGCTCCGTCTTCAAGCTCGCCGGCTAGCAGCCTACGGGCGATAGGATCGACCAGTTCTTTCTGGATCACCCGCTTGAGTGGGCGGGCGCCATAGACGGGGTCGTATCCGCGCTCAGCCAGCCAATGCATGGCTGCGGCATCGAGGGCGATCGACATCTGCCTGTCGGCCAACAGCTTCTCCACTCGATGCATCTGGATTTTCACGATGCCGCTGATCTCACCTCGGCCCAGCCGCTTGAAGAGGATGATCTCGTCGATCCGGTTCATGAACTCCGGCCGGAAGTGCTGGCGGACCACATTCATCACGGACGACCGGGCAGTTTCGACATCCTCGTCTTCTTCCAGCGTGGCCAAAAATTCGGAGCCCATGTTGGACGTCATGACGATGAGCGTGTTGCGGAAGTCGACCGTACGGCCCTGGCCGTCGGTCAGGCGACCGTCATCCAGCACTTGCAGAAGTACGTTGAAGACGTCCGGGTGGGCCTTTTCGACCTCATCGAACAGCAGAACCTGGTAGGGTCGGCGGCGCACTGCCTCGGTTAGCGCCCCACCTTCGTCGTATACGACGTAGCCGGGGGGCGCGCCGATCATGCGGCTGACCGAATGCTTCTCCATGTATTCGCTCATGTCGAGGCGGGTGATGGCGTGCTCGTCAGCGAACATGAACTCGGCCAAAGCCTTGGTGAGTTCGGTTTTTCCGACACCCGTGGGACCCAGGAAGAGGAATGAGCCGATCGGCCGATTGGGATCCTGCAGGCCAGCGCGAGCGCGGCGCACCGCGTCAGAGACAGCGAGCAGTGCTTCCTCCTGGCCGACCACGCGCTGGCGGAGCGCGTCTTCCATGGACAGCAGCTTCTCACGCTCGCCTTCCAGCATCTTTTCAACCGGCACGCCGGTCCAGCGGGAGACGACGGCGGCGATCTGCTGGGCGTCGACGACCTCGGGGGAGACGGCGTCCTGGTCGGCCTTGGACTCTTCCTCAGCCAGGCGCTTCTCCAGCATAGGAATTTCGCCATAGGCGATCTCGGAGGCGCGTTGCAGGTCGCCTCGCCGCTGGGCTGCGACCAGTTCGGCGCGCAGCCTGTCCAACGCCTCGCGAGTCTGGGCGGCCGCGGAGACCTTTGCCTTCTCAGTACGCCATTTGGAGGTCATGTCCTGCGACTGGGCTTCCAGCTCGATCAGCTCGTCTTCGAGTTTCTCGAGGCGTGACTTGGACGCGGCGTCGGTTTCCTTGGTCAGAGCCTCGCGCTCGATCTTTAGCTGCACGATGCGCCGGTCGATCTCGTCCAACTCCTCCGGCTTGGAATCGACCGCCATGCGCACCCGGCTGCCTGCTTCGTCCATCAGGTCGATAGCCTTGTCGGGAAGGAAGCGGTCGGCGATGTAGCGATTGGAGAGAGTTGCAGCGGCCACGATAGCGCTGTCGGAGATGCGGACACCGTGGTGCAGTTCGTACTTCTCCTTCAGGCCGCGAAGGATCGAGATGGTGTCCTCCACGGTGGGCTCACTCACAAACACTGGCTGGAAACGGCGGGCCAGAGCAGCGTCCTTCTCGACGTTCTTCCGATACTCATCGAGCGTGGTTGCACCCACGCAGTGAAGTTCGCCGCGCGCGAGCGCGGGCTTCAGCAAGTTGGAGGCATCCATCGCCCCCTCGCTTTTCCCGGCGCCGACCAGCGTATGCATCTCGTCGATGAATAGGATTATCGAACCCTCTGCTGCGGTCACTTCATTCAGGACCGCCTTCAGACGCTCCTCGAACTCGCCGCGATATTTCGCTCCAGCGATGAGGCTGCCCATGTCGAGCGAAAGTAGCTTCTTGTCCTTGAGGCCCTCGGGCACATCGCCGTTGACGATGCGCAGGGCCAGACCTTCGACAATGGCGGTTTTGCCGACGCCGGGCTCACCGATCAGCACGGGATTGTTCTTGGTGCGCCGCGAGAGGACCTGGATGGTGCGACGGATCTCCTCGTCGCGGCCGATAACCGGGTCGAGCTTGCCGTCGCGGGCCGCCTGGGTGAGGTCGCGAGCGTAGCGCTTCAGCGCATCGTAGCCACCTTCGGCAGATGCGCTATCGGCGGTCTTGCCTTTGCGCAGGTCGGTGGCGGCGCTTTCCAGCGCCTTGGTCGAGGCGCCAACGTCCTTCAGCACCTTGGCCGCGTCTCCACCGTCCTTGGAGATGGCGATCAACAGGCGCTCGGTCGTGACAAAAGCATCGCCGGCGTCCTTTGCGCCCAGTTCGGCGCCAGCGAACACGCGCGCCGTCTCGGGCTTCATATAGAGCTGGCCTGAGCCGCCCTCGACCTTGGGCAACTTTCCCAGCAGGGTGTCGGTGGACTCGTCAGCATCTTCGGGCCGCCCACCGGCGTTCTGGATCAGAGCGCGTGACAGTCCGTCCTTTTCCTCAAGCAGCACCTTGAGAAGGTGCTCCGGCGCGAGTTGCTGGTGGCCGCGGGCGAGCGCCAAGCTCTGCGCCGACTGAATCGCCTGTTTGGCGCGGTCGGAATAGACGTCGATGTTCATCAGGTCCCCTTGAATAGGCGAAACGCACGGTCCGCCTCATCAAGCACGGCCCGGACCAACCCGATGTAGTGTGGCCGTTGCGCCACACAAGGCACCTTGACCCAGATCAATTCGCCGCATTTGCGTAGAGTTTGACCACCCTGTAGAGGTACTCGCGGCCCTCATAGAGGGAGCGGACGCGGATGCGTTCGTTAAGGCCGTAGACGCCTCCGCCGTCGCTGTCGCCGAACATGCCGGATAGGCCGTAAGTCGGCACGCCCCCCGCGGTGAGAAAGCGGCCGTCAGTGGCGCCGGTAGACATTGCCGGAACCAACGGTACTCCCGGCCAGAGCTGACCTGCCACCGTCTCGGCAGGGCCGATGATCTGCGGCGTCAGCAGCGGCGGCGGTGACACAGGGCTCTTCTCGCCAGCCATTCGAATCTTGATCGCGGGGTCATCCATCACCTTGGCGAGCTGCGCCATAATAGCCTCCGGCGCCTCGCCCGGCAGTATGCGGCAGTTGACGTTGGCCGTGGCGCGCTGCGGCAGGGCATTGAGCGCGTGTCCAGCGTTGACGATGGTGGCCACAGGTGGTGCGCATCATCGAGTTGTAGCCTGGGTCGCGGGCGATTGCGGCGACAGCCGCAGGTGGCGTCGGCTGGGCGAGTGCGGCCTTCATGTCCGCCTCGAGCCTATCACCGAGGATCGGGCTCATCCGCGCGAAGCGCAGGCGGGTGGCTTCATTCAGATGTGTCGGGAAATCGTAAAGGCCGATCTTCGAAAGCCCGCCAGCTAGGTGGTAGATCGCGTTGTCGCGGATCGGACGCGACGAGTGGCAGCCAGGGTTCGTCACCTCCAAGTATAGTCTTGATAGACCCTTTCGCCGGCCTGGATGCCCGGGTAAACACGCTTGTCGCCATCGAGTCGACCACCCGCGCCCTCGTTCAAGGCGAAGGCCGCGTCCATGTCGGCGCGATGGGAAGTCATCAGCCAATGAGCGCCGTTGAAGGTATCCGGTGTCTCCTCGCCGCACGTGAGCGCGAGCTTAATGCTGCGGCGCGGTTTGAAGCCCTCCTTCCGGTAGCGGATGATGGCGTCAGTGAAAGACGCAGCCATGACTTTGTCGTCGCTGGCGCCGCGAGCGTAGAGGTAGCCGTTCTCCTCAACCAGCTTGAAGGGATCGCGCTGCCAGTCCTCGCGCTTGGCTTCAACCACGTCGATGTGGGCGAGCAGCAGGATTGCCTTGGCCTTGAGCTCGCTCCCATGCAGCGCGGCGATGAGATTGCCGTCTTGGGGCCGATTGGGAGGGATGAGGAGCTGAAGGTCGCTGTCCGGATAGCCGGCGACCCTGAGGCGCGCGGCCATCCCGGTGGCCGCGATGGTGCAGGAGCCCGCGGAGGCCGTCGTGTTGGTCTCGATCAGATCCTTGTAGAGGTCGTGGAATTCGGCCTGGCCATGGAAGTTCGGCGGAGTTGGTGGCTGTGCGGCGGCGACGGAAACGCAAAGCACGGCGAATGCGGCCGTGCCGGCCAGTGTACGGATCATCTAGGAACCCCCAAGGTCTGAGGGGACCGTAGGAGCGCACTGTTGGGCCCGCAAGCACGCTAGTTCAGCTGAGACTTCTTCCGCGGCTCGGGTGGCAGGGGCGCGATGGGAACACCATCTTCGACCAGATCGCGGACTTCAGCTGGCGTGGCCTGACCATAAATTCCGCGATCCTCGGAGCGGCCCTGGTGGATCGCGCGAGCCTCGGCCGCGAAGGCGTCGCCCACGTCATCGAAGTTCTCTTCTACGTGCTGGCGGATGCGGCCCATGGCTTCCATCATCATAGCTTCGGTCTGGGCCGGTGACTGGTCCTGGCTGCGGGTCTTTGTGCCGGCAACGGCTGGCGCCATGATCGCTTTGCGAACCCCCTTGGAGCCGCACATCGGGCAATCAATCAGGCCTCGCGCCTGTTGGTCATCGAAGTCAGCCGAGGCGCCGAACCAACCTTCGAACGCGTGCTCGTGATCACAGAGAAGAGCGTAGCGGATCATGCAAGCACAGCTTTTTCGGCCAGGCGGTGGGGTCCGCCGAATGCCCGATCGTTGACGAGGTTCGGGATGGCCGCGCGGGCCTTAGCGGAGGCCTCAAGCTCGAGGTCGGCGAATAACACGCCAGGCTCGTCGTGATCCAGTTGCGCGATGATCTCCCCCCACGGGGCTACAACGAGTGAGTGACCATATGTGCCGCGTCCGTCCTCGTGGCGACCGCCCTGCGCCGGCGCGAGGACGAAGGAGCCGGTCTCGATGGCCCGGGCGCGCAACAAGACTTCCCAGTGGGCGGCGCCCGTCGGTCGCGTGAAGGCCGCAGGAATTGTCATGACCTCCGCTCCTGCCAGGGCCAGGGCGCGGTAGAGCGCTGGAAAGCGCAGATCGTAGCAGATGGTCATTCCGAGCTTCAGATTGTCTGCCCGAGCGGTCACGGCCCGGTCGCCGGGCTCATAGGTCGCCGATTCGCGCGCAACCTCGCCGGTCGGCAGGTCGACATCGAACATGTGCAACTTATCGTAGGTGGCCGCGATCGCGCCCTGGGGCGAGATCAGCACCGAGCGGTTCGCAGCATTGCCATCCTCCCGTTTCACCAACGCCGAGCCGATTAGGATCCAAGCACCGAAGTCGAGCGCAGCCGCGCGCAATCCCGCCACGACGACGTCCTCCTCAAGCGACCTGAGCATAGGCAGCAGCAGGTCGCGGTCCTTCTGGAGGACGTTGGTCCCTTCCGGCGTCACGATGAAACTGGCGCCGGACGACGCGGCCTCGCGCACCATCGGCAGGACGTGCGACAAGCCGGCATCCTGCGTCGCCGGCGTTCGGGTTTGGATCAGGGCGACCTTCATGCGGTCAGCTTATAACCCGAGCGCGCGAAAGACTAAGCTGCTGCCTGCAGCAGCGGGTCGAGCTCGCCGGCGCGGTCGAGGGCGACCAGTTCGTCGCAGCCGCCGATGTGCTGATCGCCGATAAAGATTTGCGGGAACGTGGCCCGGCCGCCGGCCCTGCTCACCATTTCCTGGCGCTTGTCCGGATCGAAGGCGGCTTCGATTTCGGTAAAGTCCACCCCCTTCTGTTCCAGAAGCGACAGCGCGCGGGCACAGTAGGAGCAGTAAGGCTTTGTGTAGATCGTGACGTGGGACATGGCGCTCGGGTTCAATACGCGACACTGTACTTTCATATGGTGAGTCTGGACATCTCTTTAACCCGAGCGACGACTGCGACATCAACCCGCACCGCACCGGCGGCTTTCAGAGCCCTCGCGCATCCCTCTGCCGTGGCTCCGGTGGCCATAACGTCATCAATCAGCAGGATGCGCTTGCCAGCCACTTGGCGGGTTCGGCGTCGTGGGACTTCGAAGGCGACGTTGCGTCGGTGACCTACGTCCAATTTCGCGCCTTGCCTCAACGCTGAGCCGCGCCGAACCAAGACGTCGGGCAGGTCGGGCACACCGGTAATGCGCGAGAGCGGCCGGGAGATCGCGGCAGCTTGGTTGTAGCGCCGGCTGAGCAGGCGACTGGGATGCAGTGGCACGGGCGCGATCGCATCGGCCTCTTCGATCAATTCTCGCGCCGAACTTGAGATCCACCGCGCAAAAAGCGGCGCCAAGTCTAGCCGATCGGCATGCCTCAGCTTTTGGATCGGCTCCTGAGAGGTCTCATCATAGAGACAGGCTGCGCGCGCGGCGTCGAAGGCTCGGGGCTTCCCGAGGCAGAAGGCGCAGCGCGAGCCGATATCGAACTCAAACGGGGCCCCGCAGCCGTCGCAGACTGGACCGTTGAGGAACTGGATGCGACTCCAGGTGGCCGCCGACAGGCCTCCCGCCAGAGCCGCGCCGCCGTCGATCGCCTGCGGCGGGAAGGCCAGGTCCAAGGTTCCGCGCCAGAACGCCTTCATGTGCGGACCCGGTTTCAAAAGATCAAGGAAGGGGCCATCTTCCGTGCTCATGCTGCCTCCCCGCCTTTTCGACCGCGCCCTGCATCGCAAGCGTCTGGACCGCGCCGCGAGCGGCTTTGCCGGAGCTGATTTCCTGCAGCGCCGCGCCGCCCTCGACCTCGTCGAGCGCCTAGAAGTGATCATGCGGGACTTCCCGCGAGCCGTCGACCTCTCCGCGCGAAATGGGGCGATGCGCGAGGCCCTGACGGACAGCTCTGCGGCTCAACGGGTCGGGATGCTGGTCGAGGCCGACCTGTCGGCCTTCATGTTGGCCGGCCGCCATGGCCCGCGCGTCGTGCTGGATGAGGAACGCCTGCCGTTCGCCGCGGGAAGCCTCGATCTGGTAGTCTCCACCCTGGGCTTGCACTGGACGAACGACGTGGTGGGCGCCTTGATCCAGGTCCGCCAAGCGCTGAAACCTGACGGCCTATTTCTCGGCGCCCTGCTGGGCGGATCGACGCTGACGGAGCTTCGCCAGGCCCTGACGGATGCAGAAGGTGAAATCCTAGGTGGTGCGGGCTCCCGCGTTTCGCCCTTCGCAGACAGCCGTGACGCCGCAGGGCTCCTTCAGCGGGCCGGCTTCGCCCTTCCCGTCGCCGACGTGGACCGTGTCACCGTCAGCTATGAGCATCCTCTGAAACTGATGGCGGACCTACGCCAGATGGGCGAGACCAATGTGTTGGCCGACCGCCATCCGCACGCTCTGACCCGCACCCTCATTGCGCGCGCCAGCGAGATATATGGCGACCGATTTGCAGGTCCCGACGGCCGGGTGACCGCCACCTTTGAGATCGTCACGCTTACCGGCTGGGCGCCCCACGCCAGCCAGCCGCAGCCCCTGAAACCCGGCTCCGCGAAAATGCGTCTGGCCGACGCGCTCGGGACGGTCGAACACCGTCTAGATGGATAAGACCCGGTAAGTATCATGCTCGAAGCTGGTCAGTGTATGGCCTCGGCGGCGGGACCGGACGCAGCACTGCAATCGCTTCAAACTGAGGATGTCGGGTCTATAGCGATCCCCATCGCCAGTCCCGTCCGCGACGAACGGTAGAGGTTGGTAACCGGCCGGAAAGCCCGCTTTGCGACAACAGACCACGGCGACGGCATCCTGGAGCGAACCTGGGGTGACGTTTCGGGGGGATCCGGGCTTTTGGGGTCAACAGTGATGAACCGTTTTAAGCTCTACGGCCTGCTGGCCACGGCCTGCATCATCGCCGTAACCGGTTGCGCCACGAAGGCCCCGACGCAACTACTGGTCGTCTACGCGCCTAGACCCGCACCAAGCCTTCGTATCGAGGCGCAGAGTGACCTTAGCCTGGCGGTCCAGGCCAGCGCCTTTGAAACCTTCATGCGCCGCGCTCGGGCCATCGGCCCCAGCTTCTCAGGTCCCTCGGACGTCGCTCAGGCCCTGGAAGCGGGCGCGAGCCACGAGCCACACGAGCTTGAAGCTGGGATGATCGCATTCGCAGCGATGGCTGCCCTGCAAGAGCCGCGCTTCGTAGCAGCCGTCCACGCCGAGCGGGGCCACGGCGAGTTGGCCCGACGGTTGAGCGACGATCCGGACGCGGCGCTGGCGCTCCCCGGTGGCGAAGCGGCAAGCGCGCGGGCGAGCGGCGCCCTTTTCGCAGAAGGCTCGGCGCTGAGCAGCGAAGGCATGAAGGTAAAGCAGGCGGCATATGCGGTGCAGCGTCATGCCTGGGCGCGGATCAATGTCGCCAACGCGCCCGGACGGCTGAGCAAGGTGAAGCGCCTTTCCGCAACGTCTTACCAACCAAGCGGCGAGGACGCCGACCAGCTGATGATCGCGCTGGCGCAAGGCGCACATCGCGCTGGACCACCGAGCCCCGTCGTCTCGCGCGGCCTCGCGCTCGCTGCACTCACGGTGTTGGGCCAGTCTGGCCGGGGCCGCGCTTTGATGAGCGAACCCCGCGCTGACACCTGTCTGCGTATGGCCAAGCTCAACCTCTATCAGTGCCTGGCCAGCGCTGGTCCGCATTACGAGGACATCTACTGCCTCGGTCAGCACGCAATGATCGATCCTGGCCAGTGCGTCGTCGACGCCACTCATCCACACGCGCAGCGGGTGGCGATGATAAAAACCGACTACCATCGCTAGGCGCGGCAGCGTCTCTGCGGTTCGGCCTTGGCCACCAAAGGCACCTGCTGAAAGACCGTCACCGTATGCGTACACTGCTCGCTCTCGCCCTCTTCTTGACCGGCTTGCCTGCTTTCGCCCATGCGGCAAGCCAGGCCGCCGCGCCCTGCACCAGCGCATCAACCAAATGCACCGAATGGGTGGCCTTGGGCGACGGACAAGCCCGGTCGTTGATCTACAGCAGCTATCCTCTGGGCGTGCGCAACGCGAACGTTCGCCGCGCCCTCATCATGGTCCACGGGACCCTGCGCAACGCCGACCATTACTTCACCACCGCCACCGGCTCGGCGTTTCTGGCCGACGCCCTCGGCGACACGGTCGTGATCTCGCCGGCCTTCCACTCTTCGGATCGCGGCTGCCAGGACAAGCTGGAGCCGAACGAAGTAAGCTGGAGTTGCGGCGGCGACAGCTGGCGCTCTGGCGGCGCAGCGGCCAGCAACCCGAACCTCACGTCTTTCGACTTCATCGACCATCCGCTGAAGAAGTTGGCGGACGAGAAAGTCTTCCCGAACCTCAAGGAGGTCGTGATCGCTGGCCACTCGGCAGGCGGCCAGTTTGTCTCGCGCTATGAGATGTCTAACCGCGTCCACGAGAGCCTCGGTGTCTCGGTCTGCTACGTCGTCTCCAACCCTTCGAGCTACGCCTGGCCGGACGCTACCCGCGCCCTGCCGGTTGACGATGCCGCGCCCGCCGCCGCCGTCGCAGGTTGGAACGAGGAAACGCCCCACACCAAGTTCAGCTACGGCGCCTTCGGCATCGCCAAAGCCCCGAACTATGACCGCTGGCCCTACGGCCTCGAGAACCGCACCAGCGGCTACACAACCAAGATAAGTGACGAGCAGCTCAAAAAGCAGCTCGCCTCGCGGCCGACGACCTATCTGCTGAGCCAAGTCGACACGCTGCCACTGGGCGGCTTTGATGGGTCGGCCCAAGCCATGGCGCAGGGTGCGACCCGGAGCGCGCGTGGCGAGGCCTTCGTGAAGTACATCAACGAGCACCTCGGGGCCTCGGCCAAGGTGCAGGTCATTCCCGAGTGCGGGCACAACGACCGCTGCGTCTACACGACCGACGCCGCGCTGCCGGTGATCTTCCCGCCGATCAAGTGACGGGCATCACCGGAACACCCAGGCTTGGCGCCCGTTAGGAGGTCTCCCCGATTAAGGAGACTTCTGATGACTGACCCACAGGCCGGCAAGATCGCAGACAAGCATCCCGGCATGCTAGGCGACGGAACCGAAGAGCAGAACCTGAACCAGAAGGGTGATCCTTCCGCGCGGATTACTGAGGGCGAGGTCAAGGAAGCTTTCGCCGAGAAGACCCCGACGCCACCCAAACCCTAACGCGCCGGCGTCGCGGGCAAGCCCTTCAGCTTTTCTCGCGGCGTCTTGGCCACATCCTCAATGAACCCCGCATAGAACCGCGCCGCGCGCTCCAGACCCGGGATCGAGATGGTCGACGGCGTGTCGCCGGACGAGTGATAGTAGACCTCGCTGGAGATAAGTTGGGCCGACGGCAATCCGGCGCGAATGTAGGCGCCGAGATCTCCCGGTGCACTTGGCGTCGGCTCATAGCTGGTCACGACGCCGTAGCGCTTAGACGCCTTGCCCATCAGCTCCCAAATGTAAGGTGAAGTGTTGACCGCGCCCGCCTGCTTGGTGGTTTCCGTCGTGTTCGCGGTCCAGACGCCGCTCTCGTAGCCCGAAAGCGCCGGATCGAGCCGCGCGGCCTGAGTGACGTTGATCTGCGCCAAATGTTCGAGGTTCATCACCAGTACGGTCTTCTTGATGATGTCTGGATGGGCTTTGATAAAGGCCGCCGCACCGACCGCTGTGTGGTGGCCGCCGGAGACCATGAAGACCAGCGTCCGATCCGGCCTGGCCTTGCGGTGGGCGAAGTAGTCAGCGAGCCCCAGCATCACCGAAAGCCCGTCGGCGTTGTCGTCGGCTCCGTCGAACCAGGCGTCGGCGTGGGCGTTGACGATCACCACCTCGCTGCTTTTGCCGGGGATTGTGGCGACTCCGTTCCAGGCAATGAGCCCCGCCTTCTCCTCGCCCTTCAGCACTAACTTCATGGTGACGGTCTTGCCGACCTTGGCCGACTTTCCGATGACGCTTTCCAGGAAAGCGCCGTCATCTCCACCCACCAGGAAACATGGTGCAGCATCACAGCCGTAGCGGTTGTCGTAATAGAGCAGGTTGCCGGGGCTCTCGACGGCGTTGATCACCCCGATTGCGCCGCGCTTCTCCAGCTCGCGTGCCACGCCCTTCTCGCGGGCGGCGAACAAGCTGTCGTCGGGCACGACATTGACCACTGCAATCTTGCTGCGCACGTCGATGTTGGCGAGCTCGGCCGAAGAGCCCCGACCCACAAAAACCAGCGGCCCCTCGGCGGCGGCTGGCTTCACGGTCATGTTGCGGATCGGCACGGAGGAGGCCAGGACCAGATCGTGGGTCGTGGCGCCAAAACCCGGATCGCCCACCAGCCGCACTTCCCAGCTCACCGGGAGCCAAAGCTTGGTTTCAAAGGGATAAGGCTCAGCGTGGGCATCCTTGAGGCCGGATGCTTTCAGCTTTGCGACAGCCCAGTCCACCGTCTTCCGCTCGGCAGGCATGCCGCTGATCCGACCGTAGAGCGGATCGCCCGCCGCCTTGCTCTCCAGCGAAAAGTCGACGATGCGGCGTACGTCGGCCATCAGCTGGTCACCGGAAAGGGCGGCTCGCGTGTCGTCCTTGGGGCGCACATGGGCAGGCGTGGGACCATAGGATGCGGGGCCGGAATGGAACGTGGGCTTGTCCGGTGAGCTGACGGGACCGGGAGCCGGAACACCGAACCAAGCTTGGGCCGCAGCTAGCGTCGGAATCGCGGCTAACATGATCCCTTTGGCCAAAATTTCGCCAATTCGGCGCTGGTTGAGCATGGCGTTTCCCCGATGTTTGGCGGAAGGCTACGCTAGAATTGGGCGGTAGTGGAAAGACGATCCGGAGATGCTTGCTGGGCTCGTCAATCGCTGCGTTCGCGTTCGGTGCAGCCAGGCTCAGTCGGCCGCGTCGGCGAGGCGTGCAGCGAAACCACCGCCAAAGCTAAATCAGATCACGCAGCCAGGCGACGAGGGGCGAATCAGCCGGAGGCATGGGGTAGTCAGTGAGCTTCGACGGCTTTACCCAGGCGATCGCCTTGTGTTCTTTGGCCGTCAGCGTCCCCGTCCAACGGCGGACTAAGTAGAGCGGCATCAGAAGATGAAACGCATCGTATTCATGGCTCGCGAAGACGAAGGGCGCCAGACAGGCCTGGGTGACTGAAATGCCCAGCTCTTCATCCAGTTCGCGGATCAGGCAGGCCTCCGGCGTCTCGCCCGTCTCGACCTTGCCGCCCGGAAATTCCCATAGGCCCGCGAGCTGCTTGCCCTCGGGCCGCTGGCAGATCAGCACCCGGCCGTCGGCGTCGACCAAGGCCGCGGCGGCGACGAGAAGCAGGGGTTTTTCTGTCATCCCGCTTCATTCCCGGCCTGAGTCATAAAGGCAACAGCTTGGCTTCAATGCCCCGCTGTGGGTTGACTTCGCAGTCGCGAACGCCGATGTCCACGCCGCGTCACGAACTATGACGTGCTCAGCGTTCCAGCCGCGTGGGGTCTCGTTTCGAGGCCCAGCCTGTCGAGCGCCGTAAGATCCATAGATCGCCCATCACGCGGGGCGCTTCCCCACAGACCCGCGACCTCCGCGCCCTCGATTCAATCGAGCCGGCGCGTTCGGCGCATATGCGAGACTAGTTTTTTGACTCAATTCACCGACTTCGGCCTGGCCGCTCCGCTGCTTAAGGCGCTGGCCAGCGAAGGATACACCACGCCAACGCCGATCCAGGCCCAGGCGATCCCCGGCGTCATGGCCGGCCGCGACTTGCAAGGCATCGCCCAGACGGGCACCGGCAAGACCGCCGCCTTCGCCCTGCCGATCCTCCACCGCCTGGCCGCCGAGAAGCGCCAGCCGGAACGCAAGGGCGCCCGCGTCCTGGTGCTGTCACCCACTCGTGAGCTCGCCAGCCAGATCGGAGAGAGCTTCCGCACCTACGGCCGCCACATGGGCGTCACCGTCGCCGTGATCTTCGGCGGCGTGAAGTACGGCGCCCAGCACAAGGCCATGGCCAACGGCGTCGACGTGCTTGTCGCCACACCCGGCCGACTGCTCGACCACCTACAGGAAAAAACCATCACGCTTCGCGGCGTGGAGATCTTAGTCCTCGACGAGGCCGATCAGATGCTCGACCTCGGCTTCGTGCTGCCAATCCGTAAGATCGTGGCGCACCTGTCCAAAGCCCGGCAGAACCTGTTCTTCTCAGCGACCATGCCCACGGAGATCGGCAAGCTGGCCGGCGAACTCCTGAATGACCCGCTGCGCGTCTCGGTGACCCCGCAGGCGACCACCGTTGAGAAGGTGAACCAGCGCGTCCTCTTCGTGGAGCAATCCCGCAAGCGCGCGCTTCTTAGCGAGCTGTTCGACGATCCGGGCTTCAAGCGCGTCATCGTCTTCACCCGCACCAAGCGCGGCGCCGATCGCGTGGCGCGTAGCCTTGAGCAGGTGGGCGTCGAAGCTGCCTCAATCCATGGCGACAAGAGCCAGGGCCAGCGCGAGCGCGCTCTGGCTGACTTCAAGGCCGGCAAGGTCCGCGCCTTGGTCGCTACCGACATCGCAGCCCGCGGCATCGACATCGACGCCGTGACGCACGTGGTCCAGTACGAGCTGCCTAACGTTCCAGAGAGCTACGTCCACCGGATCGGCCGTACGGCTCGCGCCGGAGCCGACGGCTCGGCGGTGGCCTTCTGCGCCGATGACGAGCGGACCCTGTTGCGCGACATCCAGAAGGTCACACGCCAGACAATTCCGTCCTTCGACCGCCGAAACGACAAGCAACTGGGCGCCGCCACCGCGGCGATGCCGGAGCCTGCCGGCAAGCCTGATCGCGTCGACACACGCGGCCCGGGCGGTCATCGCGGCAATCACCAGCCGAAGCGCAACCGCAACCATGGCGGCGGTGGCAACGGGGGCGGACATCGCCACGAAGGCGCTCCGGCGCGCTCGGGGGGCGGCAACGGAGGCGGCGGCGAAAAGCCCGCTCAGCGTCCGGCCTTCAAAGGTCCGCAGCGCGGCGGCGGCAATCAATCGCCAGGCCGCACCGGCGTCTGGTCGAACCGCTAACCGACTTCAGACAACAATACAGAAATAGGGCTCCGCCGCCAGGCGGGGCCCTATTTTTGCCGAATCGGCTCTGACAACGAAAAGTAGAGTTCTCACAATCACACTCCATGGTTGATTCGCGTCTATAGCTAAGCTTCTTTATGAAGCTCACATATGAATCCTGCGCATACTTCATGCCTCAGAATGCGAGAGACGCGGACGCACGATGAGAGTTGATCATTCCGATCAATTTGTTTCTTCGATCTCAACAGAAAGAACAACCGCCGTCGCGAACGCGATGACATGCTCTTTCGACAATTCCGGAGAACGAAATCATGCGCTCTATGCTTACGCTTCTTGCGACCCTCACGATCGCCCTGGGCCTGGCCGGCGCCGCATCGGCGGCTACCTGCAAGGACGCCGCCGGGAAATTCACCAAATGCCCTGCCGCCGCGCCGGCAGCCGGCTACACCCTCGACGCGAAGGGCAATTGCCACGACGCCAAGGGCAAAATGGCTAAGAAGACGATGTGTCCGGCGTCGGCTTCAGCCGCCACGCCAGCAGCGGCGGCAGCGGCTCCGGCAGCAGCCACGGCGAAAGGGTCGGCTACCGCTGCGTCAGGCGCTGGCCCTAACTGCAAGAAGGGCAAGCGCTGCGGAAATGCTTGCATTTCCGTCAAGGACGTCTGCCACAAGTAGGCAGGCGCCAACGACATTCTGGCAAATCAAAAACCACGGCGACTTTCAATTGCTGGTTGAACACGTGGAAACGGAAGAACTGTATAGCGTTTGTCACCAACTGGGCTTTGATCTATTTCAGGGATACTTCTTTGCCAAGCCCTTGCCCGTTACCGCCAAGCAGGTGGATAGCCAACGCCTGCACGTGATGCAGCTCCTCAATCAAACCATGAA
>JAYUBY010000153.1:0-4169 GCA_043740635.1 Alphaproteobacteria bacterium
CCGAGATCTTGCCTATGTTCTCACCGCGATGGCAGCCGGTGAGCTACGCTGGCGGCATGATGCGCACGATCCACAACTTCGTCCGTGGCAACGGGGCGCGTTTCGACCTGAGCGCGGACGAGATCGAGGCCTGGCGCGCCGACCAGCAGGCGCTGATTGAACGAGGCGAGTACTTCTTCAGCGTCAATCGATATGCTTTTCTGGCCACGCGATGATCTGTGCGCCGCGCTGTCGCCGAGACATGGACCTTCTATCCAAGCCCACCCAGCCAGATCGGGGACCGATGTGACTTCATTCTACGATCGACACATCATGCCGCGCCTGATCGCGTGCGCCTGCGCCTCGCCGGCGATCATGAAGCAGCGCGCCAAGATCGTGCCCCGTGCGGAGGGCCGCGTGCTCGAGTTGGGGATAGGAGGGGGACTGAATCTCGCTTTCTACGACCCGTCCAAGGTCAGCTCAGTGCTTGGCGTCGATCCCTCCGCGGCGCTCAGGGCCCGTGCCGAGGCCGCGCCGAGACCGCAAGGGCTTGCCGTCGAGGTGGCGGAGGGAACCGCCGAGGCACTGCCGTTCGAGACCGCGTCGTTCGACACGGTGGTCTGCACGTTTACCCTGTGCTCGGTGCATGCGCCGGCGGCGGCGCTGGCGGAGGCGAGGCGGGTGCTGAAGCCCGGGGGACGCCTCCTGTTCTGCGAGCACGGGCTGGCGCCGGACATCGACGTGGCGCGCTGGCAGCGACGGATCGAGCCGATCTGGAAGCCGATCGCCGGCGGCTGTCACCTGACGCGTCCGATAGGTTCGGCGATCGAGCGCAGCGGATTCACAATCCAAGACCTTGAAACGATGTACCTGCCCAAGGCGCCGCGCATCCTTGGCTGGAATGAGTGGGGCGCCGCGACCCCCAGCTAGGTTATTTCAACTCATCGCCCGAGGTGATCCGTCTGGTGGTGATGATGTACGTGAAGTACCCGCTGTCGCCGCGGAACGTCGAGAACCTGCTGGCCGAGCGCGGCATCGACATCAGCTACGAGACGGTGCGCTATTGACCCAGCTTACTTAAGGTCCCGGTTCAGTGCTGGCTCATAAGCCAGACGATAGCCATGGCGGCGACCGCAAGGGCTATCCCTATCCCTAGCACCCAACGAATATGGCCGGTCTTCTGACCGCCGCTGGCCGCCGTGACCTCGATCGTCTCGCCGTCCCCGCCGGGGTTTAACTTCGGATCATTCGCCATCCAAACCTAATGCGGGGCCGGGGAAATGGATGCACTGGCCGTACTCGGGCGACCGGCGAGCCTGCAATCGAAGAGGACGCCGTCGGCAGGATCGAAAGGCGCCGCAGCGCCTGCGGGAGCGCGCCGACCGGCCTTGGCGGACCGCGCGCCTTAAGTTGACGGCTGCGCCGGCTTGCTGCGGGAAGAGATCGGGTGAGGCCTACTTGCCCTGATAGATGTCGCAGAGCGTGTCGAGGACCCGAACCGCCGCCGGATCGGCCAGGCGATAATAGATGGTTTGAGCCTCGCGTCGGGTGGCGACCAGACCTTCGGCGCGCATCTTGCCCAAGTGTTGCGAGGCGGTCGAGTGCGCCAATCTTGCGTGCGCGGCCAGATCACCGACGGAAGCTTCGCCCTCGATCAGGCGGCAGAGCAGGAGCAGGCGCTGCTCGCTGGCGAGGAGCTTCAGCAAGCGCGCCGCCGACTGGGCGCTGGCCTCGAGATCGGATAGCGCCTGGGTCGTGGGTCGATCGGCGAGGGCAGTCCTCATCTGTTTAGTGTAGAACATACGCATACATGATCAAGCGGCGCCGAGCGCGAACTAAGTCTCAACGTCAGATGCCGCCACCTTTGGCAGCGCCCGGCCATCATCGCGCAGGACCACATAAATAGCGGGGATGACCAGGACGGTCAGCAGCGTCGAGGATGCCAGTCCGAACAGCAGCGAGATCGCAAGGCCCTGGAAGATCGGATCGAACAGGATCACGCTGGCGCCGATCATCGCCGCCGCCGCGGTCAAGACGATCGGCTTGAAGCGGATCGCGCCGGCCTCAAGCAGCACCTCGCGAAGCGGCCGCCCCTCGCCCTGCTTATGGCGGATGAAGTCCACCAAGAGGATCGAGTTTCGCACGATGATCCCCGCCAGGGCGATGAAGCCGATCATCGAGGTGGCCGTGAACGGCGCGTGGAATAGGATGTGGCCGATGACGATGCCGACCAGGGTCAGCGGGATCGGCGTCAGGATGACCAGCGGCAGCCGGAAGCTTTTGAACTGGGCGACCACCAGCACGTAGATGCCGAGGATCGCCACGCCGAACGCCGCGCCCATGTCGCGGAAGGTCACCCAGGTGATCTCCCATTCACCGTCCCAGAGCACGGTCGGATGGGCCTCATTGGCCGGCTGGCCGTTCAGCCTGATGTCAGGACGGGGCAAGTCGCCCCAATTGGCCTGCCTGATCGCCTTATCGACAGCCAGCATGCCGTAGATCGGCGCCTCATAGGCGCCGGCCAGTTCGCCCATGATCATTTCGACGTCGCGACCGTCGCGCCGGTAGATGTGGGTTGAACCCGGTTCCTGTGTCGCTGTGACGACCTCGCTCAGCGACACCAACCGACCGTCGAGACCCTGCGACCGGGCGACCGGCATGGCGGCCAGCCCCTCGCCCCAAGTTCGGGCCGATTGCGGCAGACGCACGGAGATCTCGAGGGGATCGCGGCCCGCGCCGCGATGGGCGTAGCCGACGACCTCGCCGCCTAGCGCCGCGGCGATGGAATCGTAGACCTCATGGTCGCTGACCTTCAGGGCCTCAAGACGGTCGCGATCGGGGACCAGGCGCAGGCCGGGGCGGGGATGGCCATAGCTGTCGTCGATATCCACGATGAACGGGACGGAATGGAAGATGGCCTTCACGCGCTCAGCCACGGCGCGGCGCGTCTGGGCGTCTGGCCCGTAGACTTCGGCCAAT
Organism: Alphaproteobacteria bacterium; assembly: GCA_043740635.1. Classification (GTDB taxonomy): domain Bacteria; phylum Pseudomonadota; class Alphaproteobacteria; order Caulobacterales; family Caulobacteraceae; genus Phenylobacterium. The sequence goes on from JAYUBY010000153.1 coordinate 2,959, forward strand.
AGCGTGGCCATCACCGGCGGTCCCGGGGGCGCTTCAACCACCTTGATCACCGCGCCGGCGGGCAGCGTGAGCTTGGCCAGGCGCTGGCGAAGATCGAGGGCGATGGCGTGACTGTTGCGATGACGCTTGTCCTTTGGGGCCAGCGCCACCGATAGGTCGCCCATCTCGGACTTGTTGCGCAGGTAGTAGTGCCGCACCAGGCCGTTGAAATTGAACGGCGAGGCCGTGCCGGCATAGGCGTCGACCGCGGTGACCTCGGGAAGGGTCTGAGTGACCGTCGCCGCATCGGACAGGGCGCGCTGAGTGTCCTCCAGCGACGTCCCCTCAGGCATGTTGAGCACGACCTGCAGCTCCGACTTGTTGTCGAACGGCAGGAGTTTGACGGTCACGGTCTTGGTGGCGAACATCGCGCAGGCGACCAGCGTCGCCAGCCCGACCGCGATCAGGAATGTCCAGGCGCTCTTGCGCGTGGCGATGACGCGGGAGGCGACCCGGCGATAGAGCCGGCCGAGCGGACCTTCATTGTGTTCGAGCGTGTTGTGCTCGCTCGACAGGGCCACGCGCGCGAAGCGCACCATCAGCCACGGCGCGATGACCACGGCGACGAAGAAGGAGAACACCATCGCCGCCGAGGCGTTGACCGGGATCGGCGCCATGTAGGGACCCATCAGCCCGGACACGAACAGCATGGGCAAAAGGGCGGTGACCACGGTCAGGGTGGCGACGACGGTTGGATTGCCGACCTCGGCGACGGCCTCGATCGCGGCGTCGACCCGACTACGGCCATCGTTCATCGCCCAATGGCGCGCGATGTTCTCGATCACGACGATGGCGTCGTCGACCAGGATGCCGATTGAAAAGATCAGGGCGAACAGGCTGACCCGGTTGATGGTGTAGCCCAGAAGGTTCGAGGCGAAGAGGGTCAAAAGGATGGTGGTGGGGATCACCACGGCGGTCACGCCGGCCTCCCTCCAGCCGATGGCGAAGCCGATCAGCACAACGATCGAGACCGTCGCCAAGGCCAGGTGTTGAAGCAACTCGTTGGCCTTGTCGTTGGCGCTCGCCCCATAGTCGCGGGTGACAGCCACATCCAGGCTGTCAGGCAGGAGCGAGCCCTTCAGCGCATCGACCCGCGCCAGCACGGCCTGGGAGACGACAACCGCATTGGCGCCTTTGCGCTTGGCGATCGCCAGGCTGACCGCCGGCGCCTC
>JAYUBY010000154.1:0-5196 GCA_043740635.1 Alphaproteobacteria bacterium
GTAGACGTACTGGGTGAGCGTCTCCGGCGGCAAATAGGGCGAGAGGACCGACGGGTCCCCGTGCAGGTAGACGACCGCCGGATCGTACTGGACCGACCCGAGGAGCATGCGCTCCAGCGCGCTCGGATCGCCGAGGAGGGAGAGGGCGACGTCGGCGGTGGTGGCGAAGACGACCTGGTCGTAGCTCTCCGATTTGCCCGCCGCGTCGACGACGGTCACGCCACCGTTCCAGCGGGTCACCGACGCGACCGGCGTGTCGAGGCGGATGCGATCCGCGAAGATCGCCGCCAGCCGGGAGTAGTACGCGCGCGTGCCGCCCTCGATCAGCCTCCACGTGGCGGCGGCGAAGAAGCCCTGGGTCTGGACGAGATCGGCGACGATCCCGATGGGCAGGCTGAGCAGGCTGGAGCGCGAGACGACCAGCACGGAGAGGATCGGACAGAGGATCTTGCTGACGAAGTCGTTGGAGTAGCCGGCGAGGAACGCGCTGAGCGGCTGGAGCTGGACGAGCGGGCCGAGCTTCGACACCGCGGCCATCTGCTGATCGAAGCGCGCGGCCTCCGGCGCGACCCGCCGCCAGAGCGCGCCGTCGGTGAGCTTGCCGGTGACCCAGTTGTCGTCCGGGCCGAAGCTGCCGCCGACGTCGACGCCCATCGGGGCGGTGCTGACCCCGAGCAGCTCGAAGAGCGCGTAGAGGTTGGGGTACGCCCACGGGCTCGTGAGGATCACGCCCATGTCGACGGGCACGCGGTAGCCCAGGCGCGTGGGGAAATCGACGGTGTGCGCGTTGCCGCCGACGGTGCCCGCCGCCTCGTACACGGTGACGGCGAACCCGCTGCGATGGAGCGCCCACGCCGCCGCGAGCCCGGAGGCGCCGCTGCCGATGATGGCCACGCTTCTGGGCCTGGTCGGGGGCACCAGCGGCACGCGGCGGTCGGGCGCGGTCAGCACGACGCCGTGGAAGTCGAAGGGCACGCGCCGCGGCAGCGAGACCGTGGCGATGGGCCCGCCTGCGACGTTCATCGCGTCGAGGATGACCAGGCTGCTCTTGTTGGCGACCAGGTCCCACACCAGCGTCAGCAGGAAGCCGTCGCCCTCGGGGGCGTCCGGGGTCCTGGGCGTGAAGACCGCCTCTCCCACGAACTGCCCGATCCCGGCGAACCAGGACTCGGTCGTGCACTTCGCGCCCGCCGCGAAGGTGCAGTGGACGATGGTGTCGAAGCCGGGCCCCACGGTGGTGGCCACGAGATACCCCTGCGTGTACGGGCGCGTCTTGTACCGGTTGTCCTGCGTGGGAAATTCGCAGGAGCTGGACACGTAGGGGGCCAGCTGGGAGAACGCGCCCGTCTCGAGGTTCAGCGTCCAGCGGGTGAGCTGGGCGTTGATCGGCGGCGGATCGGGCGGCAGATCGATCATCGGGACGCGGGGGTACTGGCAGACATCCATCACGACGGAGTCACCCTGATCGAAGGCGTTCATGACGTGGAAGAGCCACGTCGCGGGGATGGCGTACCACCTGACCTCGTCCGTGTCGGCGTCGCGCCGCATCACGCCGATGCGCGCGGGCCGCTTCAGGTCCCAGCGGAGCGGCGTGCTCGTGCCGATGTGCCTGGGATCATAGGTCGTGGGCAGATCATAGAAAATGACGTGACGCTCGGTGACGGAGAACGAGTGCATCATCACCGCGCCTGGAAGCGCGATGGGAATATCCTTCACGCGGCCATCACGGTCGATGACGTAGTAGTGGAGGTAGGGCTTAAAGGGCCAGTAGCCCATGGCATAGGTGACGCCGGTCCTCGGATCGATGATGGGGTGCGCGCACAGCGTGTCCTTGACCCGGTCACCGAAGCTCTCCACGCCGAGCGTGCCCAGCGTGCCCGGGTCGACGGAGCAGGGCATACCGGCCTCGTCCAAGACGACGATGCGCCCGTCGCGCGGGAGGTACTCGGTGTTGGCGACGCCGAGCGCGAGGGACATCTTGCGATACTGATCCTCGGTGGGCCCCTCGCCGCGCGCGACGCGGCCTTTCAGGTCCTCCACCTCGGCTGCGCCGAGCCCCAGGGAGGGCCACGCGTCGTCCTCGGTGGCCTGCACCATCGACTGGATACCGCCGAAGAGCGCGCGCCCGGCAGAGTGCTCCAGCTCGTAACGGCGCGTGTTCACGTAGCGGTTGCGGAAGCCCACCCGGCCCGCGCGGAAGTAGAGCTGGTTCATCATCCCGTCGCCGTCGAACCACAGGTAGAGGGCAGGATTGATGGGCATGAACTGCGGGTTCGGGCCGACGCGCACCAGGACGCGGCCGTCGAGCTCCGGCGGGAGCATGCCTTTGACGGGGAGATCCGTGTAGTCGTCCTCGCTCCACACAGGAGCGAAGTTGATGCTGAGGTACGTGTTCTTGGCCATGTCGTTCGCGTTTCCTCGCCCGGGCGACCCCGCTCGCGCTGGAGCGCGGCCGTCATATCAACATTCATGCCTCGGCGGTCACGCCGCTTTCAGGGCGAACGCGCGCCGCGCGCGAATGTGGCGTGGGCACAGTGCCGGGCACGGTGCCGGGCACGTGCCTGGCACCGTGCTGGGAGCTGCGGCCCCTTTTGGCGATGAAACCGGGGGTGGCCTCTGCGATGGACCGCATCTTCGCTGAAAAGAGCGCGCGCTCGACGCGGCGGCTCACGGGCATCGAGGGCGCGCAGACGGGCTCGGTCGGCTGGCCTTGATCCCTCGGCCGAAGCTTCCGCGGGTGCGCTGCCACGGCGTGTTTGCTGGGCTCCTCGTGGCCGTCGCTCCTGGCCTCCTGCCCGCGGGCGCGGCGCTAGTGCCGGACGACGTCGCGCCCACGCAGCTCGACGGCCTGCCCCCGGAGCTGGACGCCGACTTCGCCACGCGCGTCGCGGAAGGCGGGCTCGCTCACGTCGAGTGCCAGGGCTACCGGGACACCGGCTTCGAGGCGCGGACGCTCTGGTACCACGTCGGCTTCGCCTTGCGGAACCGGGGCATGCGGCGGGTGCGGCACCGCTTCGATCCGCGTGTCGAGCCCGATCAGGAGCTCATCGTGCCGAGGGGTGACCTCGGTCGCACGGGACCGCGGAGCGCCGCGTCGGGCCGAGCGGGCGCGCACAGCGCCTCGGCGCAGGGACAGACCAGCTCGGCGAGCGCGTGACGCACGATCTCGCGCCGCAGCGACGCGCTCGCCAGCCCGTGGGCCGACAGATCCGGCCCGACCTGCTCGACCTGCGCCTCCCCTGCGCCTCGGACCGCGGCCGCGAAGGTGCGCGCGGCCACGCGCGAGAGCGACGGGTCGGCGGCGATCGGCGTGCCCGAACGGCATGAGCCCGATGTGGGCGAGATCAACTACCCGTATCTTTTCGATCTGATCGACGCGTTGAAATTTGAAGGCTGGATTGGCTGCGAGTACCGGCCGAGGGCGGGGACTTCGGCGGGGTTGGGGTGGTTGCGGGGTTTGGGAGGCAAATAGGCTGGTGGCCCAGATACTACGTGCGTGAGTAGCTATTGAAATAATAGCGACCTGGGTTGATAGTCTGCCCAAAATTCCAGGGCGATACATACCGCAAAAAGCCCGCTGGAGGCGGGCTTTTATGATTGAGACAAGGCTGCACTTTCAGTGTGACGTCTCCACAACCATGCTACGACCAAGCTGAGAAATAAATTGATCTGTTCGATCGGAAACGACAAACTGAACTATTGCCTTCATGGTCTCAGAACAACGCCTAAATTTGATGTGCTGAAGAACGCTTGGACCTTTTTGAACGATCAGTACGCCAACCAGCTCATCAACAAATGATTGAGTTGCCTCCACACCATCAAAGTCCAATGTGACATCTTCGCCACCGTTCAAGGCAACCTCAAGCTGCGATCTGATTGGGATTGCACCCACGCGCCTACTAAGCGCACTGCGAGTGCTAGTGGTGTCTTGCCCTAAAGCGTGAAGAGATATCTTATACACGGTGAACCACCTTAGAAATCGCGTCGCGTCAATGCGACACAAATACAGCATTACTCTAACAGAGACTATTTTGTAGGGTTATAGCTTCAATCGTCAACAAACTCTACCGGAACCATTCTTGGCTCCGGCGGTAGGAGCTCACCCACGCGTATGGAGGGTAGCGCGCTGCGTCTGCAGTGGAAAGCAATGGACACTCCTTTCCACAAACCTCCATGAGGCAAGACGGCACCTATCTTTTGTTGGGTCTGGTACTGGGAATCTCCGCTGGTAATCAGCAGACCGCCGCGCCCTGCGCGCGCAATACGGTAAGTGGTCGTCAATCCAACACCTTGATTGCCGTGTTCATTAAACGGCATATCGCGGTTGCAACTCACTTTTGGTTCTAGGGCAGCTTGAATTGCAGCCAAGTGTGTTTTTTCTCCTAACTGAGCGTGATTTCTTAGTGTGTGTAGTACGCCACATCCGTTGTCCACCACTGCAAGCCGAACAATCCCCGACGATCTATAAAATTGCGCTGCAACCCACACTGCGACATTGACATGCCCATCCCGCCGCGCATGCGTCAGCGCGTTTTCAATTAGCTCCGAAAGCGAATACCAGATGGGGTGCCGGAAGCGCTCGAACTGGCTTCTAGGAGTGTTCATATCGTGTACCACGGTCGGTTTAGATTCGGTAAGTTCTCCTGTAATCGCATCAGCAAGCCGATTGGCGATGTTCTCGCTTTCGCTTCCCTCTTTCACACAAGTTAGCTCTACAAGACCGCTACTCTGATCGGTCCTGGCGCGAATGGGTACCACGATATCTCCGATTGCAAAATGCCTAAAAAAGTTCATTCTGTCCATGTAGCCAGCGACATCTGTGCCCATCCAGGGCATGGCAAATTGGCGGCCCGGATATGAACTGAGAAGTGCACCCAGTACAGCTAATCCCAATGGATCGATAAACCGAACGTATTGCGCGTTCAACGTGATTTCTTGGGCATCCGACTGCAGTATTTTTCCGCAAAGGGAGTAGAGAGATTGGGTATCGCGCGTCCCAATGCTCTCCGGCAATACAAACTCCATCACTACTCCATGAGGACAGCAAAAAACTGCTTTTTCTTGTTCGTTAAGTGTACTGGAATGACGCCGTTGAGAAGTGGTTCAACTGCTGAATCAATCGTTAGTGGATGAGCATTCGACCCGGATTTCAAACCCTTGTGAATGCGCCGAGGAGCGGAAGCCCAGACGAACAAG
>JAYUBY010000155.1:0-28385 GCA_043740635.1 Alphaproteobacteria bacterium
TCACCACGAGCGGTCGTGGCGGAATTGGTAGACGCGCAGCGTTGAGGTCGCTGTGGGGCAACCCGTGGAAGTTCGAGTCTTCTCGACCGCACCAGTGAAATCCACGAGATGTTGAAACGAGACTTCCCCTCACGGGGCGACATTCAGTCCACCTTCTCGCGACCACTCTTCTGACAGCCCGCCGCCCGCGGAGCCGAGGTTATCTAGACCGCATCGCTCAAACGACGTTCAGCATGAGCGCACCACCGGAACTGATCGACGCGCGGCATGCGCCCAGGGCTTCCTGGCCGCCATCAGGGCCCGCACAGGCCGCGAGTGGACAAATAGATGCTGCCCTGCGGAGGCCAATGCAATCATCGCCGCTTGCGCATCGGACGCCCGAGAACGTATGAGGCAGCTTGAACAGCCCTGACTGTGCGTCTCGACTGCACCAGTGGAATAGGGTCCTTCAATCCATCGGGAATTGACAGATTCGACATAAGCCATGGAGGTCCGCGTGAGCCGTGAAACGGACGACCTTGAGCTTAAGGAGCGAGCTGAAACCGAAGAGGACCTGGAAGACCTCGCCCTTGGCGAAGACTATTCTCTAAATCCAGCCTACGTCCCGATGGTGGTTGACGCCCTCGACCGTGGCGACGCCGACCGCCTGCGCGAACTCCTGGGCGCGCTACATCCTGCCGACGTCGCCGACCTGATGGGCTTCCTCTCGGCGGACGACCGCGAGGAGCTGGTCCCTCACCTCGACCCCGAGACTCTCGGCGAGGTGCTCTCCGAACTCGACACCGAGATTCGCGAAGAGATTCTCGAACACGTTCCCTCGCAGGTCCTCGCTAAGGCCCTTGGCGAGATGGAGAGCGACGACGCCGCCGACGTCGTCGACGACCTGGAGGCCGACAAACGCGCCCAGGTCCTGGCCGCCATGCCCGAGACTGAACGGGCCGCCATCGAGACAACGCTTGCTTATGAGGACGAGACCGCCGGACGCCTGATGCAGCGCGAGGTGGTGGCTGCTCCACAGTTCTGGACCGTCGGCCAGACCATCGACCACCTTCGCCGGGAGAGCGAAGAGCTCCCCGAGTTGTTCTTCGACGTCTATGTGGTCGACCCGGCCTACAAGCCCGTCGGCGCTTGCCCCGTCAGCCATCTGCTGCGTTCGGGGCGTGACACGCCGCTCGTACAGATCATGGAACAGATCACCGAGATTCCTGTCGATATGGACCAGGAAGAAGTGGCCTACATTTTCGACAAGTACCGGCTGATTTCTGCGCCGGTCGTTGAACCCGGTGGCCGGCTGGTCGGCCAAATCACCGTCGACGACATCGTCGGCGTTATCCAGGAAGAGACCGAGGAGGACATCCTGGCCCTGGCCGGTGTGTCTGACGCCGGCCGCGACGCGGGCTTCCTGGGGATCGTCAAGTCTCGCCTGCCGTGGTTGATGATCAATCTTGTCACCGAAGCTATCGCCGTGACGGTGATCGGACCATTTCAGCCGATGATCGCCAAGATCGTGGTGCTGGTGATGCTGCTTCCGATTGTCTCGTCGCTAGGCGGCAACGCCGGCACTCAGGCGCTGACCGTGGCCGTGCGAGCGATCGCGACCAAAGAACTCAACGCCGCCAACGCCCGGCGAATTATTGGGCGGGAACTGATCGTGGGCCTGATGAACGGCGCCGCAGTCGGGTTCCTGCTTGGCGGTGGCCTCTTCCTCTGGGAGCGCGACTTCAAGCTGTCACTGGTGGTCTTCCTGGCGATCATCGCAAATCTGTTTGTGGCAGCTTTAGGTGGCATTCTTGCTCCGATCGTCCTGGAGCGCTTTGGGCGCGATCCGGCGGTTTCGTCGTCGGTGGTGGTCACCTTCATGACCGACTTCTTCGGATTCCTCGCACTTTTGGGAATTGCTGCGCTTATCCTGTTGTAAGGATTGGCAGAGTAAGCCTACCGGCCCAGAACTTGCGGGAGTGAGCCGGCGCCTCCGCGCGTTGCGTCAAACTGGGTCAAGAGGGCATGGAACCTCGCCATCGTTTATCCCGAACCGCGATCGAGTTGATCAAGCGCTTCGAAGGATATCGCCGAGCCGCGGCTCAGCTGCCTGACGGGCGCTGGACGATCGGTCATGGGCACACGCTGACGGCCCGCGAAGGGGCGACGGTGTCGGAAAACGATGCCGAGGCCCTGCTGCTCTACGATCTGATCGGTGTCGCTCACGCTCTGAACGAGGCGATCTTCACGCCGCTCACCCAAAACCAATTCGACGCACTGACATCATTCGTCTTCAATTTAGGCCTCGACAACTTCCATCAGTCGGGTGTGCTGAAGCGGCTGAATGAAGGCTCTCTGATTCAAGCGGCGTGCGCCATGGAGTTGTGGCGCAAAGCCAACGTGGGCGGCGAGCGCATCGTGGTCGACGCCTTGGTCCGACGCCGATCCGCCGAGAAGTCCCTTTTCCTGACGCCGCTCGACGACGGTTGGGTCCCTGCGCCTTCGCCGATCTTGCGGCCCTTGCTGGACACCGACGCGCGGGACATCTTGCCCCTACAGGAGCCTGTCCAAGTCACCACTGCGCTCGAAGGCGATCAGCTGGTGATCCTGCGCGAAGCCGAGCCCGCGCCTGTGCCGATCCCGCCGGAAGAAGAGGCAGACGGTCCGGTCAAGGCCGCCGCTGAAGTCGTAACCGCTCGTCTCTCGACCCTCTTCCAAGAGCCGGGTGAAGAATCGAGTAAGGCGCATCAGAAGGCCGAGGCGCTGGCGGCGCCCGAGCCGCCCGCGCAAGAGGACGATCCGGTACCATTCTTCCTGCGCACGGCGGACCCCGAGCCCGAAAAGCTTGAGCCGGCAGACCCGCTTGTCGAAGCCGAGGAAATGGGCCCAGAGAGCCGCGATCTATTCGGCGCGCCGGAGGCGAACGATTTCTTCGAGGACGACGGGCCGCCAGACTACGATCGGCATGATCCCTTCGGTCGTCGTCGTTTCGCGATAGACGACCGTTCTCCCTTCGATTTCGTTCCACCGACTGTGCAACCCTTGCCAGAGCGCCCCGAGGGTGGGATCCTGACCTTGGTGGCTCTCGCCGTGCTGGGCCTGGTGTTCTTCGGCGGTGGCATCTTCTGGGCGACCTACGCCAGGCCGATGCCGGAGATATATCTTCTGGGACCTCGGCTGGTCGGCGGACTCGCCGGCATCGCCGGTATCGGCTTCTTTGTCGTCGCCGTCTATCTGCTGCTCGACCGGCTGAGCCGCGCGACGGAGCGTCGGGCGCGGCGCGGGCGCTAGGGGCTGCTCGCGACCGTCGCCGGGCCATGCTAAGCCCCGGCGCATGATCCCGAACCATGGACCGACCCTGGAATTCGGCCTCGGCGAGACTGCTGACGCCATCCGCGAAACCACTGCGCGCTTCGCCGCCGACAAGATTGCGCCACTCGCCGCACGCATCGACGAGACCAACACCTTTCCTCGCGAGCTTTGGCCGCAGATGGGCGCGTTGGGCCTTCACGGCGTCACTGTCGAGGAGGCCTATGGCGGTCTCGGTCTGGGCTATCTTGAGCATGTGGTGGCAATGGAGGAGGTGTCCCGTGCCTCAGCTTCCGTTGGCCTCAGCTACGGAGCTCACTCGAACCTCTGCGTGAACCAGATCCGCCGCTGGGGCACTGATGCGCAGAAGGACCGCTACCTGCCAGGCCTGATCAGCGGCGAGCATGTGGGCTCGCTGGCGATGAGCGAGGCCGGTTCTGGGTCTGACGTTGTCTCAATGCGGCTCAACGCCCGTAAAACCGGGGATCGCTATGTCCTGAACGGCACGAAATTCTGGATCACCAACGCACCGCACGCCGACACCCTGGTGGTTTACGCCAAGACCTCGCCCGAGGACGCCAGCAAGGGCATCACCGCGTTCATCATCGAGAAGGGCATGAAGGGCTTCACCGTCTCGAACAAGCTCGACAAGATGGGCATGCGCGGCTCCGATACTGCCGAGCTTGTCTTCGAGGACTGCGAGGTCCCCGAGGAAAACATCATGGGTCCCGAGAACGGCGGCGTCGGCGTTCTGATGAGCGGGTTGGACTACGAGCGCGCTGTCCTCGCAGCTGGTCCTCTAGGCATCATGCAGGCCTGTCTGGATGTGGTCCTGCCCTATGTTCGCGAACGCAAGCAGTTCGGCAAGCCGATCGGCTCCTTCCAGCTGATGCAGGGCAAGATCGCCGACATGTACGTAGCGCTGAATTCAGCGCGGGCTTACGTCTATGCCGTGGCCAAGGCCTGTGACGCCGGAATGACAACGCGTTTCGACGCCGCCGGCGCAATCCTCATGGCGTCTGAGAATGCCGTGCGCGTGTCGCTTGAGGCTGTCCAGGCCCTGGGCGGCGCCGGCTACACCAAGGAGTTCCCGGTGGAGCGCCTGGTCCGTGACGCCAAGCTCTACGATATCGGCGCCGGCACGAACGAAATCCGACGCTTTCTGATCGGGCGGGAGCTGATCGGAAGCTAGACACCACCGGGCGCCCGCTTGGAGCGATCACTCGCCCGGGCGGTAGCGCCGCTCGACGTGGCCGGCGAGCTGGTCGGGATAAAAGTAGACCTCCCGGAAGTTGCCGCTGGCATAGCGCTCGGCTTGGTCGCTGAAGTGCTTCGACTTGGGATCGCCGCTCTCACCGCCGGCCGTGACGGCGCGGGCGTGGACCCGCTCTCCGAACTCCACGACGGCCACGAAGCTGTTGCCGCTGGAGCCATAGTATTTCTTCGTGTCGGGGTAGCGCTTGGCCCCAAACGAAGCGAGCGACCCCCATTGTGCCGAGGCGAAGGGCACCGGAATGCTTGGCCCGGAATCGTCGAAGTGGGCGATCATGTCGTCGTTGAGCCGCTGGAAGCGATTAATCTGGCCCCAGGGGGTCTTCCAGGTCCCGAAGTCCTGCGCCAGACGATCTGTGGCTTCGGCGAGTGCTTCCAGCCGCTGGTCGGGCGTGGCGCGGTCGGCCATGTAGTCATAGACCGAGGAGCCGGCTTTCTTGGCCTCCGGCGCGACCTTAGCCCACAACGCCTCACCCCAGCCGACCGCGACGGAAGTCGCCACCGAGTCCGCAGCCCAGCGGTCGTCCCAGGCCCGTAGGGTCTCGATAGGTGGGGCGAGCTTCACCTTGAGCGGATCGGTGGCCGCAGCGCCATCGTAGGCCGCCAAAAGGCCAGGCATCAACCGAGCGAAAGCGGGTAGATAGGAGTCGAAATCAGCGTCGATCAGGGTCTGCAGAGTGAAGTCTTTGCGCGCGCTGAAAACCCGCACGGCATGAGGCGTCCGAGGGTTCTCGCCCGCTTGGTCCATATAGCGCGGGAAGTCGGCCTTCTTCGGACTGTTCGGCCCGGCGGCAGACCATGGGCTGTCGTTGGAATTGTAGACCCAACCGTTGGAAGGATTGATGACCTTCGGCATGTCGGTGAACGCTGTGACGCCCTTCCAGTCGGTGGAGGGGTCTGAGCCGTCGACCGGCTTGGTATAGTCGAAGCGATCGTCGCGCTTAGGCATGAACTGCGGCAGCAAGAGCGCCGTCTCGCCCTTGGAATCGGCGAACAACGTGTCGTTCGAGGAATTGGCCGCCAGCTCCGCAACCTTGAGGAATGAGGCAAGGTCCGTGGTTTTGGTCCGCCCCCAAGACTGCTCCAGAGCCTCGATCGGCTTGTTCATCAAGGCGATGGCGATCCATTTGTCGCCTTCGGCGCGGACGATCGGGCCATGGTGGGTGCGAAAAACCGTAAAGCTCTTGCTGACAATGGAGCCGTCCGGCGCACGGTAGGGCACCGCGATGTTGGAGGCTGTGACCGGACGGAGCTCCGCTCCATAGCGATAGAAGAACTTGCCGTCCTTGTGTACGATCGTCTCGGCGAACTCGTCGACCGTGTCGGCTCCGGTGGACGTGTGCATCCAGCCGGCGTGGTCGTTGAAGCCTTGGTAGATAAAGAACTGGCCCCAGGTCGCCGCGCCATAGGCATTCAGCCCCTGATCGCTGCTCATCTGCTGTTCGGCGCGGAAGAAGAATGAGGTGTGCGGATTGATCAGCAGGAGCGCGTGACCGTCCTTGGTGATTGAGGGGCCGATAGCCGCTCCGTTGGAGCCAGAGGGCTCCTTAAACTTCAGCGTCTCCTCGTCGGATAGGGCGGCGGTCTGGATGTGACCGTAGAACGCCTCCAGGCCCGACAGGGGCGCACGTTCGATATCGGGTCCAATGCTACCTTCTGTGAAGCTCAGCGCCATCCAGGGTTCGAAGTGCTTGAAAACCTTCGGCGTAACCTTCGGATGGGTTGCCAGATAGTAATTTAGTCCGTCGGCCCAGGCGTTCATGAGCGCTTTCAGCCATAGGGGTGAAACGGCGTATTTGGATTTTAAATCAGCAGGATCGATGATCAGTTTTTGGCGAAGATCCTGCCAGATCGCCGCCTGACCTTCGACCTCTGCGGAACGCCCGAACGAGGTGATGTAGTTGGTCTCGACGCGATTGAAGTCGTCTTCGGCCTGGGCGTAGATCATACCGAAAACGGCGTCAGCATCGGTCTTGCCGTGAATGTGGGCGATGCCCCAGTCATCGCGCACGATGGACACGCTCGCGGCTTCGGCCTTCAGCCGAGCAACGTCTCCCGCAGCCAGGACGGGCGAGGCGAGGGCGCAGACAAGTCCGGCTGCGAGAATTGCTGCGAACTGAGTTTTCGACATTTGCTACGCCCCTGAACTGGTCAACCTGGACTGGTCGATTGATGCCCAGCCGTTATCGGGAATTAGGGCCCGTGAAAACAAGAGGTGCTAGAAATGCGAAAGGCCGCTCCGTCGCCAGAGCGGCCTTTCCATAGTCGGACCGCAGAGCGGTTCGCGACCCTATGCCGATGCTAGGCCTAGGCGCGGACCCCGCAAGCGGAGGTCCAGGTCACGTTCAACGCGATGCGGTTTTCACTATGAGACACTGGATCACCTCCTTTCAGTTGCTGAGTAAGGACCCTCAATATGAGTTGGTTCGTGGCTGCGCGCAAATGCCACTTTTGCGGTTTTATCGTCGCACCGGCAGCAGGCCGCGTTTGATTTCGAGCTCAGCCAGGCTGGGCCGACGGCGGAGCGCCTGGACGGGACGGTCGAGCTTGTCGAGCGCCTCGATCATCGCACGGTAGCCCTCGGCGACGGCCGGGGCGTAAGCGCCGTTGAAGTCGCGGATTTCGACCTTGGACACTTCCGGCGTGACCAGCACGTCGGTGGCTTCTCGCGCTGCGGCTAGGTCTCGCGACGTGGAGACCGTCGCTGCCCTCATCAAGAGCGAGACGATGGGCGGGCCGTTGCGCCATTGCCCCGACCAGATCCACCGCCAGACCGAGGCCGGCCGCGCCACGTCGTCGGCGGTGATGCTGCGGCCGTGGGTGACGTCGATGCCGACAATCGGCCCTAGCTGGCTCATACGCATCACGTCGGCGGGAAAATTCTTCATCACCGCTCCGTCGACCAGGACGTTCTGGTCGTCCGTAGCCGGCGGTAGGATCCCCGGGAGCGATATCGAGGCCCTGAGTGCACGTCTGAGAAGTCCGCGCCGGTGCATCTGGTAGGCGCCGGTTGTCAGGTTCGACGACAGGCAGAAGAAGGGCAGCCACATGTCGGCGATCTGGGTCTCGCCAAAGTTGTGCGCCAGCCGTTCGTTGACCTTAAGACCATGGGTCATGGCCAAGAGCGGAAAGGCAATGTCGGCCAGTGGGCTGGTGTCGACGAACGCCTCCTGGATGCGATGCGCCAATTCCTCGTCGCCCCAGCCCATGGCAACGCCGGCGGCGATCACCGCGCCCATGGAGACTCCGCCAACGAAGTCGATTGGAACGCCGCGTTCGCGAAGCGCCCGCACGGCGCCCACGTGCGCATATGCCCGCGCGCCGCCACCGGAGAGCACCAGACCTACCGATTGGCCCGTGATCACCCGAGCGATCCGCTGGAGATCTGCAGCGGAGTCGCGGCGCACGTGGAACAGACGAGCTGGCCGCGCGGCGTCAACCCAGGCCTCCGAGCCTTCTGGCCGCTCGGTTGCAGCGGGGTGCAGTAGGATCAGGTCCACGAGCTGATGGGCTTGGAGCGGCGAAGGGACGTCGACCACCGCTTCGGTTTTTGGGGGCTGGCGGTCACCACGGCCGACTCTGAACAGTCGGTCCACTTGGCGAGCCACGACTTGTCGCCAGCCGCCATCGGAGACCTCGGCGACATAGAGGACAAAGTCGTGGTTTCGCTCGACGTCCGAGAACCACTCCGTGGGCGCACTCTGCGCCTCCGCCCCGATCGTGGTGACGTCGTAGCCCATGCGTCCGATTTCGCTCGCCAGGCGCTCGACGATCGGCCGCAGCGCGTGGGTGTGGCCAAGTGAGACGAAGCCGAAGACCGAGGGCTCGCCTACACCGCCTCGGGTCACTGCCTGACGGCTGCGCATCATCATCAGCTTGGCCAGCTCGATCATCACCGCGGTGTCGGCTTCACAGGCCTCGAAGAAGACGTCGCGCGGCACAGCGATGATCTCTGAGTCACGAAGCGCCACGACATCGGCGGAGTGCGGGGCATCGGCGATCAGCGACATCTCGCCGGCCGGTTCGCCGGGTCGGATCACACCAAGGAACTGGATGTCGTGACCCTGCTCATGGCGAAAAGCGCCGAGCCGACCGGCCCGAACGAAGTAGAGCTGGTCAGAGTGATCGCCTGTAGCGAACAGAGTCTGGCCGCCGGGCAGGGAGAACCAGACGGCCTCTTCCTGCACGCGCTCCTGACTGAACAGTCGCGCCAGCGCCGACTCATCGGGAATTTCAGGCAGGCGTGACACAGACGCGAGCCTAGCTTGGCCGAAGAGTCGCGGCTATGGCCCCTGCCGCGCGGTCGCCCACTGGTCAAAGGCCGACGCCGGCCCTAAGCCAGAGTCATGGCGCTCCACATGATCAAGCTCTGCGTTGGCGCGGCGACCGTTGAGGATCTTCTGGGCTGGAGGGACGCTCATGACGATCCCGACGGCCACTGGATTATGCGCACGCGTCAGACGCCCAAGCGTGCGCCGGAGCTGGTGGACGGTGGTTCGCTTTTCCGCGTGTTTAGGGGCGTGATCCTTTGCCGCCAGGCGATCCTGGAGGTGAATACCGTGGGCGAGGGCGCAGCCGTACGCTGCGAAGTCACCTTGGATCCGACGCCAGTCCGCGTCGTCCCGACGCCGCGTCGGGCTTTCCAGGGGTGGCGCTACCTCGAGCCGAAGGACGCGCCGGTGGATCTTTCCATTGAGGCGTTTGGGGATGTGCCAACAGAACTCGCGCGCCAGCTTCGCGAGGTTGGAGCCTGGTAGGTGGGGCGCTTCGTCCACAGTCGCTCGTTAACGGTCGTTGACCTGACTCCGCCCGAAGCGCTCAGCTAGGCGCGAGTGAGTCGCGACTTCGGGGAGCTTTGGACATGCCGCAGGCCAGTGTCATCGTGGTCGGCAACGAGAAGGGCGGGGCGGGCAAATCCACCATCGCCATCCATACAGCGGCAGCACTGCTGCACGCTGACGCCAAGGTGGCTGTCCTGGATCTCGATCTGCGCCAGCAATCGACTTCGCACTTCTTCGCCAATCGCCGCGCCTGGTTGGACGCCAACGGCGTCGTCGCACCCATGCCGATTGAACATCCGTTGAGCGCCGATGGCGCGGCGCTGGCAAAGGCGACCGACAACGAAGCTTTGGAGCGCTTCGATGAGGCCTTCGCAGACGTATGCGAACGCGCGGATTTCGTGCTGATCGACACCCCGGGGAGCGATACGGCCATCAGCCGCGCCGCCCACGGACGCGCTGATCTGATCGTCACGCCGATGAACGACAGCTTCGTCGACTTCGACATGCTTGGCGTCGTCGATCCTGTAACTCTCGAGCTGAAGCGCCACAGCCTCTATTCCGAGACGGTTTGGAACAGCCGAAAGGCTCGCGCCGTGAAGGACCGCAAGCAGATAGACTGGGTGGTCCTGCGCAACCGCCTGGCACCCACTGAAGCCCGCAACCGAAAGCGATTGGAAGAGCGGATCGAGACGCTGTCTCGAAAGGTCGGCTTCCGCATCGGGCCTGGCCTGCGCGACCGGGTAATCTATCGCGAGCTGTTCCCTTTCGGCCTGACGGTCGCGGATCTGTCGCCGACGATTCGGCCTGTGGTCATGTCGCTGCAGCATGTGGCGGCGCGCCAAGAGCTTCGAGCCCTGATGACTGCGCTCGGCCTCTCGGGCTTCTCCGACGGCGAGCAGATCGCCGCGGAATAGCCGGCCATGCTCTACCTCGCCCTCGGGGCTGCGGCCCTATGGTTCCTGGTTGGGCTCGGACGAGGCAAAACGGTCTTTAAGCGTCGCGAGTGGCGGCTGCTGTCCGGCGCCTTCTCGATCGCGACCTTCGCCGCAGCCGCCTACGTCGGGTTGCGCGGCGGTTGGGAAATTTCGATTGTCTTGGTGGTCTTGGGGCTGTGGATGGTCACCAGTTCCCGGGTCAACGGCCCAGCGCCGGTTGCGCCGAAGGCCTCAAGCCGGATGAGCCTAAAGGATGCGCAGTCGGTCTTGGGCGTGGGCCCAGAGGCGACGCCTGAGGAGATTCAGGCGGCCTACACGCGTCTCATGCGCATGGCCCACCCGGACAAGGGCGGTACGATCGGCCTCGCGACGCAGCTCAACGCAGCGCGGGATCGATTGTTGGAAGACTAGGCAGCCGCCCGGATCAGGCAGGTTGGATCACCAGGCAAGCGAGGCGCTTTGCCTTCATGGCGCGGCAGGCATCCTTGGCGTCACTCTCGGCGAGCCCGGTGAACACCGCTTTGTACTTGCGGCCTTCCTTTTCGGCGGCGCCGCGTGCGCCGTCGAAGTGGTCGCCGAATTTTTTCTCGACGAAGGCGATCTGCTTGTGCGCGTCGGTCTTGGAGCGGAATTCGCCCACTTGGACGGCCCAAACGGCCCTGGCTGCCTTGCCGTGGCGGCTTTCGACGACATCGACTTTTCCGGCACGTCCGGCCGGCGCCTGGGCAAGTTCGATCTTGAGAGATTGCTGCTCTCCGTCGCCTTGCTCGCTCGGCGGGCGGACCACGGGGCCGTTGAGCTCGGTCGGCTCAAACATGTTTTGAGCCACGACGATTTTCTCGCCATTGGCCCGACGCTGCATCACGTTGAAACCTGTGAGCAGCAGGTCCTCGGCGTTCTGGTCACGGAGCGCTGTCGTCGGTCCGCCCATCACCACTGCGATCAGGCGCCGGTTATCGCGTACGGCCGAGACCGCGAGATTGAAACCGGAGGCGTTGGTAAAGCCG
Organism: Alphaproteobacteria bacterium; assembly: GCA_043740635.1. Lineage (GTDB taxonomy): Bacteria > Pseudomonadota > Alphaproteobacteria > Caulobacterales > Caulobacteraceae > Phenylobacterium. The sequence continues at coordinate 11,284 of JAYUBY010000155.1, forward strand.
GTCTTCAGACCGTCCACCCCAGGCATGCGGCCCAGCAGGTGGTTGTGGTTGGCCATAACCTGGCCGCGGAAGGTAAATTCCTGCAGGCTGAAGAGCTTATAGTACTGCGGGTAGTCGCGCATCACGGCCCGAGACAAGATCGCGATGTCGCGCGCCGAGCTGATCTGGCGACTGTCCGGCAGGCCCGAGGCGTTCACGAAATGGGTGTTCTGCATACCCAACTCCTGGGCGCGCAGGGTCATCAGGGCGGCGAACCGGCTTTCCGTGCCGCCCAGCTTCTCGGCCATAGCCACGGCCATGTCGTTGGCCGACTTGGTGGCCATGCCGTCCATGGCGTCCGTTACCGTCACTGAATCGCCGGCGCGCACGCCGAGCTTGGTCGGCGCCTGGGCCGCGGCGTGGGGCGACACCAGAACCCTGTCGTCGGGATGAAGTTTGCCCGAGGCCAGAGCCTCAAAGGTTAGGTAGAGCGTCATGATCTTAGTGATCGACGCGGGATAGCGCGGACTGTCAGCGTGCTTGGCGTAGAGGATCTCGCCGGACTTCGCGTCGACGACGATGGCTGCGTACTTGGTCTGTGACGCGGCGAGCAGGTTCTGGAAATAGGGGATCTCAGCGGCGGCCGGTGTCGCGGCTGCGGTGAACGCGGTCGTTGCGGCCAGACCTAACGCTAGGAACAGGCGGCGGGCGTGCTGGATCATGCTTCGTCCGTCGAATCAAAGGTTTGCGAACGGCGACCAAACCGCTCTGGAATCTTCATACCATGACAGCCCGATCCTGAAGTTAGAGTAAACACTCCTTAATGGGGCGCTTTTGTCGCGGCCCTCAAAAACCCCCGGAATGCAGCCTTCCGCCGAGGGAAAATCGCGCATGTTGCACTGCACAAAAATCGGTTGACTGCTGCACTGCAACATGAAACAAGATCCATGTTTTCCGGGGCTCCCGCCCCAAGTGCGATTCGCTATCCATTGCGGCTTTCCTCCCGGCCGCGCCCGAACCTTGAGGATTGAACCCATGGCTGCCGCTGACGCCGTTAAGACCACTGTCGACCAGTTCACCGCCGCTTCGAACACCGCCTTCAAAGACGGTGTCGAAAAGACCCTGGCCGCGCTGAACGACGCGAACGCCCATTCCAAGAAGAACCTGGAAGCCGTGGTCGCCTCGGTGACCGCCGCCACCAAGGGCGCTGAAGCCCTGGGCGCCCAAGCGATGGCCTTCTCGAAGACCTCCTTCGAAAGCCAAGTCGCCGCCGCCAAGGCGCTGACCACCGCCAAGAGCGTACAGGAAGTCGTCGAACTGCAGACCGCCTTCGCCAAGTCGGCGCTCGAAACCTACATCGCCGAGATGGGCCGCATGTCCGAAACCGTCTCGGCTTCGGTGAAAGACAGCATGAAACCGCTGAACGAGCGCGTGACGGCCGCGGTCGAGCGCCTCCAAGCCGCTCGCTAAAGAATAGTCTCCCGCGTACGGCCACCCCCCCGCCGATGGGCGTGAAAGGGCTGGAGCAGTGATGCTCCGGCCCTTTTCTCGTCTTGGCCTGACCTTTTCTCGCACAAGCATGAGCGCTAGACGTGGGTGCATGTCCAAGATCGAAAGCCGCCTGGCCGCTGCTGGTATCGTCCTGCCGCCGCCGAACGCCCCCGTCGCCAACTACGTACCGTTCGTAAGGGTGGGCGAGTTGATCCACATCTCCGGCCAGGTATCCCTCGACGCGTCAGGCGGCATCAAAGGGGTTGTCGGTGAAGACGTTGATCTTGAGACCGCTCAACGCGCAGCGCGGCTTTGCGGACTAAGCCTGCTCGCCCAAATGAAGGCTGCTTGCGAGGGTGACCTGGATCGGGTGTCGCGCGTGGTGAAGCTAGGTGGCTTCGTCCAGGCCGGACCGGGCTTCTTCGACATCCCCAAGGTGATCAATGGGGCGTCCGACTTGATGGTCGAAATCTTTGGCGACGCAGGGCGGCACGCTCGCTCAGCGGTTGGTGTCTATCGCTTGCCGATGAATTTCGCTGTGGAGGTCGATGCGGTGGTGGCCCTCTCGTGAGGGACCGGTTTGGCGAATCCTGGGAACGCCTCTTCGAGCCGGCGATCGCCCATCGCGGGCTTTGGGCGCCCGACGGTTCGCCAGAGAACTCCTTGGGAGCTTTCCAGGCCGCTTACGCGGCCGGATACAGCATCGAGCTCGACGTTCAGCTTTCGGCCGACGGCGAGGCGATGGTCTTCCACGATGAGGACCTTGAGCGGATGACGGGTGAGGCCGGTCGCCTCGCTGACCGAAACGCTGCCGACATTAGCGCTCTGCGCCTGAAGGGCTCGGACGAGCGCATCCCGACCTTGCTGGAAACCTTGGCCCTCGTCGGCCATCGGGCCATGGTCCACATCGAGTTGAAGACCCCATACGGCCAGGTGGGGCCGCTGGAACAGCGGGTGCACGAGGTGATCATGGATCACAACGGTCCAGTCTGCGTGATCGGGTTTAATCCCTACTCGCATGCCTGGTTTGCTGAGCGGTTTCCGGGTGTCCTGCGGGGCCTCGACAGCTATTCCTACAAACGCGCGCCGCATATGGACGAGGACCAGCGCGCAAGCTTCGCCAGGCTCGAGCACGTGGCCATCGCCAAGCCGCATTTCCTGGCGCTCGGCCTCGATATGCTGCCCAGCCACGCCGCTGCTGGCTTCCGCGTTGAGGGTCTGCCTGTGATCGCCTGGACCGTCCGAAAGCCCGAGCAGTGGGAAGCGATCCGGGACAGCTGTGACAACCTGATCTTCGAGGGCTTCAGGCCGTGACCTTGAAGCCGGCGGTCAAGATCAGCCGCCGCATCGCTGAGATTGGAAGAGAGGCCTGGGATGCCTGCGCCGGCAACCCAGAGTATGCCGGCAATCCGTTCATCCGTTACGGCTTCCTGGACGCCCTTGAAGAGACGAACTGCGCGACCGAGCGCACGGGTTGGGGGCCGCAGCATCTGGCGATCGAGGACACTGAGGGTCGGGTCGCAGCCGTCATGCCGCTCTACATGAAGTCCCACAGCCAGGGGGAATACATCTTCGATCACGCTTGGGCCGACGCTTACGAACGGGCAGGCGGCGCCTACTATCCGAAGTTGCTGTCCGCGGCGCCGTTTACACCAGCCACCGGGGCGCGACTGCTGGTTCGGCCCGACGCGGACGCTGACGACGCGCGACGGCTCCTGCTGGGCGGGGCCTTGACGCTCTGCGAACGCTACGGAGCCTCGTCATTCCATGTGAACTTCCCGACCGCGGTCGAATGGCGCTGGATGGGTGAACAGGGCCTGGCCCTGCGCGAAGGCCAGCAATACCACTGGGACAATCGAGGCTACGGGTCCTTCGAGGAGTTCCTGGGCGCGCTCTCATCAGGCCGGCGCAAGACCATCAAGCGCGAGCGTCGCGATGCCGCCGAGGGGCTGGAGATTCTCTGCCTGACCGGCGCGGCCCTGACCGAGGAGCATTGGGACGCCTTTTTCGGCTTCTATATGGACACCGGCTCGCGCAAATGGGGCCGGCCCTATCTCAACCGCCCTTTCTTCTCCCTGTTAGGCGAGCGGATGGCCGATAACGTGCTTCTGATCATGGCGAGACGAGGCGACCGCTGGATCGCCGGCGCGCTCAACCTGATCGGCGGCGACTGCCTCTATGGCCGCAACTGGGGCTGCGTCGAAGACGTGCCCTTCCTGCATTTCGAGCTCTGCTACTACCAGGCCATCGAATGGGCCATCGGGCGTGGCTTGGCCCGCGTCGAGGCCGGCGCGCAAGGCCAGCACAAAATCGCCCGCGGTTATCTCCCCAAGCCAGTCTACTCGGCCCACTACATCGCCGATCCTGCGTTGCGAGGGCCGGTCGAGCGGTTTGTCATGCAAGAACGCCAAGGCGTCGAGCAGGAGATGGAATGGCTTGCGGAGGAGTATTCGCCCTTCCGCCATGAGGGCTAGGAACGCTCCCAGGCCATCTTGATCAACGACCTTACCAAGGCGTCGACCTGGCTGGGATTTTCCAAGAGCAGTTTCGCCTTCAGACGTTCTGACCGGGACTCATTTTTTGCCGTTTCCAATCGCGGATCGGTGTCTGGTGTGATCGCCAGGCCGAGTGAGGCGTTGCCGCCTTTAATCGGCTTGAATGAGGCAAACTGGAACTCGCGGCTAAAGGCGGTGAACTGCTTGCGCTGGCCCTGGATCACGTCAGGCAGTGCGGTGGCCACGGCCTGGACAGCCTCTAGAATCGCGCGGGATTGTGGATCAGTCCAAAACGCGTTGCGAAGAGTATCGCCCTCAGCCCAGCCGCCAGTCTCTAGGGGGAATGCGACCGACAGCACGTGCATGGCTCGGTTCTGCAGCAGCCCGTAGTTGGCCTTGAACCAGGCGGCTTGGGCGCGGGGCTTGATCTCTGGGTAAGTCCTGGCGATCGCCACCCATTCCGCCAACGTCTTGCCGGTGTCGCGTTCCAGGCTAGCCTAGACGGATGCGAACCATTTCTGCTGACGCTGGGTCAGGCCGTTGGCCGGCGGCGCTGTCATGTCTGCGGCCATCGTTCCAACCTCAAGAGCGATTTGCTACGACACTCCATCAGGAGCGCTGCGCATGAGCTTGGACGGGACCTATGACCACAGCAACATCTTCGCTAAGATCTTGAGGGGTGAAGCGCCGTCCGCGCGCGTCTTCGAGGACGACCACGTTCTGTCCTTCATGGACGTCTTTCCACAAGCGCGCGGCCACACCCTGGTGATCCCAAAGCACTCGGTCGCCCGCAACCTCTTGGATGAGGAGCCGCAGGTGCTCACCGGTGTCATTCTGGGCGTCCAACGTGTTACGCGAGCCGTCCGCGCAGCGCTAAATCCTGACGGCATCGTCGTGACCCAGTTCAACGGCGCGATCGCCGGCCAGACGGTCTACCACCTGCACTTCCACATCATCCCGCGCTGGGAAGGCGTCGCCTTGGGTCGCCACGCCGCTGGCGGTATGGCCGATCCGGGTGAACTTAAGGCCTTGGCCGAACAGATCGCGGCGAAGATTAGCTAAAGGCGGCTGCGAAGAATTCTTCGCGGGCGGTGTCGGAACGCTCCCGCGCCATCCGTCCTTGGCGTGAGCGCGAGATCCGACCATTCACGAAAGCGAACGCACATGAGTGCAAGCAAGGCGACGTTGCAGATTTGGAAGGCCCTGGCGGTCGGGGCGGGGCTCACTTCCATTGCGATCGCCGGGCAGGCCGCCGCGGCCCAGGGTATCTATCCCGTCATGGCTCCATTGGACCAATATCGGTCCCCGGACGAAGCCGCGCTGGCCCGCAGCGCCGCGCCGCCGTCGATCTCAAAGGACGCAGAGGTTTTGGTCCTGGGCCCGCATGGCTACGAGACCGCCGCCAAGGGAACGAACGGTTTTACCTGCATCGTCGAGCGGTCCTGGGCAAACGACTTCGGCAGCTCCGATTTCTGGAACCCCAAAGTCCGCGGGCCGATCTGTTTCAATCCGGCCTCGACCCGCTCGGTGCTGCCGACCTATTTGAAGCGCACGGCGTGGGTTCTAGCTGGCGCCTCGAAGACCCAGCTATTGGATCGGACCAAGGCGGCGATCGCCAAACATGAGATCGGCCCGCCGGACCCAGGCTCGATGTGCTACATGCTGTCGAAGGGCGGCTACCTTGGCGACGATGCCGGCGGCCACTGGCATCCCCACCTGATGTTTTTCACCCCTCGTATGCCGGGTTCAGCCTTGGGGGCCAACCTGCCGGGGGCTCCAGTCATGGGGGGAGACGACGGCGGCGTCGATCCGGCGACGATCTTCTACGTCGTGGTGAGCGCTTGGTCGGATGGGACGATGGCTGAGCCGATGAAGATGGCGCACCGACTGGGCGTCGCACGAAAAAGCCCCGGGCTTTTCGACCCGGGGCTTCTAAACTCAGTCTGGGCTTGACCCTTACGCCACCGGCGCGGGCGCCTCGGCGGCATCCTCGGCTGGGGCTTCGATGACGGGTGCGCCAGGTTCGCGGCCGTCGCCCTCGATCTCGAAGACCATCTTGCCGTCCTTGAGCACCACCTTGACGTGGCCGCCCTTGACCAGCTTGCCGAATAGAATCTCGTCGGCGAGTGGCTTCTTGATATTCTCCTGGATGACGCGGCCAAGCGGGCGGGCGCCATAGAGTTCGTCGAAGCCATTCTTGGCGAGCCAATCGGCCGCCTCGTCGGAGGTCTCGATGGTGACGTGACGGTCCGCCAGCTGAGCTTCCAGCTGTATGATGAACTTCTGGACAACCTGCCGGATGATCTCTGGCGTCAGCGACTTGAAGGCCACCACCGCATCCAAGCGGTTGCGGAATTCAGGCGTGAACACCCGCTTGATCGCCTCTTCGGCCTCGTCGTCTTGCTTCCCGCGGCCGAAGCCAATGGAATTGCGCTGAGCGTCGGAGGCGCCGGCGTTGGTGGTCATGATCAAGACCACGTTGCGGAAGTCGATCTTCTTGCCGTTGGAATCCGTCAGGCCTCCGTGGTCCATGACTTGCAGCAGGATATTGTAGACGTCCGGGTGGGCCTTTTCGATCTCGTCGAGCAGCACGACCGCGTGCGGATGCTGGTCGACCGCGTCAGTCAGGAGACCGCCCTGATCGAAGCCAACATAGCCTGGAGGCGCCCCGATCAAGCGGCTCACCGTGTGGCGCTCCATGTACTCAGACATATCGAACCGCAGGAGTTCGATGCCAAGCGTGGAGGCCAGCTGGCGGGCAGTTTCGGTCTTACCGGTGCCGGTGGGACCAGAGAACAGGTAACAGCCGATCGGCTTGTTGGCGTCGCGCAGTCCGGCGCGAGCCATTTTCATGGCCGAAGAGAGCTGGTCGATGGCGTCGTCCTGGCCATAGACCGCGCGCTTCAGGTCGGTTTCGAGCTGCTTCAGGGACTCGGTGTCGGTCTTGGAGACAGCCTTCGGCGGAATGCGAGCGATCTTGGCGACGACGGCCTCGACCTCTTTCAGGCCGATGATCTTCTTCCGCTTACCCTCGGGAAGCAGCATCTGGCTGGCCCCGGCCTCATCGATGATATCGATGGCCTTATCCGGCAGCTTGCGGTCGTTGATGTACTTGGCTGACAGCTCCACCGCCGCCTTGATGGCGTCGTTGGTGTAGCGGAGCTTGTGGAACTCCTCGTAGTAGATTTTTAGGCCCTTCAAGATCTTGATCGTGTCGTCAATCGTGGGCTCGTTGATGTCGATCTTCTGGAACCGGCGGACGAGGGCGCGGTCCTTTTCGAAGTGCTGGCGGAATTCCTTGTAGGTCGTCGAGCCCATGCACCGAAGCGTGCCTGAAGCCAGCGCTGGCTTCAGAAGGTTTGAGGCGTCCATCGCGCCGCCGCTGGTGGCGCCTGCGCCGATCACCGTGTGAATCTCGTCGATGAACAGCACCGCGTCGGGGTGGTTCTCGAGTTCCTTGACCACCTGCTTCACACGCTCTTCGAAGTCGCCGCGGTAGCGGGTGCCCGCCAACAGAGAGCCCATGTCGAGCGAGAAGATCGTCGAGCCGGCCAGGACTTCCGGGACCTGGTTGTTGACGATCTTACGGGCCAGACCCTCGGCGATGGCGGTCTTGCCAACGCCCGGATCGCCGACCAGCAGGGGATTGTTTTTAGTCCGGCGGCAGAGGATCTGGATACAGCGTTCCACCTCAGCGGAGCGACCGATCAGCGGATCGACCTTACCCTGCTTGGCCTTTTCGTTGAGGTTGATGCAGTAGGCTTCAAGCGCCTCGCCGCCGGTCTTGACGGTGGGCTTGTCCTCGTCGTCCGAGGCGCCCTTCACGGGCTTGGATTCAGTGGCGCCCGCCTTCTTGGCGATACCGTGGGCGATGTAATTCACCGCGTCGTAGCGGGTCATATCCTGCTCTTGCAAGAAGTAAGCAGCGTGGCTCTCGCGTTCCGAAAAGATCGCGACCAGCACGTTGGCGCCGGTGACCTCTTCGCGGCCGGAGGATTGGACGTGAATTACCGCGCGTTGGATCACGCGCTGGAAGCCGGCGGTCGGCTTGGCGTCCTCGCCGTCATCGACCACCAGCGATCGCAGCTCGGTATCGACGTAGTTGGTGAGCGTCGTGCGCAGTGCGCCTAGGTCAACGTCGCAGGCGCGCAGAACACCGGCGGCCTCCTCGTCATCGACGAGCGACAGGAGCAGATGCTCCAGGGTCGCGTACTCATGCTTGCGCTGGTTGGCGTAAGCCACGGCGCGATGAAGGGATTCTTCGAGGGGGCGCGAGAATGAAGGCAAAGGCCTCTAATCCTTTTCCATGGTGCACTGCAGCGGGTGCTGATGCCGCCGCGCTGTATCAACAACCTGGGCCACTTTTGTTTCCGCCACCTCGTAGGTGAACACCCCACAGACCCCAACACCGTGTTGGTGAACATGGAGCATTACGCGAGTCGCATCTTCGCGCGACTTGTTGAAGAATTGCTCAAGCACATAGACGACGAATTCCATTGGCGTGTAGTCGTCGTTTAAGATCAGCACTCGATACATCGAGGGCTTCTGCGTCTTCGGTTTTGTCTGAGTAACCACCGCCGACCGGATGCCGGTGTCTTGGTCGCCCATCTTACGTTCGGCCATTTAATCGATCTCCTGCCGGCGCTGCCGCATCGCCGCCATTCGATTAGATATGCAAACACACCACAGATGGAAGGGTCGAATCGCCGCGGTCTCCTAGGAAACCGTTGCGAGTGAGCATATTCCGCGCAGCTTCCGCAGGGTTAACACCCATCAATTTCGTTGTGGTGAGCCTTTTGCCCGAAAAATGCGCCCAGAGGTGACGGCGTCCACGCCGAATCTCGCGCGGATGGCGTCTAAGGTCTTCTCGCCGGCCAGGGCACGGCGCTCGTCGCCGGCGAAGAAGTCATCTTCGCCCGTTCCAGCCTCTACGAGATCAGCCAAACCGATGCCGATCAGCCGGAAGGGGCGTCCGGTTGCCTCTTTGGCCAGCAACTCGCGTCCGACGGCGAAGAGGGTCTTGGCGGTTTGGGTCGGTATCGGGATTGTTCGGCGGCGTGTTTGAATCTTGAAGTCAGTGGTGCGTAACTTCAGCGTCACCACGCGACCGGCCAGGCCGTCTCCACGGGCGTGTCGTGCGACCTTGTCGGAAAGCTCAGCCAGGACGTCCTCCAAGTCTTCGAGTGCGCTTAGATCCTCGTTGAAGGTAGTCTCGGCGCTGATCCCCTTTCGCTCCTCACTGGGGTTGACCGCGCGGTGGTCCTCACCGTGTGCCAGCCGAGAGAGACGAAGGCCTTGGGTCCCAAACCGTTCGACCAGTTCCTTCGTGTCGGCTCTGGCTAGATCGCCGACAGTCCGCATCCCTGCCTTCTCGAGGCTTGCTACCATTGCAGGCCCAACGCCTGGCAGGATGTTGACGGGTTTGAGTGCCAGAAAGCCCTGGGCCTCAGAGCCAATCACGGAGAAGCCGCGCGGCTTGTCGAGGTCAGAAGCGACCTTGGCCAGGAACTTGTTGGACGCAAGACCGATGGAGACAGTCAGTCCGATCTCGGTTTCGATCCGCGCCTGCAGCTTTGCCAAGATGATCGCCGGAGGTGCGCCGTGCAGCCGTTCGGTCCCGGCGAGATCCATCCAGGCCTCGTCCAGTGACAGGTTCTGGATCAGCGGCGTCAGCTCCCCCGCCATTGCAAGAATCTGCCGGCTGGCAGCGCGATATTTAGAGAATTCCGGCTTGATAACGACCGCCTCAGGGCAGAGCTTGAGCGCCTTGAACATCGGCATGGCCGAACGCACGCCCTTGATCCGGGCAATGTAACAGCAGGTTGTGACCACGCCCCGCTTGCCGCCGCCGACGATTACCGCCGCGTCGCGCAACTCCGGCCGGTCGCGCTTTTCCACCGAAGCGTAGAACGCATCGCAGTCCATGTGAGCGATGGCGAGGCTCGCAAGTTCCTCGTGCGCCACGATCCGCGGCGAGCTGCAATTGGGGCATCGGCGCACGGCCGCTTCGCCCTGCCAAAAACAGTCGCGGCAGAAAGCCTTCACCCCTCCGGTTCCAGCGGCCAGAGCCAGGCCGCGCCCCGAACGCCGGAGCTATCGCCATGCGCAGCCTTGCGCACCGGCGTCGTGAAGACGTCTGAAAAGGTGTAGCTGGCAATTGCGCCGGGCAAGCGATCGTAGAGCGCCTCGACGTTGGACATGCCGCCGCCCAGGACAACGACGTCAGGGTCAAGGATATCGGCGATCACCGCCAGGCCGCGGGCCAATCGGTCAATGTAGGCGTCCAGCGCCGCGGCTGCCGCCGATTCGCCCCGTCCGGCTGCCTGAACGATCGCCATCGGCTCCTGGCCGGTTCCGTGAGCACGCGCGAAGCCCGGTCCGGAAATCCAGTTCTCCAGACAGTTGAACCGTCCGCAGAAGCAGGCGGGTCCTGGCAGTTCGTTGGGCTGGGGCCATGGAAGGGGCGTGTGCCCCCATTCGCCGGCAATCCCGTTGCGGCCCGCCAGCACGCGGCGGCCTATTGTTACCCCTGAGCCGCAGCCGGTGCCGATGATCACGCCGAAGACCACCTCGGAATTGGCCCCCGCTCCGTCAGTCGCCTCGGAAAGGGTGAAGCAGTTGGCGTCGTTGGCCAGACGCACAGGTCGGCCGAGGACCTGTTCGAGGTCGAGCTGAAGCGGCTTTTCATTTAGGTGTGTCGTGTTGGCGTTGCGGATCAGTCCCGTCGATGGGGAGGGTGACCCCGGGATGCAGATCCCTATGCTGGCGCGGCTGACGCCGGCTTCCTGCTCAGCCGCCTTGATCAATTCGCGTACGGCTTCGAGACTGGATTCATAACTGCCCGGTGACGGTGCCCGTACACGGGCTTGGAAGCGACCTTGCGCATCCAGCGCGGCCGCCTCGATCTTGGTTCCGCCAAAGTCCACACCGATCCGGATCATACCGCTCGTATACCTGATTTGTTCCTTGGTTGCGTAGGCCGTGAGAAGTCACGGGCGCTTGTGGACAGGCCTGCGCCAACCGCTAGGTTGTCCATCATGAGACCCTCGCAAAATCTGGTAGCCCTTGTCGCCGCCCTGGCGCTCGCCGCCCCTGCCACGGCTCAGCCCGCAGGATCGCTGGTCAACACCCATCCAACCGGCCTCGACCTTGCCGGGTTGGATCGAAATGTGAAGCCCGGGGACGATTTCTTTGCCTACGGCAACGGCGGTTGGAACGCCAAGACGGACATCCCGCCCGATCGATCTCAGTGGGGTACCTCGGGCGAGCTTGTCGAACTGACCACTTCTCGGGTGCAGGGGCTGATCCAGGGCGCAGCCAAGGCCGCGTCGGGATCCGAAGCCCGAAAAATCGGCGACTACTATTCCAGCTATCTGGACGAGGCGAAGATCGAGTCTCTGGGTCTTGAACCCCTGCGACCGACGCTCGCGCGTATAGCCGCCATAACGGACAGGCGCGGCCTCGCCGCCGAATTCGGCCATGAGCTTCGCGCCGACGTTGATGCGCTCAATTCCACCAACTTCGAGACCGATCACCTGTTTGGCCTCTGGGTTGAGCCGGATTTGAACGAACCCAAGCGGTACGCGGCCTATCTACTGCAGGGCGGTCTTGGCATGCCGGATCGCGACTACTATCTCTCTCCCAACAGCCACATGCTCGCCGACCGGGCGGCTTATAAGGCCCACATCGCTAAGGTCCTGACGCTAGCGAACGTCGCCGACGCCAAGGGCAAGGCGCAACGGATTTTCGACCTGGAGGTCAAGATAGCCCAAGTCCATGCGGCCCGCGCCGACTCTGAGGATGTGCTGAAAGCCAACAACACGTGGGCCCGGGCCGAATTCGCAAAGAAAGCGCCGGGGCTGGAATGGGCGTCTTTCTTCACTGCCGCCGGCTTGCAGGCTCGGCCTCAATTCATCGTCTGGCATCCCAAAGCGACACGCGGCGAGTCTGCCCTGGTGGCGAGCGAGCCCCTGGCGGCGTGGAAGGACTATCTCGCCTTCCACCAGATCGATGACTATTCGAACGTCCTACCGAAAGCCTTCGCCGATGAGCGCTTCGCTTTCTACAGCCACACACTCTCGGGCACGCCGCAGCAGCTCGCGCGTTGGAAACGGGCCGTCAATGCCACCAACGGCGCGCTCGGCGAGGCTGTTGGCAAGGTCTACGTCGCCAAATATTTTCCACCGGAGTCCAAGGCCCAGATCGAGGCCATGGTCGCCAAGCTGATCGACGCCTTCCGGGTGCGCATCGAAAAGCTCGATTGGATGGCGCCGGCCACCAAGGCCGAGGCCAAGCGCAAACTACAGACGCTGAAAGTCGGGGTCGGCTATCCAGACCACTGGATTGACTATTCGGGCCTGAAAATCGTGGCCGGCGATGCGCTGGGCAATCAACAGAGAGCGAGCCTTTTCGAATACCGCCGCAACCTGGCCAAGTTCGGCCATCCCGTTGACCGCGGCGAATGGGCGATGACGTCCCAGACCGTAAATGCGGTAAACCTGCCGGTGCGCAATGCCCTGAACTTCCCAGCAGCCATCCTCCAGGCGCCAGACTTCAATCCCGCCAACCCAATCGCCATGAATCTGGGCGCCACTGGCGCCACGATCGGCCACGAAATCAGCCACAGCTTTGACGACCAGGGCGCAATGTTTGACGCCGATGGCAGGCTCCGGAACTGGTGGACCCCAACCGATCTCGCCCACTTCCAGGCGTCTGGACACGCCCTGGCGGTGCAATACAGCCAGTATCGTCCGTTCCCGGACATCGCGCTGAATGGCGAGCAAATGCTGAGCGAGAACATCGCCGACATCGCCGGCCTCAACGCCGCCTACGACGCCTATCGCCTCGCCAACGGCGGCAAGGAAGGGCCAAGCCAGCAGAGCTTCACTGGCGACCAGCAGTTCTTCATCGCCTTTTCCCAGAGCTGGCGGACCAAGACGCGCGAGGCGACCGCGCGCCAGCGAGCGGTCACCGACGGCCATGCGCCGGCCGAGTTCCGAGCCGATACGACTCGCAACATGGACGCGTGGTACGCAGCCTTCGATGTGAAGCCCGGCGATAAGCTCTATCTCGCTCCCGCCGATCGGGTCCGTATTTGGTAGCTCGGCGCTAGGCTGGCACGCCGGCCTTCACCAGGTTTGCCTTGGGGATCGCTGCGCGGAATGGGCGGGTCTTGGCCTTGTCTTGCGCCAGTTCCGCCCAGGCCCTCGCAAATGCCGTGGGCGTTCGAGGTGCGTTCGTCGCGCTCGCGAATTTAACCGGCCGGGCCTTGATCGCCGCCGAGAGCTGCGCCCAAAGCGCTAGGTCTTCTGCGGACGCCCCGCTGCCAGTCTCGAGCTCGGCGATCCGACGACCGGCCCCGGCGATCTGCGGCGTGACGCTCAACACTTCAACTGCAGCGGTTGGCGGCAGGTCCTGGAACGCGGCCAGGAGGCCGGCGATTGCCACCGCGTCGGGCGAAGCCGTGCGGTCTCCACCAGCCGCTCCGCTCAGGGAGCGGCCCTCCGCCCGGACAAACGCCCAACCGCCGGAGCGGTATGCCGCGCTGTGAGAGATTTCGACCCAGATACGGATGTTGTCGGACATGAGCGTGCCCTACCACCCCAAATCACACGTGCGATAGGCCCAAGTCTAATGCATCCAAGAGCATGGATGTTGCGTTGGGCTCAGGTGGGGTACTGATGGCTTGCGCGCACGGAGTCGGCTGACCATGATTCCCGCTGAAAAAGCGTCCCCACAGACCACCTCCGCCCCAGCGCCGGTGACGTCGGCCCTGGACCTGATCGGCCGCACCCCGATGCTGGAGCTGACGGGCATGTTTGACACAGGGCCCTGCCGGCTCTTCACCAAGCTGGAGAGCGCCAACCCAGGCGGCTCGATAAAGGACCGCATCGCCCGCACGATGATCGAGGCGGCTGAAGCCGAGGGCCGCCTGAAACCCGGCGGGGTGATTATCGAGGCCACGGCCGGGAACGCCGGCTTGGGTCTTGCCCAAGTGGGCATCCTCAAGGGCTACCGGCTAGTGCTGGTGGTTCCCGACAAGATGGCGCGTGAGAAGATCCAGCATCTTCGGGGTTTGGGGGTCGACGTGCGGATTACCCGTAGCGACGTGGGTAAAGGCCACCCCGACTACTATCAGGACATCGCCCAACGCCTAGCCGACGACATGCCGGGGGCCGTCTACATGAATCAGTTTTGCAACCCGGCGAATCCGGAAGCGCATGAGACGACCACCGGGCCAGAACTCTTCGAACAGCTGGAAGGTGACGTGGACGCTATCGTGGTCGGCGTCGGCTCCGGCGGGACACTCACGGGCCTCGGCCGTTACTTCGCAAAGGTGAGTCCGAAGACGGAAATGGTGCTCGCCGACCCGGTGGGCTCGGTCCTGGAACCGCTGATCAACCGGAATGAAAAGGTTGAGGCCGGGTCGTGGATCGTCGAGGGCATCGGCGAAGACTTTGTGCCGGACAATTGCGACCTGTCGTTGGTGAAGAAAGGCAACGCTTTTGCTGTCACCGACCGCGAAAGCGTGCAGGCCGCTCGCGACCTGCTCTCCAAGGCCGGCGTCCTGGGTGGATCGTCGTCCGGAACGCTGTTGTCCGCAGCCCTGCGCTACTGCCAAGCTCAGACGACGCCCAAGCGTGTGGCGACCTTCGTCTGCGACAGCGGCAACAAGTACCTTTCAAAGGTCTTCAACGATCACTGGCTTTCTGACCAGGGCCTGACCGACCGTCCGATCACCGGTTCTCTCCGCGACCTTGTCGCACGCAACGCCCAGCTCGGCGGCGCCGAGACCGTGGGGCCGGACGACACGCTGGATACCGCCTACAAGCGCATGCGCACGGCCGACGTCAGCCAGCTACCCGTGTTGGACGACGGACGGCTAATCGGCCTTCTCGACGAAAGCGACCTGCTGGCCGCAGTCGAGGGTGGACCGGAACGGTTCGGCGACCGGGTCGCGAACGCTATGGTCGCCAAGTTGAACACATTGCAGGCCAACGAACCCCTGGATGCGCTCATCCCCATCTTCGAGCGCGACGAGGTAGCGATCGTGTTGGAGGGCCGCGAGTTCCTTGGCCTGATCACTCGCGTTGATCTGATCAACCACCTGCGCCGCTCTTAGTGACGGAGATTCTATGACCGACGGTTCCAATCGCCTTGCGTTCGAGACGCGGGCGATCCACGGAGGCCAGCACGTCGACCCGAGCACGGGCGCGGTGATGGTTCCGATCTACGCCACTTCGACCTATGCCCAGGAAAGCCCTGGCGTGCACAAGGGCTTTGAATACTCACGCAGCCAAAACCCTACGCGCTTCGCCTTCGAACGCGCCGTCGCCGACCTGGAAAGTGGCGTGAAGGGCTATGCGTTTTCCAGCGGTTTGGCGGCCATCTCCACGATCCTCGAGCTGCTCGACGCCGGCGCCCACGTCATCGCCTCGTCCGATCTCTACGGCGGCAGTTTTCGGCTGTTCGACAAGGTTCGCAAACGCTCCGCCGGCTTGGTCTTCAGCTTCGTCGATCTGGCCGACGTCGCCGCGGTTGAGGCGGCGATCACGCCCAAGACCAAGCTGATATGGGTCGAAACGCCGACCAATCCCCTGCTGCGCCTGGCTGATCTCGACGCCTTGGCCGCGCTCGCCAAGTCGCGCGGAATCTGGATCGCCGCCGACAACACCTTCGCCAGCCCTTACTGCCAGCGGCCGCTTGAGCACGGCTTCGACATGGTGATGCACTCCACGACCAAGTATCTCAACGGCCATTCAGACGTGGTCGGCGGCGTGGTGGTGGCCGGTTTGGAAGGCGAGGTGGCCGACCAGCTGACATTCCTGCAGAACGCCATCGGCTCGATCGCCAGTCCCTTCGACAGCTTTCTGGCGTTGCGAGGCGTAAAAACGCTGGCGCTGCGCATGGAGCGGCACTGTTCCAACGCGATGGCAATCGCCCAGCATCTCGAGCGCCACTCAGCGATCAAGCAGGTGATCTATCCAGGCCTCACCAGCCACCCGCAGCACGAGCTCGCAAAGCGCCAGATGCACGGTTTCGGAGGGATGATCAGCGTCGTCCTAGATCGCGACCTGCAAGGCGCCCTGCGGATGCTGGAGCGCACCCAGCTCTTCACATTGGCGGAGAGCCTGGGCGGGGTGGAAAGCCTGATCGAACACCCCGCGATCATGACTCATGCCTCGATACCGCCGCATGTGCGCGCGGAACTGGGCATCTCGGACGCCTTCGTCCGGCTGTCGGTGGGCGTCGAGAACGTCGATGACCTAATCGCTGACCTCAATCAGGCCCTTAGCTGATCGAGGCCTCAATAGCCTCGCCGAGATCCGTCCAGTCGTCGATTCGCCGGTGTCGGTCCGAGCGCGGGGCCAATGGCCGCAAGCGCAAGTCGGCCACATGCTGGAACGTCGCGGTCGTTGGCGAATGTTCAGCCACCGAATCGAGGTTTGGGATCAGGTCGTCGACGAAGGCGGTGCGACCCATCGTTTGCGCCACCAAGCCCGCAGTTACCGGCCCCTTCGGCCCGCTGGATAGGATCAGCGCCCGCGGGAGGCCGTGACGCTTCAGCCAGTCGCCGCGCAAGGCCTCGGCCTCTGCAGGGGCGTTGGACAGGATCAGGATTTCTGCCCGGCGCTCGAGACGGCGCAATGCTTCAACCGCCCCCGGCGCAGGCTCGATCTCTCCACATCGGCTGCGAAAGAACTCGTCGAACAACTTTCGCCCTTCAGCCAAGTCCAAGTGCTCGGTCGCTCCTGGCCGGTAGATGTTCTGGAAGAGAGCGAATCGTTCAAACCGCAGCTCGCAGCCGTGCTCTGCGACAAATGCGCCAAAGCCCAACATGAACAGCCCCAGCACTTCGTCCACGTCGACGATCACGAGGGGTCGACTACTGGCCAGCCCCAGGCTTTCCAGTGTCGGTGCGATCGATGGATGGGTAGCTTCAGCCATGACGTGCAGTTCGGCTAACGAAGTTTAAGGATATCCATGGGATGAACAAGCCAGGGTGGGGAAGTCCGCGCCACGCGGAGTCCACGGAGCACAGAGCCGGGTCCTAAATGGCCAAGAAGGTCCTCATCGTCGAGGATAACGAGCTGAACATGAAGCTCTTTCATGATCTCCTCGATGCCCAGGGCTACG
>JAYUBY010000156.1:0-6975 GCA_043740635.1 Alphaproteobacteria bacterium
TCACCGGCATCTGGATATCCATTAGGATCGCGTCGAATGCTTGCAGGGCCGCGGCCTCCACGGCCTGCGCGCCATTTTCGACCGACGTCGACCTGACTCCGAGGCGTTCCAGGAAGACCTCTACAATCTGTCGATTGAACGGAAGGCGCGCGCCATCTTTGGCGGACCTGCTCCTCATGAACGCCGGGGGGTTACTGACCATATGCGACATCCCAACCCAACGTTACCCAGGGACCGCGCGGCGCGAGCAACCACCCTACTGAAGCCCCTCGCGGACTTAGAAGGGTCCGCGCTCGTCTGATTCAACTATGGTTCTCTGATGAGCGCCCGCACGCGCCTCTGACACAAGCATATTGTGCGGTCGGTCGCAGCGGCACCTTTAGATTGCTAAAGTCAATTTCGCCGGGCGAATACATCAAACGACACGCGGACGTTGCGGTGTGATGTCACGGGTCCAAGGGTGGCACATGGCCAAGCCTGAAGCAGGAATACCTGGCTGTGATGCTCGGCGTCTCGCGCATGACAGTGCCGCGAATCGCTTTGGGTTGGAAAAAGGCGCCTGTAACTGTTGCGCCTCACTGTAGAACTCGCCTCGTGAGGGTCCGGCCCCGTCCACAGGACGGATCGCTGACAAGAAAAACGCCCCGAAGCGCAGGCTTCGGGGCGTTTTGTTGTTTGGAACTCAGGCTGTGCGAGGGCGAAACCGCCGACCGAGCGCGCGGCGCGATCTGGCGGCGAAGCGAAAGCGGCTCGGTAAGACCACGCGCTCAACACGCAAGTAGGCTTGCCAGAATACCGCTACGACCTCCGGCTCGCGCCGAAGTAGTCGCCGAATTGGGAAGACCATCTTGGGGTGCCTACGTTGCATCTTGACGAACCGGCGCCGCGCCTTGATCGAATTTCGCAATACAATCATCAGTCCGATCACAAGGATCGGCATCCCTAAGATGTGAGTCGGAAGGGGGACCACCTCCGCGGCGATGCCGATGAGCATCAGCAGCCCGCCCAACCCAAGCAGCAGCCAACGCGCCAAGCGCGAGGCTAACTCGCGGGCAAACTCGTCGGAGGCGCGGTAAACGCGCAAAGAAGGCATGGCGAAAGTCACTGGAGCAAACCTGGGAACGCGCGAAAGGGCCGAGGGGAGGCTCGAACCACCGCGTCGCTACATTGATATGCGAACCGGCTTAGGAGTCGTAAAGGAGCGGGCCGATTTAATTTTTCTCATGCCGCTCTATTCGGCCGCTAATGGCGCCGGCGCCACAGTGGTGTCGTCAGGACGCCACGTCAGTTTCGGCTTCCGCGCAGCCAGGGTTTCGTCCAGCCGGCGCAGGGGCGCCAGATAGGGCGCGCCCTTGAAACGGCCGACGTCGCCAGCCTTTGCAGCCTTGGCGAGCGCCAATAAGGCATCACAGAACCGGTCGAGCTCGCGCTTGGACTCGGTCTCGGTGGGCTCGATCAGCATCGCGCCGTGCACCACAAGGGGGAAATACATCGTCATCGGGTGGAAACCCTCGTCGATCATCGCCTTGGCGAAGTCGAGAGTGGTCACCCCAGTGCCGTCCAGCCAGGCGTCATCGAAAAGCGCCTCATGCATGCAGGGCCCGTCCGGGAAGGCTGGGGTCAGTTCTGCCGACAGCACGGCTTTGATGTAATTGGCGTTGAGCACCGCGTCTTCGGCAACCTGGCGCAGCCCGTCGGATCCGTGGCTGCGCATATAGGCATAGGCGCGGACGAACATGCCCATTTGGCCCTGGAAGGCGCACATTCGGCCGAAGGCCTGGGCGGCGTCGTCCTTGGCTTCCTCGACCAGTTCCAGGCCATCGGCGCCATGGACAATCCAGGGGGCCGGCGCGAAGGCCGCGAGCGCCTTGGAAAGCACCACCGGACCCGCACCCGGCCCGCCGCCGCCGTGCGGGGTGGAGAAGGTCTTGTGCAGGTTGATATGCATAGCGTCGACGCCCAGGTCGCCCGGGCGCACGCGGCCGACGATGGCGTTGAAGTTGGCTCCGTCGCAATAGAAGTAGGCGCCGGCCTCGTGAGTCAGGCGGGCGATCTCGATCACATCGCGCTCGAAGAGGCCGCACGTATTCGGGTTCGTCACCATGATCGCGGCGACGTCGGTGCCGAGCTTGGCAGCGAGGTCGGCAAGGTCCACACGGCCGTCGGCAGTCTGGGCGATCTCCTCCACCGAATAGCCGACGAAGGCGGCGGTCGCGGGATTGGTGCCGTGCGCCGAGGTAGGGACCAGGACCCGGCGACGGTCGCCGTGGCCGGCGGCTTCGTGGGCTGCGCGGATGCAGAGCAGGCCGCAGAGCTCTCCATGGGCGCCGGCCTTGGGCGTCAGCGCCACGGCGGGCATGCCGGTGAGCGTCTTCAGCCAGTGAGCCAGACGGTCCATCAGCTCCAGCGCGCCCTGTGTCGTCGATTGCGGCTGCAAGGGGTGTAGGTCGGCAAAGCCCGCGAGACGGGCCATCTTCTCGTTGAGCCGCGGGTTGTGTTTCATTGTGCACGAGCCGAGCGGATAGAGCGCCAGATCGATGGCGTGGTTCTTCTGAGAAAGACGCACGTAATGGCGCATGGTCTCCGGCTCTGAGAGGCCGGAGAGACCGATCGGGCTGCTGCGGACTAGGTCGCCGAGGTCGGAGGCGTCATGGTTGGCCTCATCGAAGTCGACGCCGGTCTTGTCCCAGCCGCCCAACTCGAACAGCAGCGGTTCGTCCTGCAGCAGGCCTCGGCCGCCGGTCAGCGAAGCGTGGCCTTCAATGGAGGCGCCGACATTGGGTTGGGTGGGGCGACCCACGCTGGACATGCTCATCGGCCGAGCCTCCCCTTCAGGGCGGCAGCCAAGGCCGCAATATCATCAGATGTGGTGGTTTCGGTGGCGGCGAGCAGCAGGACGTCGTCAAGACCCGCGTGCGGATCGAGCCGCGAGTAGGGCACCCCGGCGATTATCCCGTCGGCCAGCAGCGCCTCGACCACGCCGGCGGCGTCGGAAATCCGCACAGCGATTTCGTTGAAGAACCTAGGTGTCAAGATTTCGACGACACCATCGAGCGCCTCTTTCAGCTCGCGCGCCCGGCTGTGGTTCAGGGCCGCCATCTGGCGAAGGCCCACCTCGCCCAACAGCGACAGGTGGATCGTAAAAGCCAGGGCGCAGAGGCCAGAGTTGGTACAGATGTTAGAGGTCGCTTTCTCCCGGCGAATATGCTGCTCGCGGGTCGAAAGCGTCAGGACGTAGCCCCGCCGGCCGTCAGCGTCGACGGTCTCGCCGCAGAGGCGCCCTGGCATCTGGCGCACCAGCTTCTCGCGGGCCGCAAACAGCCCGACATAGGGCCCGCCGTAGTTAAGCGCATTTCCGATCGACTGGCCCTCGGCCACCGCAATATCGGCGCCCATCTCGCCGGGCGATTTCAGCAGACCGAAGGACACCGCCTCGGTAGTCACCACGATCAGCAGGGCGCCGGCGGCATGGGCAGCCTCGGCGATCTTCGTCACGTCGGTGACCACGCCGAAGACGTTAGGCGTCTGGACCACGACGCACGCGGTCTCGGCATCTATAGCAGCGATCACCGCAGCCTCGGCGTCGAAGGCGGCAGCTTGGCGGACGATTTCCATGCCCTCGGCGTGAGCGATGGTCTGGGTTGTAGCGGCATAGTGCGGATGCAGACCGCCGGATAGGATCGCCTTCTCACGGCGGGTCACGCGCCGGCTCATCATCACGGCTTCGGCGCAGGCCGTGGAGCCGTCGTACATCGAGGCGTTGGCGACTTCGAGCCCGGTCAGAGCCGCCACCTGGGTTTGGAACTCGAACAGCACCTGCAAGGTGCCCTGAGCGATCTCCGGCTGATAGGGCGTGTAGCTGGTCAGGAATTCCGACCGTTGGATGATGTGGTCGACGCTTGCCGGCACGTGGTGGCGATAGGCGCCTGCCCCACAGAAAAACGGCCCGCCGCCAGCCGGCCGGTTCATCGCCGCCAGCCGGCCAAGCTCGCGCTCGACCTCCAGCTCGCCGGCTCGCCTAGGCAGGTCGAAGAGCTCCGTCTTGCGGGCGGCTGCCGGCACGTCCTTGAACAGGGCGTCGACGTCAGGAACGCCGATCGTCCCCAGCATTTGGGCACGGTCGTCGGGGGTTAGAGGCAGGTAGCGCATATCGGCAAAGCATCTTTCTTTTCCGCTCATTCCCGCACAGACCGGAACCCATACTGAGCACAGCTTGGGTCCTCGTCTTCGCGGGGTGAGCGGGGGTTTTTACAAGGTCTGCAGGTAGGCTTCGTACGCGTGGCGATCCATTAAGGCGTCGACCTCGGCCGGGTTTGCGAGTTTGACCTTGGCGAACCAACCGGCCGCTTCGGGCTCGGCGTTGACGGTGTCCGGCGCGTCGCCCAGAGCGGCATTGGCCGCGACCACCTCGCCGGAGACCGGGGCGTACACGTCCGAGGCGGCCTTGACGCTCTCGACCACCGCGAAGCCGTCGCCGGCCTTTACGGTTTTGCCGACGTCAGGGGTCTCGACGAACACAACGTCCCCGAGCTGTTCGGCGGCGTAGGCAGTGATGCCGACGGTGGCGACGTCGCCGTCGACCTCGACCCATTCATGATCCTTGGTGAAGCGCATGGCGGCTTTCTCTAGGCTGGAAGTGTGCGGACGTAGCGATGGGGGACGAACGGGGTCTTCACGACCTCGGCGGCCTGGGCCTTGCCTCGGACGATGACTTTCAACTGGCCGCCGACAGCGGCGTAGACGGGCGTCACGAAGCCGAGCGCGATGCCACCCTTCAGGCAGGGCGAATAGCCGCCGGAAGTGACGATGCCGATCACCGCGCCGCTCACGTCGGCGATTTCAGCACCCTCGCGTGCCGGGGCGCCTTCCAACACCTTCAGCGCCACGCGGACGCGAGCCGGCCCCTCGGTCAACTCGCCTACGATCCGCGCCGCGCCCGGGAAGTCGCGCTGCTCACGTCGGTTCTTGTTGATCGCGAAGGTGAGGTCGCCCTCGACGGGGCTCACCGTCTCGTCGAGGTCGTGGCCATAGAGCGGCAGGCCGGCTTCCAGCCGCAGTGAATCCCGCGCGCCCAAACCTATCGGCTTCACGCGTTCGTCGGCCAGCAGCGCATTCCACACTGCAACCGCCGCCGCGGCCGGGATCGAGATTTCATAGCCGTCCTCGCCCGTGTAGCCGGAGCGCGAAACGATCAGGTCCTGGCCGAAGGCGTGGATGGGGCGCACGTCCATGAACACCATTGAGGCCGCCTCCGGCGCATAGGCTTGGAACACTGCCGCAGCTTCCGGTCCCTGAAGCGCCAGAAGCGCCCGGTCTTCCAACCGCTCTATCTTCACTTGGCCGGCCAATTCATCGTTGATGACCTTGAAGTCGTTGTCCTTGCAGGCGCCGTTCACCACCACGAAGAGTCCATCATCGTCCGGCCGTCCTGCCATCAGGTCGTCGATGATCCCGCCGCTGCGGTTCAGCAGGACGGAGTACTTCTGCTTGCCAGGTTTTAAGTTGATGAAGTCACCGGGCACGACCTCTTCGAACGCTGCCAGCGGGGCAACGCCGCGCAGGCGCGCCTGGCCCATGTGCGACACGTCAAAGAGGCCCGCGTGCTCCCGTGTCCACAGGTGCTCTTTGAGCACGCCATCGGGGTACTGCACCGGCATGTCATAACCCGCGAACGGGACCATCCGCGCACCGGCCGCGATGTGGGCTGCATGCAGCGGGGTGCTCTTGAGCGGGGTGTCGTTGGGGACGGTCAAATCGCGGACTCCGGCTGACGATGGGGCGTTCAGCGCAAGGCAGAGCCCTGGCGTCCCGCGCCCCCGCTGTCCTTGGGCCTGAGAGATTTCGGACCGCCTTTATTCGGCGTGTCCCCTGCTCCTTCGGCGTCCCTCGATCGCTCTGACGAGCTTCAAAGGGAACTTTCCAGCGTGCATCAGCTCGTCGCGGTCCTTTTTGCCTGAGCGTTTCCGGGGCGGTTGCGCCTTCGGCTCCGAGGTCCCCATCCGGGTAAGAATGGCACCCCGATCTCTCCCGCGAGAGTCGAGCGGAGGAATGGGGGATCGGTCTCGCCAAGTCAATGCGGCGTGGCAAATGCTGCGCGAGTTTCATTGACATTTTAGCTGCAACGCGCAGCTTTATTTTCTTAGCGTACAACCAGATTCGGTGGGTGAGAGCGTAGCTGGGATATCCAAACACGCGGTAGAGCTGCGGGGCATCCACCATGAAACGAAGCTTGCCGATAGTCGGCCTTACGATTCGTGGCGTTCATTGCGATCGCGGCGGTGCTCTTCGGCAAGCATGTGTGGCGCTGGTATGCGGACAATCTCGTCGTCAACGCGCCCGAGTTTTCGACGCCAACAAGGACGACTTGGCTAAAACAGAACTGGAGCCCTAACGAAGGTTCCTGGTTCCACCATGCCGATCAAGGCACGCAAACTTTCGGGATGCCGTACGAGTGGTTCGTCGCGCTCGACCGGCCGCAAATTTTTTTCAATGGGACGGGCCGACTATCGGATCCTGAATATCTGGATCGCTTCGGCTTCATCCCGGATAGCCAGGCGCCCGGCGCTGTGAAGCTGCCCGTCGGCTTTGCCCACGGCGCAGCGGTGATCAGGCCGGACGGCGGCCTTTGGCCGAACCCGCAAACCCGGCGACCCTTCACCGGCGTCGGCTTGACCTGCGCCGGCTGCCACACTGGGCGCATCACCTACCATGGCCAGGAAATGCTTGTGGACGGCGGCTCGGCGCTAACCAATTTGGGGGGGCTAATACCAGTCCCTGCTGAGCCTGACTCGCGGGGCTTCCCAAAGCAGCGCGGTTTCGATTCGATGTGCTGATTCGCGCAGCGGAGAGGTGGGATGGGCGCACCCTTGGAGGTTGCCCGGCAGGAGCACACGGCGGCAGCGCTGCGGGCTCTGAGCAGTCGATGCTCGGATGGGGCTCAGGTGCGGCGGATGCTGGCCTTGGCGATGGTTCTGG
>JAYUBY010000157.1:0-16200 GCA_043740635.1 Alphaproteobacteria bacterium
CCCCCCCCCCCCCCCCCCCCCCCCCCCCCCCCCCAGCGCTCAGCACCGTCCAGGCATTGCCCGCGCCGGTCTTCCAGTCTTTGTCCGCAACGCCTACCGGTTTAATCATCGGCTCCCAGGTCCAGAGCAGCTTACCAGTCCGCGCATCGAATCCGCGCACCGCTCCGCTCGGCATATCCGCGGTTGATGAGGCCGTCGCCATAGGGCTCAGCTCGGTCGAGTTTCGGGTCGTAGGCCCAAAGTTGCTTGCCGCTCGCCGGATCCAACGCGATCATACGATTGAACGGCGTGGTGATGTAGAGCCGCCCGTCGAGAAACAGCGGCGTGGTTTCGAACCCGCTGCGCGGGCCTCCGGCCCGGGTTTTACCGTCGGAGATGTCGCCGGTGTGAAACGTCCAGGCGGGCTTCAGGTTGGCCACATTGGCCGGTGTAACCTGGGTCAGCGGGGAGAACCGCGTGCCCTGCGGATCACGGCCGTAGGAGCCCCATTCGTCAGCCTGTGCAGGTCCTGTCAGTGCGTCAGCCGCGACCGCGCCCAGCATCGTCGCTCGCATCGAAACTCGCATCACATCGCTCCTTGCTCAGTCCCGCGAGGGGATTGGCCGGAAGATCACCGTGCGCAGAAAAATCTCTAGCAGCCGGTGACGAGCGGCGAGCTCTCCGGGCCATGCGGCGTCGAACCTGTGACGAGCGGCGGGCCAGCAGGGACGAGCGGGAACACTCTTGACGCATCGACGCACAGGCCGTTTCTCGCCGAAATCTCTGAAGGACACACGCACATGGAAAAACGCAGCATCGGTCCGTTCGAGGTCTCGGCCATCGGACTGGGGTGTATGGGGCTCTCCCTTGGCTATGGCCCACCTACGCCGCGTGACCAAGCCGAGCGGGTCCTGCTGGGCGCGCTCGACGCCGGCTATACCTTCTTCGACACCGCCGCCGTCTATGGCCTGGGTCACAACGAGACCCTGGTCGGTGAGGTGCTTGGCGCACATCGCGACAAGTTCACGCTCGCTTCGAAGTGCGGCATCACCATTGGAGACGAGCGTGGGATTAACGGCAGTCCGGCTAATATCAAGGACACCTGCGAACGCAGCCTGAAGCGCCTGCAAACCGACGTCATCGACATCTACTACCTGCACCGCTGGGACAAGCGCGTGCCGATCGAGGACAGCGTCGGCGCGCTGTCGGACCTTTTGGCCGAGGGGAAAATCCGCGCAATCGGGCTTTCGGAAGTCTCCGCCCCGATTCTACGCCGCGCCCACGCGACCCATCCGATCGCCGCCCTGCAGACCGAATATTCGCCCTGGACCCGCAATCCTGAGATCGCAGTCCTCGACGCCTGTCATGAACTTGGCATCACTTTTGTCGCTTTCTCACCGGTTGGGCGCGGCTTCCTGGCCGGCGGTGTGACCGATCCAGTCAAATTTCAGCCCGGCGACATGCGGATCGCCATGCCCCGATTCCAGGGCGAGGCCTTCACTGCGAACATGCGGTTGCTCGAGCAATTCACCGCGGTCTCGAGAGGTGCTGGCTGCACTCCCGCCCAGCTTTGCCTTGCGTGGCTGATGAAGAAGGATCCAACCCTGGTCTCGATCCCTGGCACGACCCGGCCCAAGCACATGCGCGAAAACGCCGGCGCCGGGGCGGTCGCGCTGACCTCCGAGACCATGGCCAAGGTCGATGATCTGGTGAACGAACGCACGGTCACGGGATCCCGCTACTCGCCGGCCATGCAGTCGGCCGTTGATACCGAACGGACGCCGGCAGAGGCAGAGGTCTAGCTTCACCACCACGTTCAACGTCTATGAGCAGGCTACGTCCTCCATCACGCTGCCGGCTTTGTCGGCACTCAGGTTGGCGGCATTCCGGAGACGGCGACCCGGCCGACGACGCACTTCGCTCACACCGCCGACACGCGCCTTGGTGCACTCGCCTAGACCATCCCGGCTTTGCGCAAGGATTGGTAGGCCTTGATCACCCTCTGCAGGCGGTGTTCGCCCGCGCGATCGCCGCCGTTGGCGTCTGGGTGCAGGCGGCGAACCAACTCGGTGTAGCGGGCACGAATCTTCGGGCCGTCGGCATTGGCGTCAAGGTCGAGGTCGGCGAGCGCATTGCGCTCGATCTTGCCCATATGGCGAACCTCAGCCTCCGGCATGGGCTTGCCGCCGTTCTTGCCGAAAAGGTTGAATGGGTCGCGATAGCCCTCGCCCTTGCGGAACTTATTGGAGAAGGCCGCGGCCTCGCGTGACATCCGGCCGGCCTTCATCTCCCAGGTTGGTCGGCCTCCAGTGAACAGCTCATCCTGCTGGCGGCGGCGGATCTCTGCCTCGCTGAGGCCTGCAAAGAAGTTCCAATTGCGATTGTATTCGGCCGCGTGCGGCTGACAGAACCAGTAGTGTTCGTTCAGCATGTCGCGCGATTTAGGGGCCCGCGCTGTCGCCGCCAGGCGGCAACCGGGGTGATCGCAGGCCCGCTCGCCGGGCTTCAGCGCATTCACGTCCTCAGCCCGTGCGTCCTCCTCCGGCTTGGGAGGACGCACGCGGATATCGACGAATCTGGGCTTATATTGAAACGCGGCGGCCATAGGCCAAGTATGGGGCCGAGATAATCCCTTTCAAGAATTGAAGATGAGGGCGATGGGCGCCATATCTGATGCCATTCAACAAAAACTCAGTTCGGCCTTCTCTCCTTCGCGCCTCGAGATCGAGGACGATTCCGAGCGCCACGCCGGCCACGCCGGCGCGAGCCCTAGCGGCGAGAGCCACTTTAACGTGCTGATCGAGTCGGTCGCCTTCGCAGGCGCCTCAAAGGTTGCACGGCAGCGGATGGTCTATCGCGAACTGGCCGAAGAGCTGGCCGGACCTTTGCACGCCCTTTCGGTGAAGGCTCTGGCGCCGGGCGAGAGCTAGCGTCTAGACTAAACAAACGTTTGAAGTACCGACGCGGTCTTTAGCGCGGTTCATCGGCCGACAACGATCCGGGGAGTCCATCGCTTGAAGACCACGATCACCGTCAATGGAGAAGCGAGGGTGATCGACGTCGATCCTCGCACGACGCTGCTGGACGCACTCCGCGAGACATTGCATCTGACAGGCACGAAGAAAGGCTGCGACCACGGCCAGTGCGGCGCATGCACGGTTCTGGTGAACGGGACGCGGATCAATTCGTGCCTGTCTCTGGCGGTAATGCACGATGGCGATTCGGTGACCACTATTGAAGGCGTCGGCACAGTCGAGAAGCTTGCTCCGATCCAGCAGGCCTTCTTGACTGAGGACGCATTTCAATGCGGCTACTGCACGCCGGGTCAGATCTGTTCGGCTCTGGGGATGCTCCAGGAGGTCGCCGACAATTGGCCTAGTCAGGAGACCGACGACCTGACGGCGCCCATCCGTCTCACCGACGATGAGTTGCGAGAACGTATGAGCGGGAACATCTGCCGTTGCTCGGCCTATCCGCAAATCGTGGCGGCGATCCGCGCGGTCTCGGGGCAGCCGGCATGAGGCCCTTTACCTACGAGCGAGCGACAAGCGCCCAAGCGGCGGTCAAGTCAGCCTCCGAGACGCCGAACGCAAAGTTCATCGCCGGCGGCACTAATCTGCTCGACCTGATGAAGCTGGAGATAGAACATCCCGCACATCTGATTGACGTCGGCCGCCTCCCGCTGGCGGGGATCGAGGATACCTCCGAGGGCGGCCTGCGAATTGGCGCCATGGCCACCAACAGCCACGTGGCCGCCGACGCCCGGGTCCGCGCCCGATATCCGGTTCTTACTCAGGCTATCGTCGCCGGCGGTTCCGGCCAACTTCGCAACAAAGCCACGACCGGCGGCAACTTGATGCAGCGAACTCGCTGCGCCTACTTCTACGACACCAGCAAGCCCTGCAATAAGCGCCAGCCTGGCTCAGGATGCGGGGCGCTTGAGGGCCTGAACCGCAACTCGGCGATTTTCGGCGCCAGCCACGCCTGCATCGCCACCCACCCGTCGGACATGGCCGTCGCATTGGTTGCGCTGGACGCCAAGGTTGAGACCTTGTCCCCGTCCGGTCAGATGCGCACGTTCGCCGCGACCGAACTCCATCGGCTGCCGGGCGAGACTCCAGACGTCGAGACGCATTTGATCCCGGGAGAGTTGATCACTGCTGTGGTTCTGCCGCCGCCACCCAAGGGCGGCCAAGTTTATCGAAAGGTCCGCGACAGGGCCTCCTACGCCGCAGGCCTGGCCAGCGTCGCCATCGCCGGCGGCCAGGTCGCCCTGGGCTCCGTAGCTCACAAGCCGTGGCGCGCGGAGAAGGTGGAAGCCGCTCTTTCGATAGGCTCGTCGAGCGTTGAGGCCATAGCGGCGGAACTTGCCGAGGCTAGCAACAATGGGCGTAACAGCTTCAAGATCGACCTGATCCGTCGCTTAGTCCCCGTCGCGATCACCGAAGCGAAAGGGAGGCAGGTATGAGTTCGGTCAGCGAATGGGAAGCGACGAGCAATCCCGTCAAGGAGAACCGCGCCGGGAACATCGGCAAGGCCGTAGACCGTTATGAAGGCCCGTTAAAGGTCACGGGCACGGCTCCCTATGCTTACGAGGTCGAAGCACCGTCGCCGCCGGCCTATGGTGTCATGCTGTCAGCGCCGATCGCCCACGGAAGGATCACGGCTGTAGACACAGCCGCCGCCGAAGCCTCGCCAGGCGTTCAGCTGGTCTGGACCCATAGGAACGTGCCGGAGCAGGGACCGCGCCCCGCGCGGTACGACTTCTTCACTCCGTCACCGCGACCAGCGTTGGAATCGGACCGCGTGTACTTCTTCGGCCAGCAGGTGGCGATCGTAGTCGCTGACACTCTGGAAAACGCTCAAGCCGCGGCAGCCCTGGTGAAGCTGTCTTTCGAGACTGAGCCTCAGTCTGTGATCTTCCACGATCACTATGACGAGGCTGTCCAGCCGCCGGGTGAGTCCGACGTCGAGATCGGCGATTTCGAGGCTGCTTTCGCCGCCGCACCGGTGACGATCGACGACAACTGGCGCACTCCGTTACAGAACCATTGCCAGATGGAGCCTTGTGCCACCACCGCCTGGTGGGAGGGCGACCAATTGACGGTTCATACCTCCGTCCAGATGGTGCGCTTCGCACAGAACTCGCTCGCCGAGACTCTGATGATGCCGCACAAATCGGTGCGCCTTTTAACCCGCTACGTCGGCGGCGGCTTCGGCGGCAAGGGATCGTTTTACGAAGACCTCGTGTTAGCCTCGCTTGCCGCGCGTGAGCTGGGCCGACCGGTGAAGGTGGCGTTTTCCCGTCAGCAGATGATGCACGGTACCGTACATCGGCCGGCGACAGAGGTGCGGGTTCGACTTGGCGCGACGGCCGACGGCAAGCTCACCGCCATGTCGCTGATGACCACCACCCATTGCGACCGCCGCGGCAACTTCACGGAGCACGCCTCGAATTTCGCCCGCAGCCTCTATGCGGCGCCTAATCGCCTGACAGGGCATCGGCTGGTCCGGCTTGACCTGCCAGTAGCCAGCGCGATGCGCGCGCCGGGCGAGGCGTCGGGCACGCTCAGCCTGGAAGTGGCCATGGACGAGCTCGCCGAGAAGCTCGGCATGGATCCTGTAGAGCTACGTATCCTCAACGAACCGCCCACCGATCCCGAGACTGGAAAGCCATTCTCGATCCGACAACTTGTCCGTTGCATGCGGGAAGGCGCCCAGCTGTTCGGCTGGGCCCGCCGCAACCCCAAATCGGGCCAGGTGCGGGAGGGCCGTTGGTTGATAGGATTTGGCATGGCGGCCGCCATCCGCGGCAACTTTCTGCTGCCGGCCAAGTGCAGCTTCACGGTCGACGCCGAGGGGGTGATCACCGTCAAACAGGGCATGACCGACATCGGCACCGGTACCTACACGGTGCTTGCCCAGATCGCGGCGGAGACGCTGGGTGTTCCGCTGGGCGATGTTCGAGTCGAGATCGGCGATAGCGAGCTGCCGCCGGCGCCTGGGTCGGGTGGCCAATTCGGGGCGGCCACAGCGGGGTCCGCCGCACTCGACGCCGGCATGAATCTGCGCAAGGCGATCGCTGAGATCGCAGTCGCCGACCCGGCTTCGCCGCTCTTTGGCGGACCGTCGCAGGACATCACCTTCCAGGACGGCGTCGTCGCCATCTCTAACCGCTCCGAGCGGCTGTCGGACCTGATCCGGCGCAACCGACCCGAGGGCCTGACCGCCGATGGCGAGGTCCGACCCGCCGCTGACGCTGGCAAGTGGAGCTCTCATACCTACGGCGCCCACTTTGTCGAGGTGGCCGTAGACATCGTTACGGGAGAGGTCCGCACCCGGCGGATGCTGGGGGTCTTTGCGGCCGGCCGCATACTCAACTGGAAGACGGCACGCAGCCAGCTCACCGGTGGGATGATTTGGGGCGTGGGCTCGGCGCTTACCGAGGGCAATTCGGTCGACCCTCGCTACGGCTCTCTGATCAATCAGGATTTGGCCGGGTATCTGGTGCCGGTCCAGGCCGACATCGGCGAGATCGAAGCGATCATGCTCGATGAGGTGGACGACAAGGCCAATCCCATGGGCATCAAGGGGGTCGGCGAGCTCGGGATCTCCGGCGCCGGCGCTGCGGTGGCCAACGCCATCTACAATGCCTGCGGCGTCAGGGTGCGCGACTATCCGATCACCCCCGACAAGCTTTTGGCGGCTCTGGCGGCCGTCTGAAGACGGCCGTCACAAAATGATCGCAAATTCTTAGCGTCGCCTCTAGCAATCCTATCGTCACCACTGGCCCTCAAGGCGACTTTCAAGTCGCGTCAGGTCGTTTCCGGATCGGCCGTACCTATCTCCGGCGTCCCGGAGGCAAAGCCTAAGTGTTTTCGGGACTTGGAGGAGATGGGACGTGAAACTGATTTTGCCGCTCGCCCCCCCCTAGCGGGCGCCGTGGCCTTATTGCTGAAGGGTTGGGCCGCCGGCCTGAGCTACTTGTAACCGACCCTGGCGCGAAGCTCTCCCAGCACGCGCGCTAGGTCGCCCTCGCGGAAGGGCTTCTGCAAGACCGGTGCGCCCTTATCGACATCGCGAAGCCCTGCGTCTCCATATCCAGTGGCGAAGGCGAACGGACAATTGCGTTCGCGCAGGACGTCGGCAACCGGGAAGATCGGTTGGCCGCCAACGTTCACGTCGAGCACGGCGCA
The DNA here is from genome assembly GCA_043740635.1 of Alphaproteobacteria bacterium. Taxonomy (GTDB): domain Bacteria; phylum Pseudomonadota; class Alphaproteobacteria; order Caulobacterales; family Caulobacteraceae; genus Phenylobacterium. The sequence continues at coordinate 7,176 of JAYUBY010000157.1, forward strand.
GTCGATCTCTCCGGTCTTGGCTAGACCTATCGCGTCGTCGAGCCGCGCTGCAGGGCCCACTACGAGGCAGCCGAGATCGGCTAGCATATCCTCGATCAGCATCGAGACCATCATCTCGTCTTCCACCACAAGAACGCGGAGGCCTGCGAAGTTGGCATCATTATTCATTCCGTGCGCTCCGTCGCGGGCCAAATCTGCAGCTTGGTGACACGATTTACCTTGCGTTCAAGCACGCTGAAGCGGTGGCGGTGGAAGTTGAAGGTCTGACCAGCCTCCGGAATTCGCCGCGCCTCGTGGATCAGAAGGCCGGCAACGGTCACCGCCTCGTCGTCAGGCAGGTCCCAGTTCATGGCGCGGTTGAGATCGCGGATGGTCACGGAGCCATCGACGGTGACAGAGCCGTCAGCTGCGGCGCGGACACCGGGCACAGCCACGTCGTGCTCATCTTCGATCTCTCCCACGATCTCCTCGAGGATGTCCTCCAGGGTCAGCAGGCCTTGCAGCGCGCCATATTCATCGACCACGAGCGCAAAATGGGCGCGGCGTTTTAGGAAGGCGCCAAGCTGGTCCTTGAGGCTGGTGGTTTCCGGCACGAACCAGGGTTCACGGATGATGACGCCCATTTCGACCGCCTCGATTTTCCCGTCGGCATCGGCGATGGCCTGCAGGAAGTCCTTATTGTGCAGGACGCCTACGATGTTTTCCGGGTCCCCGCGGTAGAGCGGCACACGGCTGTGGCCGCTCGCCAGGGCCCCTGTGAGGATGTCCCGTGGGCTGAGATCGGCGTTGATAGTCGCAATGGCCTTACGGTGGACCATCACTTCGCTGACGTCCATTTCGGCGAGGTCGAGGACCCCGCCCAACATCCACCGGTCGTCAGTCTCCACCAGACCACCAGAGTGGTGGTACTCGACCGCGCCCCGGATCTCTTCGTGGGCAGCGAGCACGTCCATCTCCATGTTCAGCCGCACACCAAAGATGCCGAGCGTCTTTCGCACGACAAATTGGATCGTAAAGATGATGGGTCCGAACACGCGCACGATCAGGAGCGCTGGCCCCGACAGGAACCGCGCGACGTCGTCGGAGCGCAGAATTGCCAGCGTCTTCGGAAGGACCTCCGCGAAGACTAGGACCAGCACTGTCATCACGCCGGTCGCGGCCGCGACACCCCAGGCGCCTTTGATCTGCCCCGTGATCACTTCGGTCGCCAAGGCCGAGGCCAGGATGTTGATCAGGTTGTTGCCCAGCAGAACGGCCCCGATCATCGTCTCCCGGTCTGCCAGCAGCTGATTGACCCGTCCGGCTGGCCGGTCGCCGTCGCGCTCCAGTTGGTGCATTCGTCCTCGGCTGGCGCCGGTCAGGGCTGTCTCCGCGGCGGAAAACAGGGCTGACAGCGCGAGCAGACCGAAGATGATCGGCGCTAGCCCGAGGATGGCGGCCATCAGGCAGCTCCTTCCAGCTTGAGGAAAGCCGTGACCGCCGCGGCGTCCACGTCCTTTGCGACAAAGGCCTCGCCCAGGCCTCGGGCCAATATGAAGGTCAGTTTGCCACCGTCGGCCTTCTTGTCCTGCGCCATATGACGGGCCAGGCGCTCGGCGTCGAAGGGGTGGCCGGGGACTTTGGCGAGGGCGGTGGGCAGGCCCGCCGCGGCGATCCCCACGCTGGCCCTTTGGGCGTCCTGGGTCGAGCACAACCCTTGCGAGGCGGAGAAACGGAAGGCCAGCGCCATGCCGGCTGCCACCGCCTCGCCGTGCAAAAGGGCTTCGCCAAAGCCCGTCTCGAATTCCAGTGCGTGGCCAAAGGTGTGACCGAGGTTTAGCAACGCGCGGCGGCCCTGCTCGGTCTCGTCTTCCGCGACGATCTCGGCCTTCATCTCTATGGAGCGCGCAACAGCTTGCGCCAAGGCGGCGGGCTCGCGGGAAAGGACTGCGCCGGCATTGATCTCCAGCCATTCGAAGAACCGGGAGTCGCCCAGGAGGCCGTACTTGATGATCTCGGCGTAGCCGGCGCGCATCTCGCGGTCCGGGAGCGTCGCAAGCACCTCAAGGTCAGCGAGCACCAGCTTCGGCTGGTGAAAGGCGCCGACCAAGTTCTTGCCCCGCGGTGTGTCGATCGCGGTCTTGCCCCCCACAGAGGAGTCCACCTGCGCCAGCAGGGTCGTCGGGATCTGCACAAAATCGATGCCGCGCTTGTAGATCGCCGCGGCGAAACCCGCCAGGTCGCCGACCACGCCGCCGCCAAAGGCAATGATCACGTCGCCGCGATCGAGCTCAAACGCCAGGAGGCGGTCGGTGACGTGGGCCAAGCCTCCGAAGCTCTTGGTCTGCTCACCTGTCGGGACGATGACCGTCTCCACCACGATCCCGGAGGTTTCTAGCGCCATGGTCAGCCGGGCGCCATGCAGGGCCCAGACTGTCTCATCGCTTACAACGGCGGTGCGGCGGTGCTTTAGAAACGGCCCGATCGCTTCGCCGGCGTGGTCGATGAGGCCTGGCCCGACCAGCACGTCGTAGGCGCGCGCGCCCAGGCCCACAACGATCTTGCGGGTCATGATGGGTGTGCCTCGAGATGATCGCTAAGGGCGCGGATCACCTGATCGACGGTAACGTGGTGCGCCGCATCGCTGGTTTCGACCACGACGTCAGCCTCCGCGTAGGCCGGATAGCGAGCTTCAGCCTGAGTCTGCAGCACTTCCACAGGGTTCTTGCCGGCGAGTAGGGGCCGAGTGTCCTTGCGCGAGACGCGCCGAGCTAGGACCTCGAGGTCCGCTTTCAACCAGACCGAAACTGACTTGCCCTTAATCAGGGCCCGGGTCTCCGGGATTATGAAGGCGCCGCCGCCCGTGGCCAGCACATGGGGCTCCTGATCCAGCAACCGGGCAATAACGCGCCGCTCGCCTTCCCGAAACGCCGCCTCGCCCACGTCGGTGAAGATGTCGGAAATTGAACAACCCGCCGCAGCCTCGATTTCGGAATCGGCGTCGCGGAACGGCAGTTCCAGCGCGTTAGCGAGCCGACGGCCGACGCTCGACTTGCCGACACCCATCAAGCCCACAAGGGCGATGGTGCGGTGGCGCAACGGTGCATAGCGATCCATGAATAACCAAGGTCTACACGAGCCCGCGGCCTCGCGCCAACCTCCGACGCCCGCTATGATTAGGCCATGTCGCGTCTCTCCTTTCTGCTGATCGCTCTTATCTTCGCCGGATCGGCGCGTGCCGCGGTCGCGCAGGGGGTCGAGGTCTCCAGCCTGGCCGCTCCAGACGCCTTCACCACCCCAGGCCGCGACACCGGCGTTCCGCCCACGCTTTGGAAAGGTTCCTCGGCGCGGACCGTACGGACAGTTCTGCCGCTGCTGGCGACGAAATCCTTGTCACCGGCAGGCGCTGCCCTGGCCCGGCGGGTGCTGGCGACGGGCGCTCCGGGACCTCAAGGGGCAGGATCGGACGGGGACCTTGCCGGTGCGCGGGCCAGCGCGCTGATGGCGCAAGGCGACGCCAAGTCTGCGGCTGCGATCTTGAACCGAGCGCCAGGGATCGATCGAACGCCTGAATTGGCGCGTGCCGCCGCAGAAAGCGCTCTGCTCTCCGGCGACGATGCTCGGGCGTGCTCCGTGGCTGGGAGCCTAGGCTCGGGGCGCGACGAGATTTACTGGCTGCGTCTGCGGACCTACTGCCAAGTGATCGCCGGTCAGCCCGACCAGGCGCAACTCACGTTCGACCTGGCCCAATCCCAGGCCAAAGACCCGGTGTTCGGCCGGCTAATGGGCGCCAAGCTTGCCGGATCTGGCAATCCAGGAACGGCGTCGCTGCGTAGCGGTCTGGACTTTGCGCTATCGCGAAGCCTCGGCCTCGATCTGACTGCCGCCAAACCATCGCCGGCAATTGCAGCCGCTCTCGCCAGCGGTGGGCCGGCCGAGCCCGTCTTCGACGCTACGACGGCACCCACAGACGTGGGGATCCTCGTCGACGCGCTGATGAGGGGTCAGCCCGTGCGCGACGCTATCGTACAGGCTCTGTTCGAAACGGCAGGGTCGGCTGAGCCCAAGTCGCGCGCTCGCGGCCAGGCGGCCGTCCTGTTGGCGCTGGCGTTGTCGGACTCGCCGGCGCCCGAGGTGCGTAGCCTGATCGCGGCGCTGGCGGTTCCGGAAGGCAGAGCGCCGCTCGGCCGCGACATCGCTCTTGAGATTGCGGGGGACCAGAAGCTGATGGGTGAGGCGGCGCTGCTGTCGCTTTGGACCTGTGCTGACGCCGGCGCCGTTGGTCCGGCCATTAGCGATCGAGTGCGGATCGTGCGCGCCCTGCACGCCGTGGGTCTGGAATCGGACGCCCGCAATTTCGCCCTCGAAGGCCTGCTGGGGTTGAAATGAGGGGTCAGGGAAGTGCCTGGGCCGAGGCGTTCCTGGAAATGATGTCTGTCGAACGTGCGGCGGCGAAGAACACTCTTACTGCCTATGGCCGGGACCTGACCGACGCCTCAGGCTTCCTTGTCGGTCGGGGTCGGGACCTGTCTGACGCCTCGGCCGAGGATGTGGAAGCCTATTTCACAGCGCTTGGCGCCCGGGGCTTGTCGCCGGCAACGGCCTCGCGCCGGCGCGCCGCCGTGCGACAGTTTTACCGCTTTGTGTTGGGCGAGAGTTGGAGGGCGGACGACCCCTCGCGGAGGGTTGAGGCGCCGCGCAAAGGCCGCTCGCTGCCCAAAGTGTTGAGCCGAGCCGAGGTCGATCGGCTGATCGCTGCGGCGGCGGCCAAGAATGGACCTCAAGGCCTGCGGCTCGGCTGCATGGTGGAGTTGGCCTATGCTTCTGGCCTACGAATCTCGGAGCTGACAGGGCTCACCCTGGCAGCGCTCGCCCGCGATCCAGCCTATCTCATCGTCAAGGGCAAGGGGGGCAAAGAGCGGCTCGCGCCCCTGAACGACGCTGCGAGAACGGCGGTGAAGGCCTATCTTGAAGTTCGCCCAGGCTTCCTGCCGAAAGGCGACTCAAAGGGCGCTGGCGCCAATCCGTGGCTGTTCGCGTCGCGAGGCAAGGAAGGGCGCCTGACACCCCGTCGCTTCGCACAGCTCCTGGATGAGGCTGCGACGCTAGCCGGCATCGATCCTGCCCGCGTGAGTCCGCATGTCCTTCGCCACGCTTTCGCTACCCACCTACTTGAAGGCGGTGCGGACCTGAGGGTCGTTCAGGCCTTGCTGGGCCATGCCGACATTGGCACTACCCAGATCTACACCCACGTCGCGGGCGATCGGCTGGCTGAGGTGGTGGCCAGCAAACATCCCCTCGCGCGCAAGCGCTGAACTCTCAGAAATGGTCGGCCCTTTCCGGACGACCCCTCAGATCTCCTCAGGAGTTGACCCTATCCCGTGATCCGATAACGGCCGTCGGGGTCGGGACAGACGCGGACGTAGCGGAAATCGCGATCGTCGTTGTCGATTGGCGCGACGGCAAGGCGGCAGTGCATCCTGCTGTATGCGTTGGCGCTATAGCGTCCGCTGCGGAAGTCGCGGGACTCCCGGTAGGCGACTGTGTCGCTGTAGCTGTAGTAGGGACCGCGCTGGTCACAGACATACCTGGCGTGGGCATTGCCGACAGCCGCGCCGGTGAATGCGCCGACCACCCCGCCCAGGACTGCGCCGTTGCCGCGATGTCCGTGAGCGGCGATGTTCGATCCGAGCGCCGCGCCGGCCAACGCACCGATGATCCCGCCACCAACCGCTGAGCCGTTGTCGCGGCGGCATCCGGCGTTGTCGGTATAGGCTGCATCACGGCCATAGCTGGGCGCGGCTCGGTCGTAAGGACCCCAGCGGCTGTCGTCCCAAGCAGGTGCGACGCCGTACAGGCGCCCGTAGGCGCCGTAACCGTAACGGGCGTCGTAGTCGGCGCGGGCGCGCTCCCAATCGGCATGACGCCTGTCATAGTCGGCGCGAGCGGCCTGATAGTCCGCCCGGCTCGCCTCGTAGTTCCGGCGACGGACGTCGTAGGCGTCCCTGCGGGCGTCATAGCCCTGCTTACCAGCCTCGTAGTCGCGCTGGTCGCGCTGATATTGCGCCTGAGCGGCGTCAGAGGGCGGAACCTCCTGATACTGCGGATACTGCGGAGCGGCCTGCTGATAGCGCGGCTGCTGCTGGTATTGCTGGGGTTGGTATTGCGGTTGCGGCTGGGCGAAGGCGGGCAAGGCGGTTACCAGAGCCAGAATCGAGGCCATGCCGATCTTCAGGGGGGCATTCATCGCAAGTCTCCGATTTCATTTGAATGTACGGGCGGCGGCGTCGCCGGTGTCCGCACATCGTCGGGTCCAGAACCCCTCAAAGCTTGCGAGGTTGCATTGGGATCCAAGCGTCTTGTGTGCCGCACTTGTGAGGCGGAGCCATCCCGCCTAATTTCCCGGCCCACTTCGAAGCGAAGGACTGAGTTTACGGGATGGCTGTGCATTACCTCGACTTCGAGCGGCCTATCGCCGACGTCGAAGCCAAGATCGAGGAGCTGTCCAAGCTGTCGGAGACCGCCAACCCCGGGGCCTTCGACGCCGAGATCGAGGCGCTGCGCGCGCGCACCCAGGAGATGCGCCGCGAGACCTACGCCAACCTCGATGCTTGGCAGAAGACCCAGGTGGCCCGTCACCCCGACCGACCGCACTTTGTAGACTATGCCGCCGGCCTGATCGACGAATTCGTCGAGCTGCGCGGTGACCGCAAGTTTGCGGACGACCAAGCGATTATGGGTGGTCTTGGCCGCTTCCGTGGCAGGCCTGTGGTGGTGATGGGCAACGAGAAGGGCCGAGACACCGTCACCCGGGTGAAACACAATTTCGGCTACGCCCGTCCTGAAGGCTACCGCAAGGCAATCCGCCTGATGGAGATGGCCGAACGCTTCAACCTGCCTGTGATCAGCTTCGTCGATACCACTGCAGCCTATCCGGGTATCGCCTCCGAAGAGCGCGGCGTGGCCGAGGCGATTGCGCGCTCGACCGAAAAGAGCCTGATGCTGAGCGTGCCCATGGTTGCCGTGGTCACCGGCGAGGGTGGCTCAGGCGGGGCGCTGGGAATTGCCTGCGGCAGCCGCGTCCTGATACTCGAACACGCCGTCTATTCAGTGATCCCGCCTGAGGGAGCCAATTCCATCCTCTGGCGCGGCGCGCGTACGCCGGCGGAAGCTGCGAAGGCGCTAAAGATCACCGCGCAGGACCTGCTCGGTATGAAGATTGTCGACCGGATTATTCTCGAGCCGCCGGGCGGTGCACACTCTGATCCGGAAGCGGCGTTGAAGTCGGTGGGTGATGCGCTCGAGGAAGAGCTTAAGGCGCTTGAAGGCCTGACGTCCGACGAAATCCGAAAGCAGCGCGCAGAACGCTTCTACGCCATCGGTCGCTCCGGGCTCCAATAGGCCCTCTTGCCTGACGCTACGTCCCGGCGTTCAGTGTCATCCAAACAATTGTTTGGAGGGACGTCATGGCGCTCAAGACCCGGTTCACCGAGATGTTCGGGATCGAGCATCCCATCGTTCAGGGCGGCATGCAGTGGGTCGGCCGCGCTGAGCTGGTGGCCGCGGTCGCCAATGCCGGCGGTCTGGGCTTCATCACTGCGCTCACCCAACCGACGCCCGAGAAGCTAACGGAGGAGATCGCCCGCTGCCGGACGCTGACGGTCAAGCCGTTCGGTGTGAATCTGACGATCTTGCCGGCTATCAAGCCGCCTCCCTACGCTGAATACCGCCAGGCGATCATCGAGGCGGGGATCAAGATCGTTGAGACGGCGGGGAACAAGCCCATCGAGCACGTCGAGGAATTCAAGAAACACGGGATCAAGGTGATCCATAAGTGCACTTCCGTCCGCCATGGCTTGTCGGCTGAGCGGATGGGCGTTGACGCCATCTCCATCGACGGCTTCGAGTGTGCCGGCCACCCGGGCGAGGATGATGTGCCGGGGCTGATCTTGATCCCGGCAGCGGCCGATAAGATCAAAATCCCCATGATCGCCTCAGGCGGCTTCGGCGATGCGCGCGGCCTGGTGGCAGCCCTCGCGTTGGGCGCAGAGGGGATCAACATGGGCACCCGCTTCATGGCCACTGTCGAAAGTCCGATCCACGAGAACATCAAGCAGCAAATCGTGGCGAACGATGAGCGGGCCACCGAACTGATATTCCGTACGATGCACAACACCTCACGGGTGGCGAAGAACGTCATCAGCACCCAGGTGGTGGCGATGGAGAAGGAGGGCGCGAAGTTCGAGGACGTCCGCGATCTGGTGGCCGGCACGCGCGGCCGTAGCGTCTATGAGGTCGGCGACAATGACGCCGGCATCTGGTCGGCGGGGCAGATCCAGGGCCTAATCCACGACATCCCGAGTTGCGCCGAGCTGATCCACCGCATCGTTCGAGAGGCGGAGGAGATCATCCACAGCCGCCTCGACCGCATGGCTGGCGCGAGGCAGATGGCGACTGCTTGAGGTCCTATTCAGAGGACAACAAGCGTCGACTAGGCAGCAATGAGAGGAGCTGCGGGCTTTTACCTACAGCCCTTCATTCTTAGCCGCCTGCTGTTCGAGAGCGCTCTACTGGCGCAGGCGAACTCCAACGAAACCCGTTGTGCCGAAGATTTCGTATTCGGCGTTGGTGGTGAAGCCTCCGAGTGGGATTTGGTGGTTGAAGATGTTTTTCACTCCGCCAAAGAGCTCGACGTCGCCGACTTGCGTCATCAGTTTATAGCTGACGTTGATGTCGCTGTAGGCCGTCGCCTTGATCTGGCAAGGTGAGATAGACTCGCAGTGCTCGATCTGGGTTGCATCGCGGTTGAACAGAACCGTGCGGCTGACGTAGCGGCTGCGCCATCCGACGGTCCAGTCCCCCTGGGAATAGCTAAGGTCGAGAGTTCCCCGTTCAGTGGGCAGGCCCAGGCGGGCTTCATTGATATTCTGGATCTTGGGGAACTGCGCGAACGGGATCGTACGGTTGGCTTGTGTCCAGTTGGCGTCCACAGAGGCGCGGATGCGGCCATCCAGTTTCTGCAAAGGCCCAAGGTGCTGCGTCCAGT
>JAYUBY010000158.1:0-2862 GCA_043740635.1 Alphaproteobacteria bacterium
TTTCTCGGGGGCCGAGAGTAAAGCATGACCTTAGCTTCCGAAGCTGTGACGTCGGTCGGCAGCGGCCTTGTCTTCATAAATTCCTACAGCGCCACCGTGACGGACGGATATCGCAGTGCGGTGCTTGCGGCTGAAAGCTACCTGCAAAGCCATTTCACCAATTCAGTGACGGTGAGCGTGAATTTCGATTACGTGGCGCTGGGCGCGAGGGTGAGCGGCGAGAATTCCTTCGGCGTTACCCACGTAAGCTACGCATCGTTTGCTGCGGCGTTGCGAAGCCACGCGACAACATTAAACGACACGATGGCGGTGAACGGTCTGCCGGCGACGGATCCCTCCAAAGGTGCGGGATTTGATCTTCCGACGACGGAGGCGGCGATTCTCGGCCTCGCGCCTCAGACCAACAGCACCGATGACGCCATCACCCTAAACAGCACCACGGGCTTCACCTTCGGCCAAGATGCGATCGGGACCATCGAGCATGAGCTCTCCGAAGGTGTCTTCGGGCGGAATTCCAGCCTGGGTTTTGCTGGAGCGGCGTGGAACCCGCTCGACCTTTTCCGTTTCACATCGACCGGCTTTCGCGATTTTACGGGCGGTTCAGATGGCGTGACAACCTATTTCGGGGTGGATAGCGGCCACGTAACGGACCTTGCCTTTCACAACTCCATCAGCGCCACAGGCGCGAATGACGGCCAGGACCTAGGGGACTGGGGCAGCACATTCGGCGATGCGTTCGGGCCGGGCGGAGCAGGCGCGCCGGGAACGGTTTCGGCGATCGATCTGCAAATGCTGGATATCCTCGGGTGGGCCCCGACGGGTTCATCTGCGCCTTTTGTCCCTGCGCCGGACGAGTACGCCTCGAGCCTCGCCGACACGCTTCCGTTTGGACAGCTAGCTTCGGGCGGCTCCGCAACAGGCGCCCTACAACAGGCTGGCGATCGCGACTTGTTTCGGGTCGCTTTAGTCGCTGGGTCAACCTACACAATTAGTGAGACGGGTCACACCGGCGGCGGCGGAAGCCTTGCGGACCCCTACCTTCGTTTGCTTGACGCGTCCGGCAATCTTCTGGCGTCGAACGATGACATTGTCGATGGGAGAAACCCGGACTCTCGCCTTACCTTCGTCGCGCCCACAACCGGAACCTACTTTGTCGAGGCAGGCGCTTTCCTCGACGGCTATGCGGGCACCTATACGGTCAGCTTGGCGGGTCCTGCGGCGCTGACGCCAGCGGTTGCGACCGCCTTTTCCAACGTCTTGCGCGTCGCGCCAACGGCTCAAGTTGGGGCGGCCCTGACGTCGACCCTTTCTCTTGGGCTGGCGAATTCCACGATCAATACGGCCCAGGCTGTGAGCCAGATCATCACGTCGGGCGAGGCGACAACCTCTGTGGCGACACTGGCTTATGAGTTCTTCACCGGCTCTGCGCCGAGTTCTGCGGGCATCGACTTTCTGGTCTCTCCGACGGGGTCAAATCCCAACAATCTGAATTCGGCCTACTACCAGAGCTTCAGCTTGGAGAACCGCTACATCAACTTCGCGGTAAACTTAGGCAAGCTCGGTGCGGGTGAGGCATCGTTCCAGGCCCAGTACGGTTCATTGAGCCTCTCCGACTCGCTCACCCAGGCCTACACAACCATCTTTGGCACGACGCCAACTGCGGCCAAGGTTGACACGCTTCTCAATAACCTCGTTTCAACAAACGGCATTACCGAGACCAGAGCCCAGTACTTTGCTGGCTATGGTCTCGATGGCCTGACGGGCCTGGGCACAAAGGCAGCCATGGTCGGCTGGCTGCTCGCCGAAGCCGCCAAGGCTGACGTCGGAGACTATGCGCTTTCAAACGACGCGTTTCTGAATGGGATCGCCAACGGGACCGCGACGTTCGGCGTCGACCTCGTCGGCCATTTTGATCAGCCAAGCTTCCACTATACTGGGGGGTGAGTAGAGAGATCGGGTGAGCTCTGAGGCGACTGTGCGGGTCAGCCCCGTCCGCATATCAGATGAAGACATCTGGGATGCTACCCCGCACCCGGTATGCGTAAGTCAATCGGGGCGGCGAGAGCAAAGTTGTTGGGTCGTGCGCCACTGTCGGGCCGATTGCAGTGCTCAGGAGTGGAAACACCGGATTCGTTCAACACTGGTCCGGCTAACGTCCTGGCTACCACGCAGCTGACATCTCCGCTGGCGTTACCGCCCGGCTCCACCGACAACCCTCTGCTCCCTAACCTAGTGTTCACCTACACCGGGCCCGCCTACAATAACACCGGCGGGCCCGCGGCCGCGCCGACGTTGTTCACGGGTTTGAGTGCGAAGTCGACTTTTGGACTTTCTGGCCAAGGTGCGTTCAGCGCACTTGCGGTCAAGAATACCGGAGCCCAAGCCAACACCCTGACACTTAACCAAGGCTACGTCTCTGTGCCAATCACGGCGGGCGTACCCGAGCCTGCAAGCTGGGCCCTCATGATTTTGGGCTTTGGCGGCATTGGAGGTGTTCTTCGGCGCAAGCGCCTTTCGATGGCACGCGGCGTCGCTTAGCTGAAATAGTCGGCTCGACAAAAGGCCCCCAGTCCGCATCGGTCTGGGGGCCTTTTAGTACGCCTCGACGCGTCCGATTGTTGGTCTGGGTCGTGTTCCGCCGCTGTGCATCCCCCGGCCGCCTGCCGATCGAATCAAACGCGGCCGGCCGGGTCGAACTGAAGTTTCGACGCGGCAGCCTCTCGTGGAGCGGCTTCCCTGGCCTTGCTGCTTGGCGCGATGGCGATGGCTGCGGCCGCGAGTACGTCTCGGTGAGTTCGCAAGCGGACGCCGCCTCCGCCTACCTCCCGCACGAGAAGCGCGAACTGCTGCAGTTTCTGGCGC
>JAYUBY010000159.1:0-1561 GCA_043740635.1 Alphaproteobacteria bacterium
GGCGATGTTGAACGGGCCTTGCGGTCGTACGAATTGAGGCGCCGGCCGCGCGTAGAGACCATCCGGGCTGCGGTCCGCAACCGCGCGATATCCGCAGGAATGGAGGGACCGGTCACCGCCGAGCTGCTTGAGCAGCACCCGAACCCGTTCTCGAACTCGCTGAGAGTGTATGAAGACCTGATCGAAGATCCGTTTACTGTCGGCGAAGGCGGGGCGCAGTAGCTTGGTCCGCTTAGCCTACGACGACGTGCGCGAGCGCCGGGACTTACGCCGCACGACCACGGAAGATTCGTCGTTCGCGAGCGAGGCGCCACCGCCCGGGTCGGAAGGACGCCATGCGCGGACGCCTTAGCCTCGCGATCCTCTTCGCCGCCGCGCTTACGTTCCACGCCGGCTGGGTCAGGCCGGCCGACGCCGAGGACGTCGCAAAGCTCCGAAAGGAACATTTGATAGTTGGCGCGCTCGGCACCGCCTTCGCGCGCTGTCCAGCGGGCGATGAATGCGTCAATGTCCATCAGGTCCCCGATCCAGCCCTCTTACACCGTAGGAGCTGGTCCGGAGTCGGGCAACCTCGGGTTGGGGCGATTTCGGTCATCACCCGTACGCTGAACGCTTTGCCCCGCACAATTCCTACGATCCCGAGAGATGACGCCCCTCCCCCTTTGCCGCTAGCCGCCCGATAGCGGGCGCCACAGGCCTGTCACACCGCGCCGCCAGACTTGAGTGCGTCTGAACGCCAGCGCGCGCAGGGGTAGCTTGGGACGGGACGCCGGCCAGGCGAGCTTTGAATGGCAATGCAAACACCGCGAGGACCTGGCGCGCCGGCTTGTCGAGCAACGCGCCGAATCAGCCCGCCAAGCCCGCCTGCGGGCGATCAAGGCCGAGCGCGAGCGCCAGCGCAATCTATTGCGCATGGCCGCCGGTCATCGTCGAGCCGAACAGATGCGCAGCTTCATTGATGACGTGGTCCGCGTTCGTGGCCGCGAACCCACCGAAGTCGATCGCGTCGCCAAATGGGCAAGCTGGGCTCGTGCTGTGGCCGATCGCACCGATCCCATCTTGCGCCTGATCTTCGACGATGACGGCCGCGCCAGCCTGGCCGAAGCCGCCTTGCCTGAGCCCGACCAATGACTACCGCGGAGGCCGATGATGTACGAGAAGAGACGCGACGACGTCGTGCGCTCGCTGATCGCCCGCTACGTCAACGAGCGGCCGATCGCGCAGATCCGGGACTGGTTCGGTCTGCTCACGCTATCGCATGAGATCATTCAGGCGCTGGAGGCCGAGTTTTCGATCTGGCGTAAATGGAGCCTGCCGCGCGAGGCCTTCGCCAAGTCGGCCGTAGGGTGTTGGATACCATTCGAAGACCTGCGGGACTTCCTCAATGAGATGCCTGGACCATCCTTGACGCCGACGGACGTTACGCAGCGCCTGCGGGCGTTCAGCGAGGAGGATTGCGAGGAATGTACGCGGCGGAGCAAAAGTAGGCCACTGGAGCGGCGGCGATATGCGGCTGCGGGCGGAGTAATATCCGGCCAGTGGTAGGCGTTTTCCCGAGGTT
>JAYUBY010000160.1:0-11028 GCA_043740635.1 Alphaproteobacteria bacterium
AGCAGCTCCGAGGCCTTGGCTGCGGAGAGGCCCGGTAGGGCCGAGGGCATGTAGAGCAGATCGCCTTCGTCCATCGGCGGGATGAACTCGCCTCCAAGGCGGGTGAGCGGCCAGGCGGTAGTCGCAAAGACAATCAGCGCCAGCACCAGAACTGTCTTCGGTCGGCGCAGCGTCCAGTCGATGGCGGGGCGGTATGCGGCGCTGAGCCATCTGTTCAGCGGGTTGGCGTCCTCCGCCGGAATGCGGCCTCGGATTAGATAGCCCATCAGCACCGGGACAAGCGTCACCGACAGGATCGCCGCGCCAGCCATGGCGTAGCTCTTGGTGAAGGCGAGCGGCGAGAACAGACGGCCCTCCTGCGCCTGGAGTGCGAACACCGGCACGAAACTCAGTGTGATGATCACGAGGCTGAGAAACAGCGCCGGTCCGACCTCCTCGGCGGCGTCAGTCACTAGCCGCCAGCGGGTCTCGTTCGGCAGGTCGGCGGCAGGGTTGTCGTGCCCCCATCGTTCGACGTGCTTGTGGGCATTTTCGATCATGACGACGGCCGCATCCACCATGGCCCCGATGGCAATGGCGATGCCGCCCAGTGACATGATGTTGGCGTTCACGCCCTGCACCCGCATGACGATGAAGGCGAACAGCACCCCCAGCGGCAGGGTGAGGATCGCCACCAGCGCCGAGCGGGCGTGCCAGAGGAAGAGGGCGCAGACCAGCGCCACGATGACGAACTCCTCGATCAACTTTTCGCTGAGGTTGGAGATCGCCCGGTCGATGAGTTGCGAGCGATCGTAGGTGGTGACGATCTCGACGCCAGCCGGTAAGCTTCGCGCCAGCTCCTTCAGCTTGGCTTTGACGGCCGTGAGCGTGGTCCGCGCATTTTTGCCGGAACGTAACACCACCACGCCGCCAGCCACCTCGCCCTCGCCGTTCAGCTCGGCGACGCCGCGCCGCATCTCCGGCCCGATCTGGATGGTCGCCACGTCGCCTAGCCGCACCGGCACGCCGCCGGCTGCTGCGCGCAGCGGGATGGCGCGGAAGTCGTCCTGGGTCTTCAGATAGCCAGAGGCGCGGACCATGTACTCGGCCTCGCCCATCTCCAGCACCGAGCCGCCGGTCTCCTGATTGGCGCGCTGGATCGCCTCGACGGTCTGCTGATGGGTGACGCCATAGGCGGCGAGCTTCACCGGATCGAGCACCACCTGATATTCGCGGACCATGCCGCCGATGCTGGCGACCTCGGCGACGCCGGGCAGGGTCTTCAGCTCATAGCGCAGGAACCAGTCCTGAAGGCCGCGGAGCTGGGCGAGGTCGTGGCGGGCTGTGCGGTCCACGAGGGCGTACTCGTAGATCCAGCCGACGCCGGTGGCGTCCGGTCCGAGCGCGGGTTTGGCGGCGGAGGGGAGGCGGCCCTGGACCTGATTGAGGTATTCCAGCACGCGAGATCGCGCCCAATAGAGGTCGGTCCCGTCCTCGAAGATCACGTAGACGAAGCTGTCGCCGAAGTAGGAGTAGCCGCGCACGGTCTTGGCGCCCGGCACGGAGAGCATGGTGGTGGTCAGCGGATAGGTGACCTGGTTCTCCACGATCTGCGGTGCCTGGCCGGGATAACTGGTGCGGATCACCACTTGCACGTCGGAGAGGTCCGGCAAGGCGTCGACGGGCGTCGAGCGCACGGCGATCACGCCGACGGCCAGCAACGCGAGCGCCGCCAGCAGGACGAAGACACGGGCGCGTACGGCGGCCCGGATGACGGCGGCGATCAAGGCGCGGTCGCCTTGCGCATCCGGCGGACAGTGGGTCCGGCGGGCGGCTGGTCGAAGGCGAAGGCCACCCGGTCGCCGACCTTGACCTCTTGAGCCAGCGCTGGGTCGGCGAGCCTGAAGGTCATGGTCATGGCCGGCCAGCCGATGGCGGGCACTGGCTGATGCGACAGAGTGACGGAGGACGGGCTGATCTGCTCGACCAGCCCAAAACTCTCGTAGAGAGCCGGGGCCTTTGGCGGCGACGCATTGGGTCTAAGCGCGAGCGCGGGCGCTGGGGCGGCAGCCGCTGGGCTCGCGATGGGTCTTGCCTGAATGCCGGAGAGGCTGGCCTCGCTGTCGATCAGGAACTGCCCGGAGGTGACCACCTTCTCGCCCTCGGATAGCCCGGCCAGCACTTCGGTCTTGCCGTCAGCTTCGCGTCCGATCCTCACCTCGGCTGGCGCGTATCGGCCGCCCGGTTGCGAGATCATGACGAGGCAACGCGTCCCGGTGCGGATCACCGCCTCTGAAGGGACGATGAGGGCCGACTGGCTTACCCCTCCGAAATGTGCAGAGGCGAACATGCCCGGCTTCAGGCGCCCGCCGGGATTGGGGAGATCGATGCGCGCCGTGAGCGTGTGGCTGGGGGCGTCCGTCTGCGGCAGGATCGCGGTCACCCACCCGTTGAATGTCTGGCCGGGATAGGCCGTCAAGGTCGCCGTGACGCCCTCGGCGAGATGGACTTGGCCCGCCATGGCTTCGGGAATCGAGGCGTTCAGCCAGACTCGCGACAGGCCGTTGACCTCGGCCAGCGTCTGGCCAGCCGTGACCGACATGCCGTTGCGGACGCCCAGCGTCTTGATCACGCCGCCGGTCGGCGTCGAGACTGTGAACACGTTGCGGACCTGGCCGGTCTTCTCCACTGCCTCTATCAGCGCGGGCGGCATTCCCAGCAGCTTCAGGCGCTCTAGCGAAGCCTTGATCAGCGCCGGATCGCCAGTGCGTTTTACGGCCAGGAACTCGCCCTGCGCGCCAGCCCATTCGGGGACCAGCAGGTCGGCCAGAGGCGCGCCGGCCGCGAGCGTGTCGCCGGGCGCGCGGGCGTAGACCCGCTGCACGAAGCCGGCAGCCTTGGCCTGCACCACCGCCACGTCGCGTTCGTTGAAGTCGATGACGCCGGTAGTGTTGACGCCGCTAGGCAGCGCCCCGCGCTCTACGGTCGCGAGCCTCACGCCGAGGTTCTGCGCCCTGCCGGGATCGATCTGAACGCCCACCGAGCCGGGCGCCTCGTCGGCATATTTCGGGATGAGCGTCATGTTCATCGAAGACATGCCCGGCCCGGTGTGGTGCTCCATCGGGATCATCGGGTCGTACCAGTAGAGAATGCGTCGCGCACTCTGTGGCGCTGGCGCAGCAGCCTTGGGCGGCGGCGTAGTCAGGCGTCCAACACCGAAGCCGAGAACCGCAACCAGGCCAACGCTGGCCGTCGTGAGAAGGATCAGGCGGGGGTTCATTGGTCGCTCCCGTAGGTGAGAACAATGCGCGCGCCGTCGCGAACGGCTGTCGCCTCGCGTTCGAGGGCGGTGAGCTTGGCGTCAGCGAGGGCGGTCATCGCGTCGAGCACATCGGCCAGGGTCGCCGTGCCGGCCGCATAGCTGGCGGTCTCAAGGTCGGCCCGTTGCTTGGCGGCTGGGACTACCACGCCCGTCGTGCGCATCCACTGCTCGTGATGCATGTCGTGATCGGCCAGGTCGGCGTCGAGCTGGGCCGCCAGACCGCGCCGGGCGTCTTCCCTGTCGGCGTGGACGCGGGAAGCGTCGGCTCGCCGCGCGGCGAGCAAGGGCTCCTGCCGCGTGCTGGTGAATAGCGGAAGGCTCACCGTCACGCCCGCCGACAGCATGTCGCCGAACCTGGGGTCACGGCGCTGGTAGGCGACTTCCCATCCCCAGTCCGGATGCTCGGCTGCGCGGGCGGCGCTCACCTCCGCGTCGGCGCGCGAGGTGGCCGAGCGATAGGCGAGCAACGTGGGGTTGGTCTCGAGCGCAGTGCGCAGCTCGCCGGGATCGATGTTGAACTCCGGCGGTGCGCCGACAACCGAAGGCGCGGTCTCGCCCGTCCATCGCGTCAGCTCGGCCCTCGCGCGGGCTAGATTGGCGACTTGCTCGCTGCGTTGGTCTTCAAGAGTTGCGCGCATCTGGATCGGCGACAGCGCTTGCCCCGGCCGTTGTCGGCCCGCCGCCACGGCGGACGGCTGCGCCTCCCAAAGCGGGCGCAGGCTGGTCAGGACCTGATCGACCGCGGCGAGGCGGCGTTCCGCATACGCCACGTCGATCCAGGCCAGTGCGGTGGCGACCCTAACTTTCCGCAGCTCAACGAGCCGCGCGGCTTCGGCCTGCGATATGGCCGCCGTCGCGCCCGCCACCGCCGCCTGCCGGCGTCCCTTGTTCGGTACGTCCTGCATGACCCCGATCTTCACGTCAGAGAAGTCGTCTCGCGACGGCCGGCCCGCGAACGGCCCGGAGATCGGGAAGCCCTCGATGCCCGCGCTTAGCTTCGGATCGGGCAAGGCTCCGGCGGCGCGGGCGGAAGCCCGAGCGGCCTCGGTCTGCAGCACGGCGGCCTGAAGGCTCGGTGCGCTCGTAGCGGCGCGAGCCAGCGCCTGGGTGAAGGTCAGCGGCCCGGCGTGGGCCGGGCTCGCCAGGACCGCAGCAACCACAAGGGTCGGCAGCCATGTGTAGGGAAACATGCTCTGAAGTCCTATTGACGGCGCGCATGCGCCAAGGGCCGTCGGTTTGAGCCGCCGGGTCACGAGGGGATCAGAGCCGTATGGGAGGTCTCAGTGTCGGGTCGGGTGGGCGCGACGGTGCGATAAGCGTGCCGACTAGATCGTGCGCGGTGGCTTCAGCGAGCAGGACCGTCTCGGCCGCCATCTGCGGAAGCAGCGGCGCGGCGAAGGCGCCCTGGCAGGCCACGGTCGACTTGCAGGGGCTTTCGGCCTTGCCGCTCCTGCCCGACGCCTGGTCGTGATAGTGGGCCATAGCTTTCGCCATCATCGGGCAGTCCGGCGGACAAGGATTGCAGGGGTTCGACGACGCACTGGCCGGCGCTCCGCCGACCATCAGGACGATGGCCGCGAGCAAACCGAGAAGGAGGCGGACGCGTTGCATGCTGCTCTAGGATGGAGAGTGGGTGGCATGAAGGCAAGGGTCAGACTCTCCGACCGGGTAAGACTCTCCAGGTCAGACTCTCGGGGTCGGCACTCTCCGTGCGGCTTGCGCACGCCAACATCAGCGGCGCGATGATGATCCAGCCGACGATCCCCACCGCCTTCGGCCTCTTCTTTACCCCTTGGCTGTTGGACCGCTCGCTGGTCCTCGCCGGCGTCGTCACCTTGGCCGCCGTCATCATCTTTCTGCTCGCCTTCCGGACAGGCCGAGTTTCCAAGGCGCTGCTGTCGTCGATGGCAATTGGCTGTGCCATATTTGCGGTGCTGCTTGTCGTATTACCCCTATGACCGGAGGACCGTTCAAGCCGCCGATGCGCGGGCGGCGGCCGGCGCTCTGCCGACCAATCGCGATAGTGCGATCAACACGCCCAGGACGATAAGGTAGGCGAGGATTTGCACGCCCATCGGCCGGTCGGAGTAGCCCGCGATGGCGTGCAGGGCTCGGCCGACCAGACTGTCGTCCGCCAGAACCCGCGACGTGTCCCATACCTCGTCGCCAAGGCTAGGCGCGACACCGGCCTTGACCAGATAGGCCGCAGCCTGACCCGCCATGCCCGCGGCGAGCAGCGACAAGAGGCCGTTGGTGACCGAGAAGAGCTTGCCGGTCGGGATCGCCAGCAGGCCCCGGTAGATCAGCCAGGAGAGGCCGGCGCCAAGCGCGATGCCGCCCGTGCCGCCCGCCAGCATGGCCCCTGGGGCGCTGCCGGAAGCAGCGATCCCATAGAGAAACAGCACGACCTCGGCGCCTTCGCGCAGGATCGCTACCGCCACCACGAGCGCCATGGCCGAAAGCGGCCTGTCGCCGGCGGAGACCGAATGCCCCAAAGCCTTCATGTCTCCGGCCATTTCGCGGGCGTGGCGGGCCATCCATACGGTGTGCCAGCCCAGCATCGCGACCGCGGCGAGGAGGGTCGCGGCGTTGAACAGTTCCTGCCCAGAGCCCGCGAAGGCCTCGGACAGGTGCTGGGCGAAGAGCGCGACCAGGCCCGCGCCCACGAGGCCGCCCGCGACGCCCGCGGAAATCCACCGCCCCCGCCCGGGCAGGCCTTCGGTGGCGGCGAGCACGATTCCAACGATCAGCCCGGCTTCGAGGACTTCGCGAAAGACGATCAGCAGGGCTGCGAGCATCGCTAGGGCCTCACGTCCTGGGCGACCACGCGACCCTGGGCGGTATCGGGGTGGAACTCGCCCATGAAGCTGTAAGCGCCGGGCTTGAGCGGGCCGATGCTGAAGGTAACCCGGCCGCTGGGCGTCACCAGCTTTTCGATCTTCAGGTCGTGGCTGTCGAACTCCTCGGTCGCTTTGTCCTGGTTCAGCAGAACGATCTGCACACGCTCGCCAGCAGGCACCGTAAGGGTCGCCGGCGTGAAGCGGTGGTCCTTCAGCGTCAGCATGACCGACCCCTGGGCCGCCATGGCCGGCAGCCCAGCGAAGGCCGCAAATGCTGCCGTGAGGGCGAGAGCGGTTGATAGGCGAAGGTTCATCGGAGATCCATCACAGCGGGCGGGACTTTCTCAATGACGCAATTGACAATCATTCGCAACGCAATATATGCGAATGGTTCTCAAATCAAGGCGCTGCCTTTGAAGATCACCATTGCCGCCACAGCCGCTGCACTTTGTGTCGCGCTCGCCGGCCATGCCGCGGCCGAGCCAGGCTTTGGGAACAAGGTCTACGATCCTTACGTCCGCAACGGCTTGACCGAGGTCGAGGTCCGCAGCGCGCGCCTCAGCGGCGGCTCCGACGGCGGCTATGCGACGACGGTCGTCGAGCTGGAGAAGGGGCTCAGCGACCGGGTCAGCCTGGCGCTGCTGGGCGAGTTCGAGAAGCATCCCGGCGAGGCCGCCAAGCTCGACAGTTTCGGGCTAGAGGGCGTTGTCTATCTGGGCCAGATTCCGAAGTTCGGCGTCGATACCGGCCTCTATCTCGAGTACGAGCAGCGTCTGCACAATGAGAGCGGTGTGGGTGAAGCCAAGCTGCTGTTCGCCAAGAACATCGACCGGTTTCAGGGCCTGCTGAACCTAATCGCCCAACACCCCTTCACCAACCGCCCGGGCGAGAACGTGACGCAGTTCGGCTATGCGGCGTCGGGGACATGGGAATTGACGCCGGGTCTGAGAGCCGGCGCGGAAACGTTTGGAAATCTCGGGACCGACCACCTCATGGGCGGCCGCAACGCCCTCTATGTCGGCCCCACGGTGCAATGGGAGACGCGCCCCGATTGGCTGCGAGGCGGGGAGTTCGAACTTCAGGCGAGCTACTTGTTCGCCTCAGGAGTCGCCCGGACCTACACCGACGGTCAGATGCGCCTGAACCTCGAGTTCGAGCGTCGCTTCTAGCTTAGCTAAGGGACAAGCTGGTCCTACCCGCGCCTGCGACCGTATTTGCGGCGGTCCAGGCGCTTTGGTGGCTCGTCGCAGGCGTCGCCCTAATTGTCCGCTCAAAGGTTATCGGCGCAGCCATCGCCGAGCCGGTCTGACGCCGGAGACCGGCCGCTCGCGTGTGCTCGTAGCGGCATGGACAGGGTATGTGCGGCGTGAACCCACGGACCCGCATTCGAGCCGAAGAAGGTGTTCGGAATGTCCGGGTCCTGGCGGGGATAGACGCTGGTCGCGAGGACTGGGCTTGAACTCGCGACCCAGCGGTTCGCATCTATCGGTGCGGCGCTTCGGCGAGCGTGCATGATCTATGCGTCGAACGCCGCTCGCGTTGCATGTTTGCGAAGAACATTCCGGGTGGCTGCGCTATTCTCTCGCTCTATGGGTAGGTTTGGGCGGCTGGCGGTGGGGATGGGCTACTACGCCTGGGCACGCCGAAGCACGAAAGATCTGACTTCGCTCGAGCTAGCGCGAACCGACGCCGCGGGTCGGCGGGGCCTCCGCGCCGGCGGTCATGGCCTTGAGCGCCTCATTCTTCGCCTTCAGTTCGCCGCCGCATCGTCTAGCCTCTCCTTCAATGGCGGTGAGCTGCATCGCACCGCGCACCTCGCGAAGGTTCTTGGCCAAGTCCAGGGTGGGGTCGCGGCCCTCCAAACGCCCCAGGAAGTAGAAGATTCCGGAAGCCGCCGCCTCCCGATAGGTCGGATTGTTGACCAGGGCCGAGAAGGCCACGACGCAGCGCAGATCGGCCCCACTCGCTCATTCGTCCGCCTGCGCTGCGCCCGCAAGCCCGGTTACGGCTATCGCCATCAGAATGGTTGAGGATCGCATGGATTCCCCCGCCGACCAGGTAGTCTCAGTTCCCACCCTCTTCCCTAATTTGCCCGCGGTTCCCCTCAACCGAATTACCTTCCTTCTCTGCCTGGCGGGCGCCACCTAGGATGCCGCTCATGGCGTAGTTGCCTTCGTGGCAGGCGTATTCGTAGATCTTGTCCTTGGTGAAGTTCAGCGCCTCTTCGCCCTTTACGGGAGCCGAGAAGGCGGACGGGTCGATGACCTCGAACTGATAGAGAACCTGTTGCGGTGAGACGCGGGTGAAGCGCTCGATGGTCTTCATGTTGTCAGTCGGGCCTCGCAGGCCCTCTTCGCGGCGCAGGTTTGTGGTCTCAACGACGAGGGTGTCGCCCTCCCAGTGGCCGATGCTGTCGCCCATCCAATTCCGGACGTCGGCTGGTGGATGCTTCGGGTCGGCCAAGCGCACGATGCGGGCGTCGTGGACCATCTCGACCACGATGACGACCGCGTCGTTGGTCTGCTGGATCTGGTAGTGGTTGTTGTACAGAACCGGCAGCATAGGCGGGCCCGAGGTGCCTCCGAAGCCCACGATGCAGCGCTCGCCCAGCGCGCGGTTTTCTGGATTGTCGAAGTTGCCGCCGAGCTGCGCACGGGCGCGGGCGCCGGGGGTGTTCGGACGGGTCGGTAGACGGCCGTTGGCCGGCGCTGTCAGGATCGAGGTGCGGGCCTCCCCGCCGATCCGGATCAACCGCGTGCCGGGGTCGGTCCAGAAGGCGTTGTAACCGCAGGCCGCGCCTTGGGCTCCGCTTTGGCATTCCGGTAATTTGTCCGGGTCCTTGATCGATGTGTCGGTGTTGGCGCGTAAGCGGGCGTTGCGCTGATCACTGGCGCCCTCGATCGATTTGGCTTCGTCAGTCGTCAGATTGATACGCTCGCCATACTTCGGGTCGCGTTCCAGGCGGGTAATCGTCGCATTGCTCCAGACGCCAGAAAGGTCCGGCTGCCCAAACGCGTTGCGAGGCGCCTTGTAGCCTTTGGCGATCGCGGCCGGGCTGGTCTGCGCCGCGGCTAAGCCTGCAGCCGACAGGCTGATCACCGTCGCTGCAAGGGCGAGTGCCAAAAATCGACTGTCCATCGCGATCCATTTTCCCTTAGCCGCCTCTCTTCAGGTGGCGTGCCTACGGGTAGGTGAAGCCTCACTGCGAGCGCCGTCAAGCCCGTAGGCGCCGGCGCCTACCAGGTCGATCGGTAGTCGTTCTTGATGTGTATTCGCCTTTCGACTTGAATGCCTGGGCCGACCCTAGAGACGCGCCCCTTCAGACAGGATCAGCACAATGACGGCGACGCTCTACGGAATTCGAAACTGCGACACGATGAAGAAGGCCTGGACCTGGCTCGACCAGCATGGCGTCGCCCACGATTTCCATGATTACAAAAAGCAGGGCATTGCGCGGGCGACACTGAAGAGTTGGGCCGAGCAAGTGGGCTGGGAAGTCCTGCTGAACCGGGCCGGTACGACCTTCAAGAAGTTGTCGGACGCCGACAAGCAGGGCATCGACCTAGCCAAGGCCATCGATCTCATGTTGGCCCAGCCTTCCATGATCAAACGGCCGGTTCTCGACGCTGGCGATGGCCTCCTCGTCGGGTTCAAGCCTGAGGCATACTCCGCACGCTTCGGCTAGTTTCGCCCTCGGCGCAGAATGATAGCTTCTCGCCGTCTTCGGAGGCCTGAGCGCCCATGATTTCCATCCGTTTGAAGCCGTAGACCGGCCGGGCGAACAGCCCGCCAGCGTCTGCTTGTGGTCCGGACCCGCCTGGCGGGCTCCGGCCGATTTCATTTTCGACGGATGCTCTCATGCACCAATCCAAAGACCCGCGCGCCTCGGTGCGCCAACCTACGCCTTACGCCGAGCTGAACGCCGTGCCCCCCCAGTCGGGGGGCAGCGTAGCCGTGGCTGACGTTCACGTAAGGGGATAGGCTCCGTATGCATCCGATCCAGGAGTCGGTGGCGACTAACAGGCAAGAGGCAGTGCGGGGAGTTTTCCGCAAGCCGGGTTTAAGGAGCTTCAGCTCATGGAAGACATCTTCCGCAGCTATTGGTGGCTGCTCTTTCCAATCGGGGCCTTCGTTTTCGGGGCCTGGGATCGCTGGTTGGCCTACAAGCGCAGCCGCGATTACCTGGATTTGCTGCGCTCCTACGCAGAAAAGGGCAAAGAACCGCCGCCGGAATTGGTTCGAGGGCTCGGAGACGATCTGCCAGGTGAGGCGCCGGGCGGCTACCCACCTGGGGGAAGCTACCCTCCGGGCTATGGCTACGGCTATTGGGGCTCTCCGCGCTACATGCGTCGCGCCTACCGCAATTACTACCGCTACGGCCCATACTGGCAGTGGCGCACGGTCGTTGTCACCGGTGCAATCGCCGCGGGGTTCTGGTGGGCGTCGGAATGGTCTGATTGGCCGGACACCCACGGTCCGTTCCGACTCGTGGCGGTCATCCTGACGATCGTCTGCATCGGGAACCTGGTGTTTGCGTTGATGGCGTCGAGCTTCCGGCACAAATGAGCCAAAGCTGATGAGCCCGGTGAGCCTCGATGAAGCGTTGGTCGCGGCCGCACAGGGCGGATCGACTGAAGCGTTCTCGCGGCTCGTGGAGCGACATCAGCAGGCTCTGCGCGCGTTTCTCCGTCGGACCTGCGGCGACTGGGCCCAGGCCGACGACCTGGCTCAGGAGACTTTTCTCGCCGCATGGTCCCGGATCGGGCGGCTAAAGGCTGGGGCAAGCGTCCGGGCCTGGCTGTGTGGGATCGGCTACAACAAGCACCTGACCGCCGTTCGCTCCGCTGGCCGCGAACGGGCGCGAGGGGCGATCTACGAGGCTGAACG
>JAYUBY010000161.1:0-2743 GCA_043740635.1 Alphaproteobacteria bacterium
GGACAGCCAATCGAACGTCGCGGCGCCATGACAAAAGCAGCCCCAGAAGGGGTCAATTTTGGACGCCGATTGGGGGTCAATTTTCAATGCCGATTGACATATCAATCGATAAAGGCGTTCCAATGCCCGCCCGCAAGCCAACGATCCCTCAAATCTCCCCTGCGCCTCTAACGCCGCCCGTGTCGCCAGCCAAGCGGGGCAGGCCCCCGTTCGAGCCGTCATCGATGCAGCGCAATACCGTCAAAGTCATGGTCGCCGGTGGTATCCAGCAATCCGCCATCGCGGGTGTGCTGGGCATCACAGAGCCGACGTTGCGCCGGCATTTTAAGACAGAGATCGCCAATGGCGCTGCCGAAGTGAACGCGATGGTGGTCGCGGAACACCTCAAGCGTATCAAGGCAGGTGATATGCGGGCGATCGAGTGGTGGGAGAAGTCACGTATGGGCTGGACTGAGAAGGCGCTCGTTGACGAGGGCGCGCTGATCAACACTCCAATGCGCGTTATCATCGAGTTGGTCGGCGACGCAGCCCCAATCCAGATTGAGCAGGAAAGGCCCAGGCAGATTTATGACGCTGCGAAGCTCGTGGAGCTTGTGGGCTGAAAAAATGAGCTAGGCGAACCGCGCACGCTTTTGAGCGACCATCGCGACCGCACCGCGCTTCAGGTTCATCCCTTCACAGTAGCGCGCCACCATCTCGGGCGACTTCCATCTACCGGCCTGCATCGCGCCAGCGATATCGGCCCCATACCGCACCATGTCCATCGCCGCGCCAACACGGGTGCTGTGGCCGCTGATCTGAAAGAGGTCTGCAGGGCTCATACGAGGGCGCACGGCTTTAGCCATCCCCCTAAATATGAGCAGGACAGACTGAGGATCGAGCTGCGCGCCGACCTGTCGATGCCGGTTCACGCGACGGAACAATGGCCCATTCTCGATGCAGGCTGCGTCGAGCCACCTTTGCAAGTGGAACATGGCGTCGGCGGTGATCGCGACGGAAGCGCCCCTGCCGGTCTGATCCGTCTTTGATCGACTGATTCTGACGACGCCGAAGCCATCCGAGTCGACCTGCACATCTTCGGCGCGCAGTGCGACAAGCTCGCTCCGCCGGCAGAGGGTCGAGTAGGCCACCACCAACAGCGCTTTGTTCCGTAGGTCGATCAACCTTTGCCCGGCGGCGTTCAGCATCGCGACCACGACATCGTCTGTAATACCCTTGGCCTTGCGCTGATCTTCGCCAGACGCGCGTCCCATGCGCTTGAGGGCATCCGTTGCCACTTTAAGCTTCAGCGGGTTCTCTGCCTTGGCGCTGCGATGATAGGCGGCAATGGATGCGGCGTAGCGCCTGACCGTGGCCGGCGCTTTCCCGGCCGCCGCTTGGGCGTCGACGAAGGCCGCGACCGTCTCGGCGGACGCCGGCATGTGCTTCAGCCCAGCGTTGGTGCACCAAGCGCTGAAGAGCAGCACGTCGTCGCGAAGGGCCCGCTCGGTGTTGGCAGAGCGGGTGCCGCGCGAGGACTCGGCATCTGCCCGGAGGTTGGCCGCGTAGAGGTCGTCATCCGTCAGGCCAGCGAGAACTGCCACGGCATTAAGGCTGGGTGGTGAGGGGACGACGATCGTAGTTTTTCTATTTTTCATATGCCATTCTAGCTAGTTCTAATATCAATTATCAATAGTCAGAATAGGGAATCACGTATCTAGCCGGTGCCTGGAGACACCTTCCGGTGGTCACTACCGTTGTCTACTTCAGCGACGGATGACCGGCCGAGAAGTTCAGTAGAGCGTGGTAAAGCGGCGCAGTCGATGCCAACTCGGGCTCTCAGGTTCCTCGAAGACAATGGCCTTGGCAACGGCGCTAGCAGGGCTGCAGCAACGGTGATCTCCGTTAGCCGCCGGGGCGCGGCGGGGGGCGGCCGGGGCGCTTCGTTAAAGAGTTCTTTTCGTTCGCGGGCGCGCGCGACGGCGGGACTGCTCGTGAGTGGCGGCCCGCTATCGACTCAGAAGCTGGTCGATCAGCTTCAGTGCCCGCCCTGGTTGGAGAGCCGTCGGTCTGCTTCTGCATCGTCAACAGAAAAAGCGGGCGTTCCGCCAACGGCGTTGCCTGGCAGCAAGCAGACTGGCGGGTCCGGGCTGACCACCAACACAAAGCGGACGCCGCCGGGGCACACACTGCGGAGCATGCTACTTGAGTAGTTTCCGAACCTGATGCGGAGACCGTCAAACCGATAACCGTGTTCGGAAGGCTCCAACCGGGCCTCAAAGCGGAGGATGCCAGTGTTCAACCAGGCGCGCGTTTGCGGAGCTTCGAAGTGACAACCCTGGCAACGGCCTGGCCGTCAGGCCCCTTTCGTCCGGCAACTGCCAGGCCAGGCGGTGCCGTCCGCGCGTTCCATCGCCTGACGACGCTGGTGTTCTCGACCCTGGTGGCAGTCGTCGGACTCGCGGGCTCGCCCTTGGCCGCCGCGTCTTCGTACGACCAGGTGTTCATGCGGCACGAGGTACAAGCCAGCACATACGAATTGGACGTCGCGCGCCTAGGCTTGGCCCGGTCGCATCGGTCTGAGATACGCGCCTACGCCGAAACGCTGATCAACGATCACGCCCACTACAACGAGGCGCTCCGCGACCTCGCCAGAGCGAAGGATGTGCCGCTTCCGCCCGGCATGACCCGGCGCGACCGGCAGCGCCTCGATCGTCTGGCCAGCACCCCCGCACGCCGCTTCGATGCCGCCTTCCTCCTGGAA
>JAYUBY010000162.1:0-2926 GCA_043740635.1 Alphaproteobacteria bacterium
GCCCGTACGCGGTCACGGGTCTCGTGCAACCAGCATTTCTGAACATCAGGAAGTGCATACAGAGTTGCCATGGCGATGACCTTTGCGTCGAATGTTGCATCTGCATCGCCAGAGGCGGGCATCCCCGGCAATGCTGCATGTAGTACCGTTCCGATCGTGTCGCATGGATACGCCAATCCGTTGGTAATTCCGGAGTTTTCGGAATTGGCGAAATAGATTAAAGCATCGATAATGCGGCCTTTCTGCCGTATCCATGCAACGACGCCACCGCTGAACCTGTTGATGTGTACCTAAAGCCGACAAGGAGGACACCAGCTATGAGCATGCCGGGATTCACGGCAGACGTCTCTCTCGCGAAAGGCGGACGCTTTCGTGATCGTTCCAGCGATTTCCCGGCGGCCGCAGTACACGTCGCGCCAGCGATGGGCTGTCCTCCCGGCCAAGGGGCCAGCTGTCAGGTTTACTGTGACACGTTAGCAACATGCAATGAGAATGACGATCATTCACGCCAATGCAAAGCTGCATTGATGCAAGTTCGTCGGTGCACACGGATGGGATGCCTCTGCCTGCCTCAGTATTGAAGAATGGTGAGGAAAAAACCACGTTGGCAAGGAGCCACACTGGAGTCACGGCAATCGGTCCTGCCCATTGAATCCAGCTTATCAAACTGACAACGAAGGGAGACGCAAATGAACATTCCTGGATTTTTTGCCGAAGCGTCGCTGTATGAGACCAAGGAGGTTTATCGGGGGAACCCGAGTGGCGCGGAGACTGAAGGGGCGGTCAGGCCAACAGCGTCGATCAAGCCGCAGTTACAGCGTTGCTACTCTTATTGTAGGCCTTGCATAAATGGAGTTCAAAACTGCACCTATGCATGCTTCCCGGGCGTGTGCCATGATGTGCCATCAACCGAGCTAGGTCATTTCGGTAAGATTGTTTGTGACCCTGTCTACAGTCACTACAGCAAGGCATGCTGGCATAGTGTGATCGCTAGATAATGTCCGGGTCGACGTTGTTGGCCCAGTCACCTCATAGGCTGAAAAACGGCCAACTTGGGGAACGTAAGGTGGACGCGGTGTCGGGCTCATAGCCTTGCACTGCTGGCAACACGGCTGATGGTTGCGCGGTGAACGCGGAACAGCCGGGCGACGTCTGCGGCGGAGCGGCCTGCGTTCAGCATGGCGAGCACTTCGGCTTGCTGCTGGGGCGAGAGCTTGGGTTGCCGGCCGCCGTGGCGGCCCTGGGCGCGTGCCGAGCGGAGACCCGCCTGGGTTCGTTCACGCACCATGGCGCGCTCGAACTCGGCGAAGGCGCCGAGCATCTGCATCATCATGCGGCCCGATGCCGTTGTGCTGTCGATGTTTTCGGTGAGCGAGCGGAAGCCGGCGCCCGCCTTTTCGACCTTGTCGAGGATGAGCAGCAGGTCCTTGAGCGAGCGCGATAGGCGGTCGAGTTTCCAGACGGTGAGGACATCGCCGGGCCCGAGCCGGTCGAGCAGGCGATGCAGTTCGGGACGGTCCCAGCGCCCGCCGGACACGCGTTCCTCGTAGACGCGCTGACAGCCGGCGGCTTCGAGGGCCTCGATCTGGGGGGCGGTATCCTGGTCTTCGGCCTTGGACACGCGGGCGTAGCCGAGCAGGACGGGAGATGCTGCACTTCTCTGTTGCTTTAGCACCTCCTTTGGCAACAGCTTTGTGCGACGGGCACCCCGTTGTTTTTCCTGGGGCGCCTTTGGTGCTGTACTAACGATCGTTTGCGCGCACCCCGGAAGCAGTGAGACTTGCCTCGTCATGCGGCCATCGGCAGGTCGAGGTCGATACGTCGGTTGAGGTCGGCGTCGAAGCGGCCATAAGGGTTGATGTGGGCATGGATCGCAGGCGTCAGGCCGCGATGATCCTCCGCCGTCATGCGCGCCAGCCACGCCGGTTCGGTCAGCACCCGCTGCAGCATCAGCGTGTTCACGTAGACCAGGCAGTTCTGCAGCAGATGCAGCGCCAGCACTGAGAGCTCCTGGTCCTCCAGGCGGTTGCTGGCCACCTCGCCGCCCTTGCCGAAGAAGATGAAGCTGTGCGCGCCGTTCCAGTTCTCGACCACGTTGAGCCCGGCGTGGATTTCGCGGCGCAGCGCTTCAGAGCCGATGTAACGGCACAGGAAGATCGTCTTGATGACCTTGCCGAGTTCGCCGAGTGCCGCATAAGTCGGGTGCTGGACCGCAGTTCCTGCGAAGCGGCGCAGGATCGCCTCTGGGTCCGCCGTGCGATGCCGCAAGGCGGCGGTGTACTTGATCATCTCGTCGTATTGACGCTCGATTAGCGCCCAATCGATCACCCGGCTGAGGATGGGCGCCAGATTGTCGAGCAGGCCGCGCAACTCCGCGTCCGGCAGATAGAGCTTCTGCCGCGCGATCGCCTTCAGTCGCGGCGCCAACTCGAAGCCGAGCAGATGGCAGACGGCGAACGCCACCTCGCTCTGGCCGTGGCTGTCGACATAGTGGCGCTGGATAGGCACCGTCAAGTTGAGCGGCCTCCGGCTTGGCGGAGCCGGGGTGGTCAGATATCTGTCCCGGATGACGACGCCCCGAGACCCGCTTTACGCTGGCTATCGCTACCCCGCCGAGCTCATCAGCTATGCGGTCTGGCTGTATTTCCGGTTCCCGTTGAGCCTGCGCATGGTCGAAGAGATGCTGGCGGCTCGCGGCATCTCGGTCACCTACGAGACGATCCGGCAGTGGGGCCTGAAATTCGGCCAGGAATTCGCCAGCCGCATCCGTCGTCGAGCCCCCTGCCGCGGCGACAAATGGCATCTTGACGAGGTCGTCCTCAGCATCGCCGGCAAGAAGCACTGGCTCTGGCGCGCGGTCGACCAGGAGGGCTTTGTTCTCGATGTCCTCGTCCAGAGCCGGCGCGACAAGAAGGCCGCCAAGCGC
>JAYUBY010000163.1:0-9186 GCA_043740635.1 Alphaproteobacteria bacterium
GGCCCCTCAAAGACGTCGGGCCGGCTTGTGGTCAGCAAGCCAATCATGGCCACGAAACGCCGCAAGACCTCTGGCCCCGTAAGCGCCTCAATGCATGGCTTCAGGTGGGGCGCGAGTCGTGCCGCGGCCCGCATCTGGACCCGTACATATGCGGCGACCGGTGCTTGGAAGCGCGACGTTAGCAGCAGCGGCCTCCTCGTCCAGGGACCCTCTCCGGCGGGGACGCCGATCAGGCCCGACTGCTGCGCGCGGTTCAGGTAACTGAGGACGCGTCCGCGGCTGCAGACCTGGCGGGTGGCCGCGACTTCAATGAGCTGATCTGCGGTTACAGCACCGAGCGCGTCCATGATTACCGCAGCGCCCGTTAGGGCGGCACGGCCAAGGTCGCTGACCTGCCAGCGGCCGTCGTCGTCTAGGCCCTTGTACTCGGCGAGGCTCTCGGCGGCTCGCTGACGAAGGACCCGGACGAAGTCAGGGTGGTGGCGAAACGCGCAGATGGCGGAGGCTGAGAACGCCTCGTATTGAACTCCCACCCGTCGGCGGCTCCCAATTTATTCCCTAGCGAACAGCTCTAAAGCATTCGCAAGCGGACCTGCCGAACTTCCGCCATGGGTCGATTTTACTCGTTATCTACCGGCCCATAAGCGGACGCTCGCGGGGAGCCCGTGTTGGCATCTCAACGGCGAGTTTCTGGCGGCGAGCTAACGGAAGCTCATGGCGCGATCCGGACTGGTCGGGTTGTCACCCAAACCAAGAGCGAAAATCAAAGAAGGGTCTCTTTGGGTCATTAGCCCTAGCCAAATCCCAAAGCATTCCCTTCGCTGTGTCAGAGGGCAGTGATATTTGCTTTGGGGCAAACGCTGGGCCGGACTTTGACCCGATCGCACTCGTCACATGGAGCGTTGCGCCTTCGAGCCACCACTGACCGGAGTATGCTCTACCGCGATAGATGATCTCAAAGGGGCAGGGTTCAGTCATGCTTTCCCTGTTCTTCGAGCCGCTCGTCGCTTGAGCGATCGAAACAGCCGGGTGGCTCCAAAGACCGCTAGAATAACGACCACCATGATCAGGACAGCCGCGGTCGAATAGGTTCCTATCGGTAAGCCGTAGTAGTTGGTGCCCACATTCGGCTTCCCGTTCACGAGGGCGAGCAAAACGCTGAGGCCAATGCCCACAAAGACTAGACCTAGCAGCGAAAACCCGATGGCTTTCAGTAATCTGTGCTGCATCGAGCGAAATCCCCCTTCACAACCTATGCGATTACACAACAGTTCGCCAGATGCCTAGCTGTCACTGAGAATGCGAAGGTCCGATACGGGTGGTGGGCTCAGTCGGTGATGCAGGCCTCGTCTGCGCTCTAGCGGGCCTTTGCCCTCTCGGCCCGCAAGGTACCGCCGTCGGCGCCGGTCAGCGTCAGGCCGCGCTTGTCAAACGTCGCGTCGAGGTCGGCGGTGGGGGCGTAGAACCGGTCCTTGCCGTTCTGGAGCAGCGACGCCTGAGCGCCGCCGGTCATCTTTGCCTCCAGCATCGCGGGCATGCCCCGTGGGAGGTTGGGGAAGAGGATGGTGAGCGTGCGCCCGTCAGGCAGGAAATAGTCGCCCACATAGGGCGCGACGTTGGCGTCGGTCAGGATCTGCTCCTTGAAGTTCGCAGGCCGCCGCGGCGGCAGGACAAAGGGCAGGCCGTCGGTCACCAGGCGCGGATAGTAGGAAAGGTGGGTCTCGCCCGCATAAACCTGCGTCCTGAGCGCGACGCCGGGCCGGTTCTTCAGGGCTTCAGCCAGGCTCTTGTAGCCCTCCATCTGCCAGTGCGGCGCGCCGGGTTGGTCGATATCCTCCAAGTCGCCCATCGCCAGATAGACCCGCGCGCCCTTGGCCCGGGGCGCTGCCTGGGCCACGGCAGCGACCACGTCCCGGTCGAGGGAGACCGCGGCGCTGCCGATGATCCAGCCGGAGAAAGCGTCCGGCTTGTCGGCGAACACACGCGCCGCGAAGAGGCCGCCCATGGACCAGCCGAGCAGCACCGAACGCGTGTTGTCGACCGGGAACCTGGCCGCGATGAAGGGCCTGAGGTCCTCCAGTAGGAAGGCCTCGAATGCTGCTCCGCCACCGCCGAAGGTCGGCCCGCCAAACTGCGGCTTGGTGACGACGTGAGCCAGGTCGTCGTTCCGGCGCACGGGCTGGCCCGGCAGGTAGCCGATCTCGACCACATAGGCCGGCGCCATGACGCCCCCGCCACCCAGCAGGGTTCCGGTGCCGCCGGCCACGCCGTAGCCGCCGTCCAGGGCGTAGACTACCGGGAACGTCTGGCCGGGCAGGAAGGGCGTCGCGCTGGGCGGGTGGATGATGACCTGGAAGTCACGCCCGATGCGGTCGGAGTGCAGCACGAAGCTGCTCAAGCCGGGCTGCATGGGCGAACTTTGAGAGACGATCTTGAGGGGGTCGGCGGACACCGGCGCGCTACAGACGCTGAATAGAGCCGCCATTGCCATGACCGTCGTGATGGCGCGCAACATGGTGTCGTCCCCCGAATTGCCGCCAAGGCAGCGCGGTCTTTCAAGCGCTTTTGTGACAAAGCGCTCCCTAATGCCCGCGATCGGTCCGAAGCACTGGTTTGACCGCCCGATCGAATGTCGGGTTTCGGGAGCAAAGCCAATGACCGTTATTGGCGCATAGCGGTCGCACGGAAAGTGTCACTCGCTTGCCCGGCTTCGCCGCCCAACGAGGTTGCGCGCTGGGAGAAAGAAATGCGCGACTCGCCACAGTCCACGTCGAAATTCTTACAGCGAGCCCAGCAATGCGGGACGTATTCGCCCGTCACGCCGCTTACCATGCGCTTACCAGCGCATTTTCAGCAGTTTTTTGGAGAATTGGTGGTTCCCCAAGTGCTTGAAAACACTTGGGGAACCCTGGTGCCACGACAGGGATTCGAACCCTGGACCTCAGCCTTACCAAGGATGCGCTCTACCACTGAGCTATCGCGGCGAAAGGCGAGGCGCGGCTATAACGAACGGCGGGCCCCGCGTGAAGCCCCAATCCGCTTGACCTGTCTGACCGAGCGCCGCACCCCTGAGCCGATGCCGCACTCAGACAAGAATACTAAGCCTAAGCAGCTCACCCGCGAGCAGAAGCTGGCTCAGGCGCTTCGCGCCAACCTGCGGCGACGTAAGGCAGGCGATCGACCGGTGGGCGACAAACTCGACGCGGCTAGAAGCGACGACGACGATTGAGGGGCCCTTTGCGTGGCGCTGCGCCGCACGCTAGATATCGGGGCCGCGCGATCTCAAGACTCCCCTGAAGACGGCGCATTTCGAAGGATAGGGATTGGACCGCATCGCCATTACCGGCGGCGCGCGGCTGCAGGGAGAAATCCCGATCAGCGGCGCCAAGAACTCGGCTATCAAGCTGATGGCGGCGAGCCTTTTGACGGAAGAGTCACTGCGGCTGACCAATATGCCGAGACTTGCGGACACCCGGTTCATGGGAAAACTACTGCAACGCCTCGGGACCGAGGTGGTTGAAGCCGAAGGTGAGGATGGGTCTGAGACCCTCCTGCGCACTGCCGAGATCACCAGCGGCTTTGCGCCCTACGATCTGGTCCGGCAGATGCGGGCTTCGTTCAACGTACTGGGCCCGCTTTTGGCGCGAACCGGCCAGGCAAAGGTGTCGCTTCCGGGCGGTTGCACTATTGGCGCGCGCCCCGTCGACCTGCACCTGAAGGCCCTTGAGGCTTTGGGGGCCCGGATCGACCTTCACGAGGGCTACGTTTACGCCCAGGCCCCGCGCGGTCTGAAGGGCGGCCAGATCGATTTCCCCATTAACTCTGTTGGCGCGACCGAGCACGCGATTCTGGCGGCGGTGCTTGCGGACGGCGAGACAACTATCACCAACGCGGCCTGCGAGCCGGAAATGATCGATCTCGCCGAGTGCCTGAATAAGATGGGCGCACAGGTCAGCGGCGCGGGGACCTCGACCATCCACATCAAGGGCGTGAGCCGGCTGCACGGTGCTACCCACGCTGTCATGCCCGACCGCATCGAGACCGGCACCTACGCGCTGGCCGCGGCCATGGCGGGCGGCGAGGTGCGGCTGACCCGCACCCGCAGCGACTTCATCCAAGCGCTAATCGATAAGATGGTCGAGGCGGGCGTCGAGGTGACGCCGCATAACGATGGGCTGACCGTACGGCGCAACGGAGCGCTGTTACAGGCGGTGGAATTCGAGACCAGTGTCTATCCAGGCTTCCCCACCGACCTGCAGGCGCCGTTCATGGCGCTGATGACTTTGGCTGAGGGTGAGAGTGTCATCCGGGAGACCATCTTCGAGAACCGCCTCATGCACGCGCCGGAGCTGCGGCGCATGGGGGCCGACATTCTTGTCCAGGGCGGTGAAGCGCGGGTGCGCGGCGTGGCGGCGCTTGAAGGCGCGCAGGTTATGGCGACTGACCTTCGGGCATCGGTGTGCTTAGTCATCGCTGGCCTGGCGGCGCGGGGGGAGACTATGGTCAACCGCGTTTATCATCTCGACCGTGGCTTCGAGCGGCTGGAAGAAAAGCTCGGCGCTTGCGGCGCCCAGATCCGCCGTATCAAGGGCGACGGCGAGGGCGACGAGGATTGAGCCCATGGCCAAGATCGCGCCGCTACGCCTGCTCGCCCAAGACGCCGATGATCTTGCGATCATTTCGGCGGCGATGCAGGATGCTGTCGCCAAGGTCGGGGACATCAACTACGAGGCCAAGGGGCGGCGGCTGACGATCGCCTTCAATCGTTACTGCTGGGAAGCAGGCGGCAATGTTCGCGTCCGCTCGGCCCTGCAGCTGGGTGGGGTCATGAAGGTCCAGGCGCGGCGAATCCGACGGGGCGCAAAGGACGCGGTGATCGAAGTCTTGGCCGTCTCGTTCGATCAAGTCGACGCACCGGGCGGTATGGTCACGATCAGCTTCGCCGGCGGCGGCGACCTGAGGGCCGAGGTGGAATGTGTGGACGCGGTGCTAGCCGACGTCTCCGAACACTGGCGAACGCCCCGAATCCCTGCGCACAAGGATTAGGCCGACGCCATGGCGCTCGCCTCGTCCCGCCGTTAAAGAGGCCGCGCCATGCGCCGATTCCGTTTCACAGATACCGACTTCGAAACTGCGTTCTCCGCCTTCATCAACGAGCGTCGCGACACGCCGGACGAAGTCGATGCAGTTGTCCGCGACGTTATCGCTGCCGTTAGATCGGAGGGGCTCATCGCCCTGCTGCGGTTTGCGCGGGAGTTCGACAGAGTCGAGCTGGACGAGCAGTCCATACGGGTTAGTGAGGCGGAAATCGACGAGGGCGCAGCGGCTTGCCCTCAAGATGTCCGCGACGCGATCTCATTCGCAGCTGAGCGCATCCGAAGCTACCACGCTCGCCAGCGTCCAGCCGATCTGCGGTTTACCGACGAGGCTGGAGTCGAACTTGGCTGGCGCTGGACACCACTCGAATCTGTGGGGATCTACGTGCCCGGCGGTCGGGCCGCTTATCCCTCGACCGTCTTGATGAATGCGGTGCCGGCAGCCGTAGCCGGCGTTGAACGTGTCGCCATGGTCACGCCGCCGGGTCGTCTGCAGCCGGCGGTCCTCGCCGCGGCCAAGGCAGCAGGGGTCCACGAGATTTGGCGAGTAGGCGGCGCCCAGGCCGTTGCAGCGCTCGCCTATGGCGCTGGACCGATAAAGCCGGTGGACAAGATCGTCGGACCGGGTAACGCCTTCGTCACAGCCGCGAAACGGCGGGTCTACGGCGCGGTGGGGATCGATGCGCTGGCCGGCCCCTCCGAGATCGTCGTTGTCGCAGATGGTGCGAACAGGCCAGATTGGATCGCGGCTGACCTGCTGTCTCAGGCGGAGCATGACCCGGCAGCGCAATCCATCCTCATTACAGACGACGAAGCCTTCGCCGCGCGGGTCGAAGCCGCAGTCATTGAACAGCTTTCGACGCTCTCCACCGGAAAAGACGCCGCAGCGTCCTGGCGCGATCACGGAGCGGTCGTGCTCGCGCCGCTCGACGATGCACCCAGGTTGGTGGACCTAATTGCGCCTGAGCACGTCGAATTCGCGACGGAGAACCCAGAACAGCTCGCCGACCGGGTGCGGCATGCTGGCGCAATCTTCCTGGGTCGTCACGCTCCTGAAGCTATTGGTGACTACGTTGCCGGCTCTAATCACGTGCTGCCGACGAGCCGCGCGGCACGTTTTTCATCAGGGCTGTCCCTCTATGACTTCCTCAAGCGGACCTCGATCGTAAAATGCGACGCAGCCGCGTTCGCCCGTCTGGCCCCCGCGACGGTAACCCTGGCCGAAGCCGAGGGCCTTCCCGCCCACGCCCGTTCGGCGGCGATCCGAATGGGGCAGGGCTGAAAGCTCCGCCGCAACAAAACCTCGTTTCGGGCGTAACTGAATTGCCTCCCCATTCCGCCAGCGAAAGGCCGTTGATGGCCGCCGACAAAGCTTCCGCTACAGCGTGGTCAAAGACGCTCGCGCCCTATCGCGAACCGAAGACCAGTCGCAGCATCTTGGAGATCGCCATTACCGTGGGCCCCTTGCTTGCGATTTGGGCCGTGGCGTGGGGGCTTCATGCGCATGGCTGGTGGTGGGCGGCCCTGCCGCTGACCATTCCGGCTGCCGGATTTCTGGTGCGCCTGTTCATGATCCAGCACGATTGTGGCCACGGATCTTTCTTCGGCCCGCGCCAGGCGAATGAATGGGTCGGACGGGTGATCGGTGTCTTCACGCTGACGCCTTACGACTACTGGCGACAGACCCACGCGATCCATCATGCCACCTCAGGCAACCTCGATCGCAGAGGGCTCGGCGCAATCGAGATGCTGACGGTTGAGGAGTATTCGGCGCTGCCGCCGATGCGCCGGCTCGGCTATCGGCTTTACCGCCATCCGTTGGTGATGTTCGGCCTGGGCCCGGCCTTCGTGTTTTTCATCATGCAAAGACTCCCGGTGGGGATGATGCGTCAAGGCTGGCGGCCTTGGGTCAGCGTGATGGGTAACAGCATCGCA
This sequence comes from Alphaproteobacteria bacterium, assembly GCA_043740635.1. Taxonomy (GTDB): domain Bacteria; phylum Pseudomonadota; class Alphaproteobacteria; order Caulobacterales; family Caulobacteraceae; genus Phenylobacterium. The sequence continues at coordinate 7,032 of JAYUBY010000163.1, forward strand.
GTGCTCGCGGGTCTGGGAGCTCTCGTTTGGCTGTTCGGCGCGGCGCCGGTGCTAATTGTGAATGTCGTGACCATGCTGCTCGCCGCAACGATCGGCGTCTGGCTCTTCTATGTTCAGCATCAGTTCGAAGGCGCGATCTGGGAGCGGAACGGCGAGTGGACACGTGACCACGCCGCCTTGGCCGGAAGTTCGCACTATGACCTGCCGCCTGTGCTTCGGTGGTTCACGGCCAACATCGGCATCCATCACGTTCATCATCTATCAAGCCGCATCCCGTTCTATCGGCTGTCGAAGGTGTTGGCGGATCATCCCGAACTTGCACCGATCAGCCGTATTGGACTGTGGGAGAGTTTTCGCTGTGCGCGTCTTGCCCTGTGGGACGAAGCCGGTGGACGGTTGGTGTCTTTCAGAGAAGCGCGGCGCGCGAGCTGAGGCATTCCGTTCCCTGAACCGCTTAAGCTCCGCTGCTTTTTATTCACCGCAGGCGCGTTCCTTCGCAGGTGCGGGATGACGCGGGGGGGCGGAATGCCATAAAGCGTGAGCAACGACCCCTAGCTCGGACGCCTATGGCTGACGACGACCGCCAGATGCACCGCCTGCAGACCGTTGAGCTCGACGAAGAGTCGCTCGCGGCGGCCTCGCGCGACCAAGAGCAGGAGCGGCAGATCGCGATCTTCGATCTGCTGGAAGAAAACCACTTTCATCCCGAGGGCGCTGATTCAGGCCCTTACGATCTGCGAATGGGATTGGTGGAGAACCGTCTCGTGCTCGACGTACAGGGACCGAGCTACGAAAAGCGCCACATCCTGTCGCTCTCTCCGTTCCGCAGCTTGATCAAGGACTATTTCCTGATCTGCGAGAGCTACTATCAAGCGATCCGCAATTCCACGCCGTCACAGATCGAGGCCTTGGATATGGGGCGGCGAGGTCTGCACAACGAGGCATCCCAGCTTCTGCAAACGCGGCTCGCCGGAAAGATCGACACCGATATGGACACCGCGCGCCGGCTTTTCACTCTCATCTGCGCTCTGCATTGGCGAGGGTAGGGGCGCATGCCGTCTGACGCCTCGCCGCCCTTACCCGGCGCGGTGCTGTTTGCCTGCAACCTCAACCAGGTCCGCTCGCCGATGGCTGAGGCGCTGCTGAAGCGGATCGCGGGCGATCGCATCTACGTCGACAGTTGCGGCCTTAAGCAGCCGACCATGGTCCATGATGATGTGCGTGACGAAGACGTCGCAGCCGGTGTGGATCCCTTTGTCGAGGTCGTGATGTCGGAATTGGGCTGCGACGTCGCCCGACACCGACCAAAGACCTTCAGTGATCTGGAAGACTCTTCGTTCGATCTCGTCGTTTCGCTGACGCCTGAAGCTCAGCACCGCTCCGTTGAGTTGGCGCGCGGACGTGCTGCCGATATTGAGTACTGGCCTACGCAGGATCCGACCCTGACAGACGGGTCGCGCGAGGCTCGGCTGGCGGCCTATCGCGCGGTGCGAGACGCGCTTGCGACGCGGATCGCGGAGCGGTTCAGCGGTCTTGGTCCTTCGCCCATCGACCTTGCCCCAGACGGTGCGCTATAATTCAGGCGCTATCCACGGCTCGCTGCCTGACGTAAAGGCGCGAGCCGTCATTTTATTCTCAGTTTGGAGCCTGCATGGCGAAAGAAGAATTGTTGGAATTTCCGGGTACGGTGAGCGAAGTCCTGCCCAACGCGACCTTCCGCGTGAAACTTGAGAACGACCACGAGATCATCGCTCACACCGCTGGCAAGATGCGCAAGAATCGTATCCGGGTGTCAGCCGGCGACAAGGTGCTCGTGGAGATGACGCCCTATGACCTTTCCAAGGGCCGCATCACTTTCCGTGTCCGCTAGACGCGCCCGGCCCCGTGCCGCAAACGCCGCCGCGACTGGTGCTGGCCTCCTCAAGTCCAAGGCGGCTTGACCTTCTGCGCCAAATTGGGCTCGAGCCCGATGCCGTCGATGCTGCCGAGGTCGACGAATCCCCACTGAAAGATGAGACACCGCGTCGCCTCGCGCTGCGATTGGCGCGTGAAAAAGCCGAGGTGGTGGCCGCACGGCAGAGCAGCGACTACGTCGTGGCCGCCGACACGGTTGTGGCGCTGGGGCGTCGCGTGCTGCCGAAAGCCGACGGTGCGG
>JAYUBY010000164.1:0-5952 GCA_043740635.1 Alphaproteobacteria bacterium
GCCCTGCTGTCCCGACAACTGGCTTGCTGCACTTGCACTCACGCTCCCCTGCAGTGCAAACACTGGCGACGCCGCTGGGGCACCCAGCAGCAACTGCAAATAGTCGCCCAACCGCCTGGCCTTGACCGGCCCATACGCCGGTAGAAACCCATACCAGCGCCCGCCCCCGGCAATACGCCGCTGCAAGTCGCCCAGGGTCATGTCACCGGCATTCATCAGCGCCCGCACCAGCGCAGCGGGCAACCACCCCGCCAGCAGGTCGTGCACCGAGGGCGGCGTCTGCGCTTGGCTGTGCAGGTGGGCAATCAACTCGATGCGCCGCTTGCGCAATCGCGTGTTGCGCGCGCGCCGACGCGCGGCACGCGGATCGCCCAGGCCAAATTGCTCGGTGTACATATCCTGCAGCTCGGCTTCGCTCCAGCCGTCGAGTCCTTCCGTGTCGGCCCACGCTTGAAGCGACGGCACGACCGGCTCATCACCCGAGCGATCCTGGATTTCCATGCCGATCAGGCGCCAGCGGCTGTCGCCGCTGCGCCGGGCAATGCCCTGCGCGGCATCCACCACCAGTCGGTGCGCTGTGATGGCCTCGGCCGCATGGTGGATCGCCAGGTAGCGCGAACAGGCCGTGCGTCTGCAAAAGCCGGGTGAGGTATTCGCGTTTGTGATTGAGAATGTAGAGGCTGACGTCGCGCGGCACGCGCACCACGACCTCGCCGCCGCCGTTCAGGGCCTCCATCTCCACCGCGCGCAGAGTGGCCAGGGCGCTCGATTCCACGGAACGAATGCGTCCGGCGCCGCCGCAATGGGGGCAGATCTGCGTCGTGCCTTCCAGAATGCCGCTGCGCCGTCGCTGCCGGCTGATCTCCATCAGGCCGAAGGAGGAAATTCGGCCCATCTGAATACGGGCGCGGTCCGACGCCAGGCAGTCCTTGAGTACCTTTTCCACGGCGCGGTTATTCTTGGCCTCGTCCATGTCGATGAAGTCGATCACGATCAGACCGGCCAGATCGCGCAGGCGCAGCTGCCGCGCCGCCTCTTCGGCCGCTTCAAGATTGGTTTTCAGCGCGGTCGCTTCGATATTGCGTTCGCGCGTGGCCTTGCCGGAATTGACGTCGATGGCGACCAGGGCCTCGGTCTGGTTGATCACCAGATAGCCGCCGGACCTGAGCGGCACGGTCGGCGAATAGATCTGCGCCAGATGGCCTTCGACCTTGTGCGTCACGAACAGAGGCGCGCCGCCGCGATAGAGTTGAATCTTCTTGGCCTGCGAAGGCATCAGCATGCGCATGAAATCGCGCGCATCACGGAAGCCCGCTTCGCCCTCGACCCAGATCCCTTCGAGATCCTTGTCGTAGAGATCGCGGATGGCGCGTTTGACCAGGTCTTCTTCCTCGTAAATCAGGGCCGGCGCGATCGAGTGCAGGGTGGTGTCGCGGATATTGCCCCAGGCGCGCGACAGATATTCATAGTCGCGCTTGATCTCGGCCTTGGTGCGCTTGGCGCCCGCGGTGCGCACGATCAATCCCATGCCTTGCGGTACGTCGAGATCGGCGACGATGCCGCGCAGGCGCTTGCGGTCGGTGGCCGTGGTGATCTTGCGGCTGATCCCGCCGCCGCGATCAGTGTTGGGCATCAGCACGCAATAACGCCCGGCGAGGGAGAGATAGGTGGTCAATGCCGCGCCCTTATTGCCGCGCTCTTCCTTGACCACCTGGATCAGCATGATCTGGCGGCGTTTGATGACCTCCTGGATCTTGTAGCGCCGCATCAGCCGGCGACGGCGGCGGGCGACCTCTTCGTCCATCTCGTCGTCGTCATCGCCGCCCAGGGCCTCGGTATGGTCCTCGGAGCCGTTGGCGGCGGCGTGATCGTCGTCCTCGCCGTCGGCCTCGGCTTCGCGCATCAACGCTTCGCGGTCGGCGTGCGGGATCTGGTAATAGTCGGGATGGATTTCGTTGAACGACAAAAAGCCGTGACGATTGCCGCCGTATTCGATGAACGCCGCCTGCAGGCTGGGTTCGACCCGGGTGACCTTGGCCAGATAGATATTGCCGCGAAGCTGCTTTTTGGCGCGGCTCTCGAAATCAAATTCCTCGACTAGGTTTCCGTTCATGACGACGACCCGCGTTTCCTCGGCGTGGGCGGCGTCGATCAACATTTTCTTCGACATATATCGTTTCTCCGTGGCGCGACGCGGACCTGAGGTCCGGGCGCCGAATGCGGGCGCGCACGCACGACGCGATCTTGACCGAATGGGCCGCGCGGCCGGTGACGGCGGCGGCTGGCAGGGTCAAAATCGAAACGAAGGCGGCACAGCCCATGGGTTGTTCTCTAAGGGTCGCGCTCAAGGATTCGAGAGGCGCGGTTCGGATGGCGGCGTCTTTGGCCGTAAAGGCGTTTGCCCGACGCTATGGGCGCGCAACGTCGCGATAAGTCGTAAAGACGGCGCATGCGCGGGAAGCACACTAGGCGAAGGGCGGGCGAAAGGGAAGCGTCCGGTTCGCGTCGCCCGCGCGCGGAATTATCGTTCATCTTAACGATTTGTCCATTTTCCCTGCAGCATATGCCCCTGATTCGCTCAGGCGCGTGTCGGCTGTAAGGGGCGAAAATGGGCGTGGACGCGACCTGGTTTGGGCGGAGTTGGGGAGTCTGGGCGATTGCGGCGGTCCTGCTCGCCGGCGCCGGCGCGCCCACCGCCTTCGCCCAATCTTCCGATCTGGCGGCCGACCCGGCCGGCATCTCGCAGATCACCAAGGTTTTGGGTGTCCGGTTCGGCGGTGATGCGGCGACGACGCGGTTGGTGGTCGATCTGGACGGCGCCGTCTCGTCCAGGCTGGTTGCTTCGGCGGACCCGGCCAAGCACCCCACCATCGCGTTGTCGCCGCTCGATATCGGCAACCTTGTCCAGGGAAACGGTCATGGCGGGATCAAATCCTGGCGTTTGCTTCCGGGCGAAACCGGCGCGCGCCTGGTCCTGGAGCTGGCGGACGGCGAGAAAGTCGCCCACCGATTTCTGCTGGCGCCGTCGCTCGGGGCCACGAACTGGCGCCTGGTGGTCGATGTGACGCGGGCGGAGCCGGTCGTTGCCGACACGGCCACGGGCGCCGAGCCGAAACTGACACACGCCGTGAAATCCCATCCGCGTGCCCTCGCGGCGCGTTTGGTCAAGGTGATCGTCATCGACGCCGGTCATGGCGGCCATGATCCGGGCGCGCAGAGCCAGACCCACAACGAAAAGGACGTCACCCTGGCTGCCGCCCTGGCGCTGAAATCCCGTCTCGAACGGTCGGGACGTTACAAGGTGGTGCTGACCCGCTCGTCGGATGTGTTCGTCCCGCTTGAAACGCGCGTACAGATCGCCCGCAAGGCCGGCGCGGACCTGTTTTTATCCCTCCACGCCGATTCCGCCGGCGCCGATCCCACCACACACGGCGCGAGCATCTACACCCTGTCCGACCACGGGGAGACGCGGGTCAACACCGTGCTGGGAAGCCATGAATGGTTCAACAATACAGGCAGGCGATCCGATCCGGCGGTGGGCCAGATCTTGCTCGACCTTACCCAGAACAGCACCCGCAACCGCTCGTCGGTCTTCGCCGGCCTGCTCGTCGAACATTTATCCGATCGGGTTGATCTGCTGCCGCGAACGCACCGGGACGCCGGTTATTTCGTCCTCCTGGCGCCGGACGTGCCCGCCGCCCTGCTGGAGATGGGTTTCATCAGCAACCCCACAGACGAGGCGCGCCTCACGGACGCGGCGCAACGCCGCCGGCTGATGGACGGCGTCGCCGCCGCTATCGATGGCTATTTCGCCGCCCCCACGGAACTGGCGGCGCAATCGTAGTCTCGCATTGAGCATGATGACGTCGTTTCGACGTCTGAATCGAGCTCTATACTTTTGAATCTAATGCACGATTCACACACGAGGCGATTCCGTCTCACGTCATCTCGCACCATGCGTGTTGGCGCCCTGAGCGAAGGTTGCTAGAGCATCGCGTCAGCGGAGCGTGCGATCCGCGGAGGTCCGCTGGTTTTGATTCCCTTTGGTCGTCGGATAGCCATTGCCGGGCTCGCCATATTGGCCGCGGCCCTGACGGCGGGCGTGTCGGCAGGCGTTTACATCGCCGTGCTGTTTCACCAAATCCCCAGCGCGTCGCAACTTGTTGATTATCATCCGCCGACGGCAACCCGGGTCTATGCCTGGGATGGCACGTTGATCGGCGAATTTTCCAAAGTGCGGCGCATCTATGTGCCCTACGATCAAATGCCGCCGCAGCTGATCTACGCCTTCCTGGCGGCGGAGGATCACAATTTCTTCCAGCACGGCGGCGTGGACGTCGGCGGCGCGTCGCGGGCGATGATCAAGGACGTGTTCAACGTTCTTCAGGGAAAGCGGCCCGAGGGCGGATCGACCATCACCCAGCAAGTGGCCAAAAATGTCGCCCTGACCAACGAGGTGTCGGTCGGCCGAAAGTTGAAGGAAGCCGTGCTCGCCACGCGGCTGGAGGAGACTCTCAGCAAGACGCAGATTCTTGAGATTTACCTCAATGAAATCTGGCTGGGCTATCGCTCCTACGGCGTCGGCGCGGCGGCCTATAACTATTTCGGTAAGTCGATTTCCGATCTCAGTCTGGCCCAGTGCGCCTACTTGGCCGCCTTGCCAAAGGGGCCGGACAACTATCAGCCGATCAAGCAGAAGGCCGCCGCCCTTCGTCGGCGCAATATGATCCTGGAGAACATGGCCGAGCTGGGTTGGGTCAAGCCCGCCGAGGCCAAGGCGGCCATGGCCGAGGATCTCAAGGTCGAGACCGCGCCGGCGCGCAGCAAATATCATGACGCCGACTATTTCGTGGATGAAGCGCGGCGGCAGGCCCTGCAGCTCAAGTCGGTCGGCGCCGATCTCAACAAGGGTGGCTACTATATGCGCACCACCCTTGACCCGCGCCTGCAAACAGCCGCGCGGATCGCCCTGATGGACGGGCTGGAGACCTATGACCATCGGCATGGATGGCGCGGCGCCTGGGGGCATGTGGCGATCACCACCGGCTGGCAAGCGGCGGCGCTGGACAAGACCCCGCCATCCGAACGCAAGCTTTGGCGCGCGGCGGTTGTCACCCAGGTCGGCGGCGGCGTGACAGTGCAACTGGCCGACGATAATTCGACCGGTTTGATCGTGGCCAAGGACGTGGCGTGGGCCCGCGCCGGGCGGTGGCTGGGCGTCGGCGATCTGGTGTTCGTCGAGGCGGCCGACGGCGGCGGCTGGCGTCTGCGCCAGATTCCCCTCGTCAACGGCGCGATCGTCGCCATGGAGCCCAACAGCGGGCGGGTTCTGGCGATGATGGGCGGCTACAGTTTTTCTCTGTCGAACTTCAACCGCGCGACCCAAGCCTATCGCCAGCCCGGCTCATCGTTCAAGCCTTTCGTCTACGCGACCGCCTTGGAGAGCGGCCAGTTCACCCCGGCCAGCGTGGTGATGGACGCACCGATCACCCTAAGGGGCTTCAATGGCGAAGACTGGAAGCCCGAAAACTATGAACACAAGTTCCTGGGTCCCCTGGTGTTCCGCCGCGGGCTTGAACTTTCGCTCAACACCATGACCGTGCGCATCGCCCAGCAGGTCGGCATGCGCCGGATCGTCGATACCGCCAAGCGCTTTGGCGTGGTGGACAAGATGGATCCGGTCCTGGCCATGGCCTTGGGAGCCGGGGAGACCACGCCGTTTCGGATGACCGGCGCGTATGCCTCTTTCGTTAACGGCGGACGCAAGGTCACGCCACATCTGATCGAACTTGTGGAGAACCGCGACGGGACCTTGCTTTACCGCAATGACCAGCGCGAGTGTCCGACCTGCGCGAGCGACTTTTCAGGCGCCGACGGGCCGGAAATGGCGCCCGCCGGCGACCAGCTGATCGATCCGATCACCGCCTATCAGATCCAGACCATGCTCGAAGG
>JAYUBY010000165.1:0-8484 GCA_043740635.1 Alphaproteobacteria bacterium
AACGCAATTGCGAAATCCTAAGTAATTGATTTTGTTGATGCGGGATTTCGAGGAGAGCATCAGGATTGCGCGTGCAGATCATTCGCCGGACTTTTTCAACACAATCGATCATAAGCGGCGGTTGGCTGGCCTTGGTCGGAGGGCGCGCTCGCAGCTGCTGCCACGGCCAGGACCGTCAACATTCGCAGCGTCATGTGGGTTCCACAAACTACGACTCTCATCTCGCGCGACGCGAGCCGGCGCGCAAGAACGGGCTAAAGTCCGAGCCGCTTGGCCACCTCGTCACCGATCGCCAGCGACGACGTCAGGCCGGGACTCTCGATACCAAAAAGGGCCATCAGGCCTGGCAGACCGTGGATGTCGACGCCATCGAGTTGGAAATCCGGCTGAGGCTCGTCGGGACCATGAAGCTTCGGGCGGATGCCGGCGTAGTCGGGGGTAAGTGCGCCGTCAGGTAGGGCCGGCCAGAACTTGCGGATGTACTGCGCGAAGTCCGGCTCGGCGGCGGGGTCGACGCTGTAGTCGAGGGTGTCGACGTAATGCAGGTCCGGCCCGAACACCGCTTGGCCACCGAGGTCGCGACGGTAGTGGGTGCCGAGTGCGCCATGCATCGGCGGCGGATAGATCAATCGAGCGAAGGGGGCCTTGCCCACCAGGCGGAAGTAGATGCCCTTGCCGTAGTGGCCCTTGGGTATACTGGAGACTGGGAAGCCTTCGATTGTCGAGGCGACAGCCTGGGCGGACAGACCCGGCGCCGTGACCAGGTAGCGGCAGGTGACCTGGGAGGGCTCCTCTCCGCCGGCGTGGACCGTGAACCCGCCACCCTCCAATGGGGTCGCCCCTTCGAACGGTGTCGAGACGACCACAGCCCCGCCGCCGGCCTCGATCTCGCCCTGCAAAGCCAGCATGTAGCCGTGGCTGTCGAAGACACCGCTCTCCGGCGAAATCAACGCGCCCTCGCAATTCAGCAGTGGCTCCAGCGCCAGAGCCTGGGCCTTGGTGAGTTCCGCCATGCCTTCGACGTCGTTCGTCCGGGCCTGTTCAAAGATCGAACTGAGGCGACCGACCTCGTTCATATTTGTCGCCACGACCAGCTTTCCGCATCGATCGAAATCGACGTGGCGCGCTTTGAGAAAGGCGTAGAGCGAGCGCCGCCCCTCGACGCAAAGGCGGGCCTTCAGTGACCCCGTCGGATAGTAAAGGCCCCCGTGGACAACCTCGGAATTGCGCGAGGAGACACCCTGGCCAATGGCGCCTTCCTTCTCGAGCACCGCGACGACGAGGTTGCGTTTGGTCAAGGCGTAGCCGCAGGCCAAGCCCACGGCGCCTGCTCCCACGACCACCGCATCGAAGTCGAAATCGGCCATAGACCTCGCCTAGCGTGGAAGGCGGGCCATTGGAAGCGCCTGCGCCCTCGGATAGCTTCGCCGCAAACTTGGAGATGCGCATGAAGAGCTTGATGTGGGCGACCGCCGCGGCCTTGGCGCTGAGTGCAGTCGCGGCCCACGCTCAGGTTTCCATTGACCCATCCCGGCCGGCGGCCATCGCCAGCATCCTGGACTGGAAGGGCGAGGAGCAGGCCAAGGGCTATCGCGACATCGAGCACATCTTCAAGACCCACACGATCGCGCGTGGAAAGACCGTACATCCCCTGCCCGTAGCCACTCAGCAGATCGATCCGACCTTCGACTACGCCGGCAAGAGCTGGACCGTCGACGCGTACATGAAAGCCTATCGCGTCTCCGGCCTTCTTGTCCTGAGGGACGGAAAGATCGTGCTGGAGAAATACGGCCTGGGCCGCAAGCCAACCGACCGCTGGACTTCATTCTCGGTGGCCAAGTCGGTGACCTCGACCCTTGTCGGCGCCGCGATCCAGGACGGCAAGATCAAGAGCCTGAACGATCCCGTCACCAACTACGTCACCGACTTGAAGGGTTCGGCGTATGATGGCGTCACCGTCCGCCAGATGCTGATGATGAGCTCAGGCGTGAAGTGGAACGAGGACTACCTCGACCCAAACTCCGACGTCGCCAAGGCCGGTGGGTCGGTGACTGAGCCGGGCATCAATCCGATGGTCAGCTACCTGCGCAAGCTGCCTCGGGAGCACGAACCCGGGACAACCTTCCACTACAACACCGGCGAGACCGATCTGGTGGGCATACTGGTTTCCAAGGCCACGGGCAAAAGCCTGGCGCAGTATGCCTCGGAGAAGATCTGGAAGCCCTATGGCATGGAGCAGGACGCCATCTGGATGACCGATCCGGGCGAACAGGAACGCGGTGGTTGCTGCATCTCCATGACGCTTCGCGACTACGGTCGATTAGGCTTGTTTATTGCTGGCGACGGGATCGCAAACGGGAAGCGAATTGTGCCAAAGGGCTGGGTTGCCGAGGCTACTAAGCGCGAGATCGACAACGACACAAAGGCGCCTGGCGGCTACGGCTATTTCTGGTGGATTCAAGAGAGCGGCAGCTATTCCGGTATCGGCATCTTTGGCCAGTCGGTGACGACCTTTCCGAAGGAACACCTGATTGTTGTGCAGAACGCCGCCTGGCCGAAACCCACGGGAAAGGAATTCAGTGTGGCGCGGGCAGCTATGTGGGAGGGCGTGCGAGCGGCGGTGAGGAGACCAGGAGCCTAGCCGCCGACGGCTCCGCACAGTTGCAGCCTACGGGTCCGGCCGGCGTGATCGGCGCATTCAGCCGGTTCCACGCCAGGACTCCTGCAAAAAAGTCTAATTCAGTGGGTGGGTGCGGCTTAGGCTAGCGCCGCCGAGGCGATCCGACGCCGACGGAGCACTGCGCCGATACCGCCGAAGCCCACGATCATCATCGTCCAAGCGGCCGGCTCAGGAACAGCTCCTGTGCTGGCGTAGCCACTGGTTAGGTAGCGGATCGAGCCGCCGCTCGGAAGGTAGCAGCCGTAGGAGCCCTGGCACTCCCACGACGGGCCGGCGTGGCCGCCCTGAATCGTGTTGTTGGCTGAGGCGACGCTGAGACTGTTGGCGAACTGCAGATGCAAATCGCTTTGGTAGCCGGGCTGGGCGTCCACGTAGAACGTCCCGTTGGAATAGTAACTGTCCGACGCATTGTAGTCGAAGGCAACGTCAGAGGTGCCGGTCGTGGTCTGTAGATTAAACCCGCTGAGATACCCATAGACGTTGGTGTCAAAGAACCCGCTGAGCGTGCCCCCGTCATCGAAGGCTCCAGTCACCGTCCAGACCACATCGGCGCTGGCCACGGAGGGCGCGACGGCTATCAGCGCTAAGGCGCAGCCGGCGATCGCCAACAGGCGCTTTGACGCTACGATTTTCATGCTCACGGCCTCACTCAAAGCAACTGCCCGACTCACAGGTCGCTAAGTTCCCCACTCCTAGTGGCGGTCCTCTACAAGGGCGAGTGATTTCCCCTAATGGAAGAGTTGGGCCGCCACTCCGCCGGCCGCGTCCAAATATGCTTGTTCGAGTATTTACTATGTTTATGAATTGTTTGAGGAAAATTCATGCCCTGTTAAATTTATAACGTTCTTATACCGCTATTCACGACCAAGGTTTGAACAGGCCTTGGGCAGAACTGACTGTGGAAATGAAAAGGAGTGGTCCGTTGTCCAGGTTCCTTTCGCGCTTCGCCCGGGACCAGTCTGGCGCGACCGCTATCGAATACGGATTGATCGCAGCGCTTGTCGCGGTGGTGTTGGTCGTAGCGCTTGGCGCTATGGGCAATAAGCTATCTGGCGTCTTCAACAACGTCAGTTCGAACCTCCCGTAGTCGGCGCGTTTTGACGCGGTCGCGCCGCCTCGTTGTGCAGGAGCGTCTGGGTCGGGCTGACCTGGACCACGTGGCGGTAACCCCTCAGGCCGAGACCAACACCGTCTCTCCTTGCTTTTCCCATCGCGCCCAAAGCGCCTTTTCCTCAGCCTTGGCGGGGCCGACGGACGCCTCCTTGATATGGCCGTAGCCGCGGATTTTCTGCGGGACGGAGGCGATCTGGACAGCGGTGCCCAGCCGCTGGGCTGAAAGGCCCAAGGACAGCTTGGAGAGGCTCGCCGCATATTCGCGGATTAGCTCGCGCTCCATCTTGCGTTCGTCGGTGTAGCCGAAAAGATCGAGCGCGGTGCCGCGTAGCCCCTTCATCTTCGCCATCAACGGAAAGGCAGAGTCGAGCATCCAGCCACCGAAGGCGATCTTTTGCGGGCGGCCGTCCTTACCCTTGCGTGCGACCAGCGGCGGGGAGAGCCAGACTTTGGTCTTGCCGCCCCGGAAGGTCTCGTTGCGATAGGCCTGGAATCGACCGTCCGTATAGAGACGAGCGACCTCGTATTCGTCCTTATAGGCCATCAACTTGTAGAGATTGACGGCGACTGCGCGGGTCAGAGCTTCGGAATCCAGCTTCGCCTCGGCGCTGCGGATCTGATCCACCCGATCGAGGTAGCGGCGGGCGTAGGTCGCGCTCTGGTAGGAGGTCAACTCCTTCGCACGATGGGCGATCAGGTCATCCAAAGTCATGGTCTCGGGCGTAGGGACATCGTCCTCGCGCTTGCCACGCTCCGCCGGATCGTGCGCGGCCTTGCGGCCAAGCTCAAAGGCCTGGAGGTTGGTCTCGGCGTCGACACCGTTCAACCGGATGGCGCGGTAGAGTGCGCGGCTGGAGATCGGGATCACGCCCTTCTGCCAGGCAAAGCCCAGCATGATCATGTTGCCGTAGATGGCGTCGCCGAGGTTGTTTACGGCCAGGTTCTGAGCCGGCATGGCGTCATATGACTTCACCGCCGCCGTCAAGCGCTTGCCTTGGTTGTCGGCGTCGAAACGGACGTCGCGATCGGTGACGAAGTCCGCTGTGGGCGCGAAGTCGGCATTTCCCACGGCTATGGTGCGATCCTTTGCGTAAAGTGATAGCGCATCGGCCCCGCCGGCGGACAGCAAGTCACACGCGATCAGTACGTGGGTGCTGGCGGCAGGCACTCGGCCGCCGACGACAGTGTCTTCCGTCTCGCCGATCCGGACGTGACTGAAGACCGCCCCGCCCTTTTGCGCTAGGCCCGTCATGTCAACGACGGAGCTGGCGCGACCATCCACATGGGCAGCCATCGCGAGAATGGAGGCGACTGTCGTGACGCCTGTCCCGCCGACCCCTGTGAACAGTATATTCCGGACGCCTTCCAGCGGCTGAAATACCGGCAGCGGGGTGGACTCGGCGGTGAGCGCCGGCATGGCCTCGCGATGCGGGTTCTCAGCGCCCTCAAGCGTGATGAAGGATGGGCAAAACCCATCAAGGCAGGAATAGTCCTGATTGCACGACGACTGGTTGATCTTCCGCTTACGGCCGAATTCGGTGTTGAGCGGCTCCACGGACACGCAGTTCGAAGTCTTCGAACAGTCGCCGCAACCTTCGCAGACCAGCGGATTGATCATTACCCGCTTCGGCGCGGCGTCCATGGTGCCGCGCTTGCGGCGGCGGCGCTTTTCGGTGGCGCAAACCTGGTCATAAAGCAGGACCGTGACGCCGGCTGTCTCGCGCAGTTTCTTCTGCACTTCCATGAGTTCTGAGCGCGGGAAAACTTCTACGCCGGGCGCAAGATCGGTCACGTTCTGGTAGCGCTCGGGCTCAGCGGCAACGATGACGATCTTCTCGACGCCCTCAGCGTGGAGCTGGCGGGTGATTTGGGCGGGTGAGAAGCCGCTCTCTGCCGCCTGGCCGCCGGTCATGGCGACAGCGTCGTTGAAGAGCAGCTTATAGGTCATCGACGACTTGGCGGCGACTGCGGCCCGGATCGCCAGCGAGCCAGAGTGGTTATAGGTGCCATCGCCCAGGTTGACGAAGACGTGGCTCTCGTTGGTGAAGGGCGAAGCGCCGACCCAGGAGAGGCCTTCGCCGCCCATATGGCTGTTGAGGTCCGTCGAGGGATCGTTGAAGCTGGCCATATAGTGACAGCCGATGCCGGCCAGGGCGCGCGAGCCATCCGGCACGCGGGTCGACGTGTTGTGCGGGCAGCCGGAGCAGAAGAAAGGCTTGCGTTGCTGATCGGCGCTCAGCGTGACGGCGGCCATGGAGGCGGCGGACACACGGGCCAGGTAGTCGTGGACTCGCTGCATATGCGGGCCGGGCGGAAGTCGGTCGGCAATGGCCAAGGCTACTTCGGCGACCGACAGTGAGCCGATCTCCGAGAGTAGCGGGTGGCCCTGTTCATCCACCTTGCCGATGATCTTCGGCCGGGCGTGGGCAGGCAGTTCGTAGAGCGCAGCGCGGGCCTGGGTCTCGATCAGTGGGCGCTTGTGCTCGATGACCATCATGGTCTCGAGGCCGGCGGCAAAGGCTCGGATGCCCTGCGGCTCAAGAGGCCATGGCATTCCGACCTTGTAGATCGCAACGCCCAGGTCGGCGGCCTCGGCTGACGAGATACCCATGGCCGCGAAGGCTTCAATCACATCCTTATAGGCCTGTCCCTGGCAAACAATGCCAAGCCGCGGACGCGAGGAGCCCAGCATAACGCGGTCGATCCGATTGGCGCGGGCAAACGCCAACGCGGCAGGGATCTTCTGGGTGCGGAGCCGACGTTCCTTGTCGAGCGGCTGGTCTTTGAGGCGAATGCCGAGCCCACCGGCGGGGATGCGGAAATTCTCGGGAAGGACGAACTGATGACGGTTCAGGCTGACGTCGATGGTGACGCCCGAGTCCATAGTGTCGGCCAGCGCGATCAGGCCGACCCAGAGGCCTGAATAGCGCGACATTGCGTAGCCCAAAAGGCCAAAGTCCAGCACCTCCTGCACGTCAGCCGGCGAAAGCACCGGCATCTCAAAGTCCTGGAATGCGAACTCCGATTGCGACGGCAGTGTCGAGGATTTGCAATTGTGGTCGTCGCCGGCCACCGCCAGGACGCCCCCCTTAGGAAAGACGCCCGCGAAGTTAGCATGCTTGAAGGCGTCGCCCGTGCGGTCGACGCCCGGAGCCTTGCCGTACCACATGCCAAAGACACCATCGAACTTGGCGCTTTCAGGGAAGAGGTTCGCCTGCTGACTGCCCCAGACAGCGGTGGCGGCCAGGTCTTCATTGACGCCTTCCTTGAAAACCACATCAGCGGCTTGCAGGAATTTCTTGGCGCGGCCGGCCTGTTGGTCGAGACCGCCCAGCGGCGAGCCGCGGTAGCCGGAAACGAATCCCGCTGTGTGCAATCCCGCAGCCTGATCCAAGCGATGCTGATCGATCAATACTCGTAACAGCGCCTGCACACCGGTGATGAAAACCCGGCCTTCCGTGAGCAGAAACTTGTCGTCGAGCGTCACTTCGGCGTGCCGCATCGCAATTTTCTTCCTTCTGCCCCTCGCGCGTCCTTTAGAAGATCATATAAGTATGCCGCAATTGCTTGCTAAAAGCGTGCCCTCGACCGTCGGTTTCGGGGCACGAACAACGCCCATAAGGCGCTGCAGAGGGTGGAAAACGTGCCTGAGGTCCTTGACGCCGTCGATGCCAAGATCCTGGATCTGATCCAGCATGACGCCGGTCTGTCGGTCGCCGAGATCGCCGAGCGGGTCGGATTGTCCTCCAGTCCGTGCTGGCGGCGGATCAAAAGGCTGGAAGACGCAGGCGTCATCCAGCGTCGCGTGACTATCCTAGATCGCGAGAAGCTGGGCCTAGGATTCGAGGTCTACTGCACAGTCAAACTCAGCCTGCCGACCCGGGACAACCTCGACGCATTCGAGACAGCGATCACAAAGCTGTCGGAGGTCGTGCAATGTGCCACCGTTACCGGCTCGGCCGACTATGAGCTGCGGGTAGTCACCCGAGACATGCACGCCTTCGACGACTTCCTGCGCGAGCGGATCCTGTCGCTGGGCCTGGTGTCGAATATCGAAAGCCGGATTGTCATCCGCTCGGTAAAAAATACCACCGCCGCCCCACTCGGTCTGATCAGCCCCTATGTAAGCTCGCAAAGCTGACGCCAGGAGACACTCATGATCGAACTCGTCATCGATCAAAGGCGCAGGGATCTGGGAGGCTTCGAGGTCGGACGTGTCCTGCCCTTTCATTCGCACCGGCTGGTCGGGCCCTTCATCTTCTTCGACCACATGGGCCCGGCCGACCTTCCAGGCCGGCTTCCCGCGCACGGTTGACGTACGCCCGCATCCGCACATTGGGCTCTCTACCGTCTCCTATCTGTTTGAGGGATCGATGACCCACCGCGACAGCGTGGGTTCCACTCAGATGGTCCGGCCGGGCGAGGTCAACTGGATGACCGCCGGACGGCGGCATCACCCATTCCGAACGCTTCGAGGACCTGCGCGCCCACGGCGGGACCATGAACGGGATCCAGGCCTGGGTCGCCTTGCCGACCGAGGCGGAGGAGACGGACCCGGCCTTCGCCCACCACGGCCCTGACGATCTGCCAACCTATGAGGGCGGCGGCATGTGGGCGCGCCTCATCGCCGGCAAGGCCTTCGGCGCCGAGGCGAAGGTGAAAACCCATTCGCCGATGTTCTACGTCCACTG
>JAYUBY010000166.1:0-2315 GCA_043740635.1 Alphaproteobacteria bacterium
GGTGATCATGACGTAGTCCTGGCTGCGCAGGATTTCGTAGGTTGTGACGAACGCTGGAAGGGGGGCAACGACTGACTCCGTGACGTCCCGGAGCATCCAGCGCGAGCCAAGCCTGGTCGTTCCCAGTTCATGGACTAACCATCGGATATCCACGCGGTCGGGAGCGCGGAGAGCTTCACGCCAACCAGGGATGACCTCATTGAGCGTCCGGCGGCGCCGGGGGGCCTCAGTGAAATAGCCAGTCACCGCTGTGAACGTTCGCAGGATCGACATGGTCCAGGGTCGTCACCAGAGTCGGCCATGGACTGCCGGGATCCTTGAATATCACGCTTGTATCTCCAGCCCCGTTGGACACGAAGCGCAGCGTCCCGTCCGCGACGGGGTCCGCGCCGTGATAGCCGATGGCGGCGAAGAGCCCGCGAAGGTCCAGCACATCGGTTCCCGAGGTGAAGTCCGTTATGTGGCCCGCACTCCATGGCAGATGGCCGAAAGCAAAATGATCCGCCCCGGCGCCGCCGGTCAGATGGTCGCTGCCCTGGCTGGCGACGAGGGTGTCGGCGCCGGACGTCCCGACGAGGGTCGCGCCCGGCGACGTGGCGGTGAGCACCTGCCCCACGCCGCCTGGCGGAGGCGCCGGCGGGGGGGGTGGCGAGCTTGCGCCGGGCGCGCCAAACACGTTCGCCGCGGTTAGGCCGCTGGGCGAAACTCCATCTAGGTCGGCGATGATAAACTTGATGGTGTTGGCGCCGGTCGGGCCATCCGGATCGAGCAGAACCTTTGTGCCGCCCGCGCCGTCGGAGACGAAGCTCACATAGCCGTCGGACACCGGGTCTGAGCCGGCATAGCCTTTGGCGTAGAGAGCCGAGATATCGAGCTTGTCGACGCCCACCTGAAAATCGGTGACGTGACCGGCGCTCCAGGGGAGGGCGCGATAGGCGAAGGTGTCCGCCCCGGCGCCGCCGGTGAGATGGTCGCTGCCCTGGCTGGCGACCAGGGTGTCGGCGCCGGATGTGCCCACCAGGGTCGCGCCGGGTGACGTGGCGGTGAACACCTGCCCGCCGGTGGTCGGAATGGGCGGGGGGCTCGCGTCCGGCAGTGCGTAGGCATGCACGTAGTCGATCCGCAGCTGGGCGGGAAACGGCGTCGAGGCGTCCGGTGACCCCGGCCAGTTCCCACCCACCGCCAGGTTCACGACCATACGCATCGGGGAATTCATGTCCGCGGGCGTGGCCGTCTGCCAGACCGACGTGCCGTCGATGTAATACGTCACGTGCTGCTTGTCCCAGAGGACGCCATAGGTGTGGAATCCCGTGGCGTAGGGGTTGAAGCTGGCGTTCCCCAGGGCCGGCACAGCGGGGCTGTGGACGGCGTTGTTGGCCGTCTTGGTGTCGTTGCCCAGCCCCTCCAGGACATCGATTTCCTTGTTGTTCGACCCCAGCAGCCAGAAGGCCGGCCAGAGACCCTGCCCATGCGGCAATTCTGCGCGGATTTCGAAGTAGCCGTAGGTCTGGGCGAAGTTGGATTCCAGGAGGCCTGAGGAATAGTGATAGCCCCACATCTGAGCCGATTGCGCGGCGGTGACCGGCTGGGCGCTGATCGTCAGGACGCCGTTGCTGAAAGAGAAGGGGTTGAGACCCAGCGGGGCGCTGGCGGTGCCCTGAAAGCTCGCACTCGTATATATTTCCTGTTCGGCGTTGTTCGGCAGCGTAAAGCTGTTCAGGCCCAATCCGGCATAGCCGTAGTTCGTCGTGAAGTTCGCCGCGATCGTCGCGGGGTTGTTGAAGTCCTCGCTGTAGGTCGCGGCGCCCAAGCTGGTGGCGCTCATCGGCAGTTGGAAATCGGACGCCTGGAACTGGCCGAGAGTAGCGTTTCGAAAGGCGACCATCGTCCCGCCGTCGTTCAGCACCACGTCGGAGCCCTGCTGGGTCATGGCGGCCTTGACCGCCGCAAAGCTGGTGAGTGACCCGCCGATCAGGCGCAGTGTGTCGCCGCCCTCGGTGAAGTTCTGGATGACCTTGTCGCCTTCGCCCTGGGCCACGATGAAGGTGGTTCCAGTCCCACTGCCGATGAAGACGTCATCGCCGCGACCGCCGTAAATCACGTCGCCTGGGGCTTCTGCCTTGAGAACATTGTCCTGATTGTTGCCGGCGACGTAGTTGTGGTCGCCAAATACAATAAGGTTATTGGCGGTATCGGGAAGAGTATAGGATTGCCAAATCTTGACCGTGTCGACGCCGGAGGCGAGCGAAATCGGTTGAGTGGGGTTGGCAAGCCAGTCGTAAGCCGCGTTGGACTGACTCAACCAAGCACCAGCG